>CALUXF010000016.1 GCA_944324655.1 Candidatus Avelusimicrobium aviculae
AGAAGATTTGGGGCGAACAATGAAATTGTTCGTATAGAAAGAAACCCCGGGCGTAAGCCCGGGGAGTTTCATTTAAAACCCGATGTTTTATATAGTCCTAAAATTTCTGTTTGTATTTGTTTGCTGCGCGCGTCCAGTTTGTCTTTCAGTTCCTGCAAGTGCTGCAAATCCAGCTGGCAGTATAATTGGTAGGACAGCTTGTCCATTCTGCTGGTTGGGTCTTGCGGCAGGGGTTGGCGTTTTATTTGCTGCAGCTGGTATTTGCGGGTAATAAAACGTTTTTCTATATGGGATAAACGGTTTTGTAACGTTTCATAATAGCTGGATAAAGCAAATAACCGCCGCTGGCTGCTAAATACCCCTGTTTTGGTTTGCAGAGGGGCTTTTTGAATTATTCCGGCGGAAACAGTCGCCTTTTCACGCGCGGCTTTAATTTCGGCGCGTAATTGATGCGTGATGGCGTTCTCCATCGGGTGCGCCAATAAATAGAAAGCGGCGTTGGGTTCCAAATACGTCAGGGCGGCCAAGATGTCTTTTCTGTTGTCTTGTTTAAGAAAGACGCCTAAATCAAAGAAAGCGTTGGCTTGCTGTTCGCTCCATTTTTCGCCTTTTTTTAATTTTTCAATTAATACCAGCTGTGTATCCCGCGCATATTGCGTAAGAGAGGGGGACTCCTCCTGTTTTAAAATTCCCGGGGCTTTTAATGCGGGAATTTTGTGAAACACTCCCATATATCCGTATGCTAACTGATAGCCTATCACATCATTTATGTGGGCAAAATGCAGCCACATTTTTTGTTTTTGGTAGGGAGTAAGGGGGGAATAAGTAATAAAATCCATAGCGGCGATGAAATTTTGGGGCGGATTGGCCGCCAATTTATGCAATGTTTCACGCGCGGAAAAAAGAGGATCTTTTTCGTCTTGGGGCATTTGGGCCGGGCCGATGGTAACTTCGTCCCAGTCTTTTTCTCCCCATGAAAATGTATCCTTTCTGTTTTGAGAGGCTTCTTGTATAAACTCCCATTTTTTGGTTTGTTGGGCGTTGGCCAGGGTGCGCGCATGGCGGCGTTTTAGCCAGTTTATTTTATTGACGGTTAAACTGGAAACAAATCCATCCTGCGGGCGCATGTGGAGGGTTAAGTGCGCTTCCTCTTCTTGCAGCCGCCGGTTTAAATATTGGTGTACCTGGGTGGCGTAACGTTGCTTTTCAGCGGCAGAGGCATTGGGCGGCGGAGCCGGGGGAAGTGTTTCCCCAATAAGGGTTAATGTTTGGGCGTATTGCGCAAAATGGGATTCATTCGGAAGGTTTGGGTTTCGGCGCAGGGTGCGGCTAAGTTCGCTTAACGCCAATAGGCGGTTTTCCAAGGCCACGCTTTCTTCCAGAGAAAGCGGTTTAAGGCACGATCCGGCGGAAGTGGAACTGCCTTTCAGTTCTGCTGAGGTTTTTTTGAATAAATTTCCCCATTGTTTTGGGGTTTTTTGCGCATATGAAGGTATGCTAAATAAACTTATGCATAACAATGCCGTAAAAAATGAAATGTTGTTCATAATAATGCCTCTAGTTTGCTATTTTGGGAGAAAGGGCTTCCAGGGAGTTTAACTCCGCCTCTATATTTTCCAAGTGGTTCCATACCACATTATGCAGTTTTTTTAACCGCATATAATATGCCTTTACATACAATTTTTGGGAAAGGGCCAGCGGAGTGTTCATAACCGTGTTGGGTTTGTTTTTTTCTTGCTGTTGAAGAAATTCTATTGCCCCTATACGTTGTTTTATATTATTTAAAATATCGGTATAAGCCGTGTCCCAATGTCTTAATAATTCCAAATGGGCCTGTATTACCTGACGGTTTGCCTGAGCGGAAAGCGGCGCTTTGGAAAATCTTAACCCGGCGCTGCGGGCTTGTTTCAGTTTTTCTTCTATGGCGCTTCTGCGGACTGTTTCGTTCGGGTTCAGCAGCAGCCATTGGGCGGTGGAAGGGTCCAAATACGTAAGCGCGCCCAGCACGGCGCCGGATTCTTCTGCCGGCAAAAGGGAAGCCAAATCCAAAAATAAATTGGCTTGTTCTTCACTCCAGGTTTTTCCCTCTTTTAACGGTTCTATTAACAGCGCTTCTTTATGGCGCAGGTAAGTGAGTAATTCTTTGCCCATAGCCGGGGGGACCCAGCCGTCCATTTTAACCGCGGGTATTTCGTGCAGCATATTAATGTATAAAAGGGTTAAATCCGGGCCGGCCAATTCCGCGGTTTTGGCTACATGCCGGCTTAAAGCTAATTTTTGCTGGGTCGTTAAGTTGGTATTAAAAATTTTATCAAACACTTGGCTCAAAGAAGAATATTTACCCTGTGAGATCTCTTTTGCGGTTACCCCGCAAGCATAGAGCGGATGCTGCGGATTAACCGGGAATTTGGTGGGGCCCATGGAAACGGACTGGCGGCCGGGTGTTTGCCAGGAAAGATGCTTCTGGCCGTTCAAAAAGGCTTCTTGGAAGCGGTTAATGTGCTGTTCGTTGTCTCTTAAGAATAAGAATTGTTTTTTAGCGGAACGTGCGGGAAAAGATAAGGGAAAAACAAGCCGCTGCGTTTGCTGCGACAGCGGAGCAATGTTTTGGCTTAATATGTCAAATACGGTTTTTTCGTCCGCTCCTTCCGGGATATATATTCCCAGTTGTTTTAATAAATCCAGTTGGGGTTTAAACTCTTTATCCTGCAGTATGCCCGGCATGCGGACAAGGGCTCTTCGTACTTGTTGGAAGGCCAGAAGTTGGTTTTCTTTAAGAAAGAATTGTTCCGCTGTTAACGCTTTTGTTGAGCCGGCCGTTTCCAGCGCTTTTTGTGCGGCTTGTTTTAAATAACGGCTTTGGGCGAATAAAGAGCCGGACGGCGCTAAAAAACAACCGGCCAGCAACAAAATAAAAAAATAGTTTTTATCGGCGTGTTTCATATTCTTTATATGCTATCAAACAGAATTGTACGCCAACAAGGGTCATAGGGCCTATATGGGTTTAGGCCTTTTGGCGCCGCAACTGTTCCCGGTACTACCGGAAAAACACAAAAAAACCGGGGGCGTTTGCGGCCCCCGGTGAGGTTACGACTAATTGCCCCAGGGTTTTTTAACCGCTGCGGCGTTTGCAGGCGCGGGGTTTCGGCCTCCCCGCGCGCAGCAGGAAAACTAACAGCTTACGTTTCTTTTGATAATGCTTCTGACAATGCCTTCTACATGAAAGGTTTGCGGGTCCGCCACAATGGGGGTATAAAACGGGTTTTCGGACTGTAAGATCACGCTGTCCCCGTCTTTGCTAAAGCGCTTTACCATTACTTCCCCGTTATTTACGCAAACCACCACGTCTTTGTTTTTGGGGGAGTGGTTTATTTCCACAATCAGCCAGTCTTTGGGGGAAATGAGATGTTCCATAGAGTCCCCTTTCGCTTCCACCATAAACCCTTTGCAGGCGGGGAAATACACCATGCTGGGGTCCACCGGTACAATGCGGGTGGGGGTGCCGTCTAAAATGGTTCCGGCGGGGCCGCATTTGGCCATGCCGTACATTTTTAAATAGATGACGTTGCGCTCCGGGTCTTTTAAAATAATATAGTCTCGCGGGTTGGCCGGGTTGCGTTTTAAATAGCCTTTCTTTTCCAGCTGTTTAATGTGGTGGAAAACCACACTTTTGCCGCATACGTCCAACCGGTCGGCCAGTTCTTCCATGGTAAGCGGGTCCGAAATATTATTTTTTAAAATTTCCAGCAGTTTGATTTGTTTGGGGTGTAAGGCTTTCATAACGCCTCCCGTTTTATACCTTTTATTTTGTTCTATATTTTGTTCTATAAAATTTTTAGGAAAATTGTCAAAAATATTTTTGCAGTAGGGGGGGAAGGAGAAATATAAAAACCCCCGCTTTTAAGACGGGGGTTTTGATGATGGTTTTTTAAGGTTCTTCTTACAGTTTCTTTAAAAACCGCTCAAACGCGGCCTGCCCATCGGGCGTGCGTTTATAAACGCCGGCGTATTCCAGCACGCGCGCAAACACTTTGCCCACTTCTTTTTGCAGTATTTCCTGCGTGCTCGTTTTGGTAAACGTGTATTTTGCCAGCATTTCTTGCGCCCAAGGGGCGTGTTTGGCTAAGGCTGGGTCTTTTTGTATGGCTTTTATATCTTTCTTAATAAGAAGCGGCTCTAAATCCGCCAGTTCCTTAGCCAAACGCGCGGGCAGTACGGCCAGGCCCATTACTTCAATGAGGCCGATATTTTCCTTTTTAATGTGGTGTACTTCCTCGTGCGGGTGGAAAACACCCAGCGGGAACTCGTCCGTCGTGCGGTTGTTGCGAAGCACGATATCCAGTTCAAACGCTTTGCCGCGGCGGCGGGCAATCGGCGTAACCGTATTATGCGGCGTGCCTGCGGTTTTGGCTAAAATATCGGCCTTCGGGTCGCTGTAAACGCGCCATTTTTTTAGGATATAGTCCGCCGCTTCAGCCAAGTCTTTTTTGCTGCCTTGCAGGCGGATGACGCTCATCGGCCATTTGACTATGCCCGCTTTCACGCGCGGGAATTTGGCCAGTTTAAACGTTTTTTCTATGGGGGCTTTTTCCATAGCAAATACGTAGCGCCCGCCTTGGAAATGGTCGTGCGTTAAAATGGAGCCGCCCACAATGGGCAAATCCGCGTTGGAGCCTATAAAATAATGGGGGAACACTTCCACAAACGCCAGCAAACGCTCAAAGCTTTTTTTAGTCAGCTTCATCGGTTCGTGCGTATCGGAAAGGAAAATGCAGTGCTCGTTATAATACACGTAGGGGGAGTACTGCAAAAACCAGGGTTTTCCGTCTTGCAGCAAGTCCAGCCCAATTAAACGCAAATTCTGGCGCGCCGGGTGGTTTGTGCGGCCGGCGTAGCCCTCGTTTTCTTTGCATAACAGGCAGGACGGGTAAGAAGCCGGCGCGGCTTTTAAAGCGGCGGCGATGTCTTTCGGGTCCTTTTCCGGTTTGGACATATTAATCGTAATGTCCAGCGCGCCGTATGGGGTGCGGGCCTTCCAGTGTTTGTTTTTGGCTACGCGGGCGGTGCGGATATAGTCCAATGCGCGGGCGTCGTGGTAAAATTTATCCGTTGCTTTTTTGGGGTTTTGGGCCCAGAGCTCAAAAAATTCGTTTTCCACTTCCGATGGTTTGCGCGCGAACACGCCCATTAATTTGGTGTCAAACAAATCCCGCTGGGTGACGGTGTCCGGCTCAAAGAGTTTTTGTTTGGCGGCCCAGTCACAAATTTTTGACAGGATTTCACAGGGAAACTCCGGCGTGGCCCCTTTAAAGCCGGAGGGGGAATAATCGTTCAATTTCAGCAAATCAAGCAATTGGTTGCGGGCCCAAACCTCGTCGGCCGGGGCCAGGAGCTCTTGGTCTATGGCGTAGGCGATTAGCTGGTCAATTAACAAATAGATGTTCATTATTCCTCCTAAAATTTGCGGTGCTGTTCCCAATTCCAGGCTGTTTGAATGATTTTGGTTAAATCATATTTGGGTTTCCAGCCCAGCACTTTTTGGGCTTTGGCGCTGTCCGCCACCAAAACGGCGGGGTCTCCCGCACGGCGTGGGGCTGTTTCCACCTTAAAATCTATGCCGGTAATTTCTTTGGCTTTTTTGATGAGTTCCGCCACGCTGTATCCGCTTCCGCTGCCTAGGTTGAAGCGTTCGCTTACATTGTCTTTAAACATTTTTTCCAGGGCTAAAATATGCGCGTCCGCCAGGTCGTTTACGTGGATATAGTCGCGCACGCAGGTTCCGTCGGGCGTGGGGTAATCGTCGCCAAACATTTTGATGGACGGGCGCTTTCCGGCGGCCGCCTGCAGCACAATGGGGATTAAGTGCGTTTCCGGCGTGTGGGATTCCCCAATGTCGCCCGATTCATCGGCCCCGCTGGCGTTAAAATAACGCAAAGCGGTGGATTTTAAGCCGTAGGCGGTGTCAAAATCTTCCAGCATTTTTTCCACCATGAGTTTGGTGTTGCCGTACGGGTTGATAGGGCTTTGGGGGTGGGTTTCGTCTATTTTGGGCTTAACGGGTTCCCCAAAGGTAGCGGCGGTGGAAGAAAACACAAAATATTTAATGTTGTTTTCCACCATGGCGTCTAATAAATTAAGCACTTTGGCTACGTTGTTGTGGTAATATTTTGAGGGTTCTTGCACGCTTTCGCCCACTTCAATAAACGCGGCAAAGTGCATAATGGCGTCTATCTTGTGTTTTTTAAACACTTCCGTCAGGCGGGCTTTGTCCCCCAGGTCTCCCAGTTCAAAAGGGTATTGGGATACGGCTTCTTTATGCCCTTTGGACAGGTTGTCCAGCACCACGGGGTGAAACCCCTTTTCAGCCAGTCTTTTTACGGTGTGGGAGCCGATATACCCCGCCCCGCCTACTACCAAAATATTTTTCATAGTTTGTCTCCGTTACAGTAAAACTTTGTTATTAAAAATAAAAGCGCGTTAGTAAATTTTTTCCATTTGGCGCGCCGGGCCGCCAATTTTGGCGATATAAAAATCCGCCTTGAGGCCGGTTTTCTGCGTATAGGTTTTGCCCACGGTGTCTATTAATTGTTTTACCGCGCTGTCTTTTACCAGGGCTACCGCGCTTCCGCCAAATCCGCCGCCCGTCATGCGCGCGCCCAATACGCCGGGCACCGTCCATGCCGTTTCGGCAATTACGTCCAGTTCCGGGCAGCTTACTTCGTAATCGTCACGCAGGGAAATGTGGGACTGGTTCATTAACTTGCCAAACGTTTCCACGTCTCCTTTGCGCAGGCACTCGGTAGCTTGCAGGGTGCGTTGGTTTTCATACACGGCGTGTTTGGCGCGTTTTTGTTCAATGGGGTCTTTAATTAAATCTTTGTGTTTTTCAAACTCCTCAATGGACAGTTCCCCCAGCGCTTTAATGGGCAGCTTGGTTTGCAGGGCTTTGAGGGCGTTTTCGCTCTCGCGCCGGCGGTCATTATAGCCGGAATTGACCAGGGAATGTTTTTTATTGCTGTTAATAATGACAATGGAAATGCCTTTTAAATTCAGCGGTACGTATTCATATTGCAGGGTGTTGCAGTCCAGCAAGATGGCGTGGTCTTCTTTGCCCATGCCGCTGGCAAACTGGTCCATAATGCCGCAGTTCATGCCCACAAATTTATTTTCGGCTTCCTGCCCCATTTTAACCAGTTCTATTTGCGGAATGTTTAGCTGAAACGCCGTATTTAACGCCACGGCGGTGGCCAGCTCTATAGAGGCCGAGGAGGACAGCCCCGCCCCCGCCGGTATATTTCCCCAAAACAGCATTTCAAAACCTTGGTCTATATTGTAACCGCGGTTTTGCATAACATGCAGTACGCCCAGCGGATAGTTGGCCCAGTCTTGTTCGCGGTGAAAGGCCACATGGTCTAAATCCGTTTCAATAATGCCTTGGTGCGCCAAATTTAAAGAATGCAGCCTGATTTTGCGGTCATCGCGTTTGCATAATACCACATGGGTGCCGAAAGACAGCGCGCACGGAAACACGTGCCCGCCGTTATAATCCGTATGTTCCCCGATTAAATTTACCCGCCCCGGGGCGAAAAAATACAGTTTTGTTTTTTTGAATACTTCGTTAAACTTATTTCTCAGCGCAATCTGGTTCATTTGGTTCATAAATTATCCCCTTTATTTAATAATGATTTTAAACTTCCAGTTGTACTGCCCCAGCGGCGCGATAACCGCCGCTTTTTTGATTTTGTTTGCTACGTATAAATCGTCATACACGCCGGTGCAGGGCTCTAGAGCAATGTTGTAGTCCCCGCGGTAGCCGCCTTGGGTTTTCCATACGCCCAGGTAGGGTACTTTGTCCGCGTCGTAGCGGTAGATGATTTTATCTCCGTTGTCCGTATGTTCGGCCCCGCACCAGCCGGCGGTGTTTTTTCGCGTGAAGTAGAACTTTTCGCAATTATTGGCGCTGACGGGCTCCGTGGCGGCCAGGTCTAACGGCAGGCCGTTTACGTCGGTAGTCAGCGGGTAATTATGCAGGGTTCCCCACGGGCCCAGGCGTTTGGTGCCGTGTTCCACCGTGATGACTTGGGTTAAATTATCCGGTATCAGCAGGCGGGTTTTTGGGGAGCATGCCAAAAGGCAGTGCGGCGTCCAAATAAATTTAAAACCGCCTTCTTCCAAATTGGTTACGGTGTAGTGAAATGTAATTTCATTATCCTTAAGCGTAATTAAGCGGGACAGCGTATACGGAAAATTTTCACTCCGCACAGAGGAAATCAGCTTATTTCCTCCGGGGGCCAGTTCCCATTTCCATTTCATGGCCCACACTTCGCCGTGGTCCGGCACGGGGATGTTTTTGTATTCTCCGTCCGGGTAGGGGCAGGCGTCTATGGAGGGGAAAACCTCGTCAAAACCGCTTGAGTCAAATTGGCTAAACGGCGCCCCGTAGTGGGGAAGCGTCAGTTTTTCTTTAGGGCTTTGGAATAAAAATTCCCGCCCCGTGGATTTTTTTACCAAGCTGGCCAGTTTGCAGGCGTAATCCGGCAGGAAAGTAAGGCGCAGCTGGTCATTTTCCAAATAAAAGGCGTTTAGACCTTTGTATGTGGTGTGCAGCATAATCATCCCCCATAGCCGCTGACTTCTTAGCTAAATAAAAGCGCGGTTGCCCGCGCGTTTACTTTTTATGGGTGGTAAGTTGAAAAGCCAGCGGCAGCAAATCTTTCAAAGTTTTTGTTACCACAACGCGTTTTGTTCCCTCCAGCATACCCATATAAACAGGCGCGTTGGGTTTCATAAATTCGGCCAGCACCTGCCGGCAGGCCCCGCAGGGGGAGTTTACTTTCGCCCCCGGCAATTTCCCGCTGACCAGCGCCAACGCCAAAATTTCTTTTTCGCCCGCTCCCACGGCGGCAAATACGGCATTGCGTTCCGCGCAAACGGTTAAACCGAACGAAGCGTTTTCTATATTGGTGCCCGTGTAAACGCGTCCGCTGCGGGCCAAAACAGCCGCCCCTACCTTAAAATGGGAGTAGGGGGAATAGGAATTTTCCCGCGCCGCCTGGGCCGCGTTTAATAAGGTATTTTGAAGGTCTTTTTTCGTCGGCTTCTTCATACTCTTATTTTATAATAACAGCCGGAAAAGTCAATCCCTTCCGGGCGGGATATTTCTTATAATAAACTTATGCGGAAATATTTTTTATTTATACTGTTGCTGCTTGGCGCGGGGTGGTTTATGTTTGGGGGAACAGCGGAAATTAAAAATGTAGGCAACCCGGGCAAAAACATTGTGGCGTTTGGGGACAGCCTGACCGCCGGCTACGGCGCGGGGAAAGACCGCGCTTACCCGGCCGTGCTAGGCCAAATGGTAAACCGGCCTGTCATTAATTTGGGTTTATCCGGCGACACGGCCGCCAACGCGCCCAGCCGCCTGCCCCAAGTATTACAAGCCGAACCTTATATGGTGCTGATAGAATTTGGCGGAAATGACTATATGCGCGGCGTTTCGTTTGCGCAGACAGAGCAAGCCATCCGCCAAATAGTGGACGAAGTCCAATCCGCCGGCGCCATTGCCGTGTTGGTGGACACGGGCGGTTACCCGGCTATGGGGCGCTACACCAAGCTGTACAAACAAATCGCCAAAGAGAAACAGGCCCTTTTCGTGCCCGGTATTTTGGACGGCATTTTTGGCAAAAGCAAATACAAAGCGGACCCTATCCACCCCAACGCCGCCGGTTATGAAATGGTGGCGCAAAAAGTACATAAAGCCATAAAGCCTTATTTATAAAATAAATCCCATACGCAAACATGGCCCGGCGTTTCAGCCGGGCTATATTTTTATGTAGAAGCCCCGGCTTAGCCGGGGGATATTTTTATATGTATGTTATAAATGCTTAATGCGGTTTTTGTAAAGCTGGCTGAGCCGCTCGTTGGTTTCGTCGTTTCCCGGCAGGTTGCTGCTTTGGTATACGGGCAAATTTACGCCTTGCTCGGCCAATATCTGCGCCGCGCGGAAAAGTACCGCGTGAAAGACGGCGCAGGCCGCCACGGTGGAAAGCGGGGCAAGCTGAAGCCCGTCCAGTTCCAAACAGGTTTCATTGGCGGCGCAGTGGTTGTCCAGCGCCAGGTCCGCCGCGTCAAAAAGCATAAGCCCGCCGGAGTGGCGGGAGCGGCTTTTTTGGTGGGCGTGCTTGGCTGATACGCTTACCGTTTTTACGCCTTTTTCTTTAGCGTATAAAACGGCGTCAATGCCGGCCGGGTTGCGCCCGGAGTTGGAAAACACAAATAAAATGTCTCCCTTTTGCAGGTTGTGTTGGGCCAGTATGCGGGGGGAGTAGCCTTCTTGTCTTTCCAAACGGGTGCCGGTTGCCGCACCGTGCATAAATTGCAGTTCCGGCGCCAAAATAACGTTTACCGCCGCAAAACAGCCGGAGCGGTGGAACGGCTCCAGCGCCGGGCTTAGGCTGTGCCCGCAGCCAAAGGTGTGGATAATATTTCCTTGGCAAAGCGTTTGGGCCGTCCACTGGGAGGCGGTTTCTATATAAGGGGCTTCGGCCCCGTCCAGATCTGTGAGCAGGCTGGCTATGGCGTTAAAATAAGGGTGGGTAAATTGTTTCATGGCTTTATGGTAGCATATTGGGCCGTATACAGGATTTGCTAAAATAAAAAAATGAGGTTGAAAATTTTCCATTTCATTTTTTGTTTATTAGCAACTTTTATGCTGTGCGCCTGCGCCACCCAGCAGCGTAAAGGCCGCCAGGTGTTAAAAGCCGTAGACGGCGGGCAAATCAACCCGTCTCAAGCGTTTACTTCCGCCCAAAAATTGTTTATCCGCTATGATATGGAAGGAAAAAGCTTTTACTTGCAGGCCAATTTAAAAGAGCTGGAAGAAAACCCCCGCCTGAGCGTATTGGGTTTAAGCGTTCAAGCGGCCGACGGGAGAACCACCCCCGCCCAGGCGCAGGCGGTGGCCTTGGCCGGGACGGATTGGTTTATTTTACTGCGTGATACGCTTCTTTCCCTGTTGCCGCAAAACCCCATGGAAGGCCGGGTAATTTTTATTCAAAACTATGAAACCATGCTTTACCGCCGCCAAGACGGCACGGCGGATTTGGTAGAGTTAAATGACGCTCCGGCAGACGTAAAACTGGTGGGCAGAGTATCTTCCCAAGCGTTTCGCACGCTGTTGTATGAACGTTTAAAACAGGCGGTTATTGCCACTCAGGCACCTTATACAAAGTATTTGCTTACGCTGCAGAACGTTCCCTTGTCTCCCTTTTTATATGTAGACGTGGAAAAAGACCAAGTTATCCAGTTGAAACTGCCGGATTATTACCAAGTGGAAAAGGAAATGACGGGGCTGGGCTTTTCGCTCTCATTTATTTATTCCTTTTTTGTAAAAAGCCATTTGTTTGGGGTGATTAAGGCGCCGTTTACGTCCACGCACAGGTTGGTTTCCATGGGCACGTCTACGCTTTATACCGCGCTTCCGCCTAAAATAAATGATTTGGATCAAGTGCCGCCGCTGGCTTCTTCTGGCGAGGAAATGGATCTGCAAGATTTTAATAAATGGCTGGATAAGCACGTCAGCCGGCAAAATTACAAGGCGCATGTTACCCTGCTTATTGACGGGGAAGAATTTTTCCCGCATTTTATTTTAGCCATGCAGCGCGCGCAGGAGTCTATTTTTGTGCGCACCTATATTTTTGCGGCGGACCCTTACGGCCTGAAAATAGCCGATATGCTGCGTGAACGCTCCAACGACGGGATTGACGTGCGCGTGATAGTGGATGAGTTAAACACCATTTTAAATTCCGTCAAAGACCCGGAATTTACCCCCGGCGATCATTTCAAAATGCCCAAAAGCATAGACGATTATATTGAAAAAAAATCCAAAGCCGCCGCCCGCACCCATTTAAATACCTGGAGTAATTTTGACCACAGCAAAGTGTATATTGTGGACCGCAAAATAGCTTACACCGGCGGCATGAATATAGGGGAAGAATACCGCTATACTTGGCATGACATGATGCTGGCCCTGCAAGGCCCGGTGGTGGGCCGGCTGGTTAAGAATTTTTATGAAACCTGGTCTTTTACCGGCTGGGGGGGAGATTACGCCGCCGCCTACCGCAAGCTGTTCAGCAAACGCTCCCGCGACGTAAACCGAGAAGTCCCCGGTATGATAAACGTGCGCCTGATGTATACCAAACCTACCGACGCGGAAATCTTTAAAGCCCAGCGGGAAGCCATCCGCCGCGCCAAAAAACGCATTTATATACAAAATGCGTATTTCTCAGATGACCGGATAGTGGATGAACTGATTAAAGCCCGCGGGCGCGGGGTGGACGTGCGCGTTATTTTGCCGGGTGAGAACGACATCGGCATTATGGACGCCAACAACCGCATTAAAGCCAACCAGCTTTTTAACAACGGGGTAAAAGTGTATTTTTACAACGGCATGAGCCATGTAAAAGCCGCCCTGTATGACGGATGGGCGGTGGTGGGTTCGGCCAATTTTGACAAAATGAGCCTGTTTATAAACAGCGAAATGAGCCTGGGGATAGACGACCCCGCCTTTGTGGCCGAGTTGGAACAACGCCTGTTTGAGAAGGATTTTACCCACTCCAAACCCATGACGCAGGAGTTGGACATCGGCTGGGCGTCTTTCTTGGTGGACGCGTTGACCAACCAGCTGTAACGCGCGCCGGCAAGCTTCCTTTATTAACTGTATTTGCTGTTTTGTATAAAAGCCCATAAAAAACCCCGGCTAAGCCGGGGGTTTTTTATTTATCGGTTAACGGTTCCAGTTCCCGCTCGTACCCTTGGGCGGCCACTACGCGGGCTTTGAAAATGCTGCCTGTTTTAACGGGGCGGGTGAAGGTAACGCGCCCGTCAATATCCGGGGCGTCTTTATAGGTGCGGCCAAAGTCCCTCCCGTCGGCAATGGCTTCCAGCGTACTGCCCAGCAGGCGTTTGTTTAATTTGTCTATCACGCGGCTTTGGGTTTCTTCCAGCTCCCGCGCGCGCTGGTGTTTCACGGCGGCGGGGATTTGCTTTCTGTCATAAGCGGCGGTGCCTTTCTCGCGGAAGAACTCAAACACGCCCATATTGTCAAACTCATATTCCCGCACAAATTTTTTAAGTTCCTGAAAATCTTTATTGGTTTCCTGCGGGAATCCCACTATAAAGTTGGTGCGCAGGGAAATGTCCGGCACTTCTTTTTTAAGCATATCCAGTGTTTGGCGTATTTTGGCCGCATCGCAATGGCGGTTCATGTTTTTAAGCACTGGGTCCGCTATGTGCTGGAGGGGAATGTCCAAATAATGGAAAATTTTTTCTTCCCCGGCCATTAACCGCGCCAGCTCCCGCGTTACGCGGTGCGGATAGGCGTACATAATGCGCAAACGCCCCAGCCCGCGTATTTTAAGCAGTTTTTGCAAAAGCTCGGTCAGCTTTAACTCCCCGTATAAATCCAGCCCGTAAGAAGTGGTGTCCTGCGCTATAAGGGATATTTCTTTCACCCCGTTTTGCACCATCAGCCGCGCTTCTTTTATCACCTGCGGCATGGGCTTGGAACGGTACGGCCCGCGTATGGATGGAATGGTACAATAAGCGCAGCGGTTGTTGCAGCCGTCCGCCACTTTTAAATAGGCGGTGTGGGGGGCGGTGAGGGTCATTTTAAATTCAGGCAGACAGAGTTTTGCCGCAAGCGGTTCTAAAAACAAACCGTCTTTATCCAATAAATCTTCTATATGTTCCTGCGCCGCTATGGAAAATATAGTGTCTGCCTGCGGGAAATCTTTCGCCAGCTTTTGGCGGTAACGCTCCACCATGCAGCCGGTAACGGCTACGCGTTTGATAATGCCTTGGTTTTTTAAGTCCAGCGCACGGCGGATTTCTTTGTTTCCTTCTTTTACGGCGGAGGAAATAAACCCGCAGGTGTTGATGATAACCGTGTCCGCCTCTTGCGGGGAAAACACCAGTTTATGCCCATGGGCCAGCAAGCGGGCGGTGAATTCCTCGCTGTTGGTTAGGTTTTTGGGGCAGCCTAAGCTGATTAGAAAGAATTTCATAGGTATATTTTACAAAAAATGCTTTTTATGCCATGTGCGGCGGTTAGATGGCCAGGTCCGCTTTTTCGGTGGGTTCCGGGTCTGGCTCGTCGTCATCATCTCTTAACAGGGCCATACCAAAAGTAATTACACCCACGCGGCCGATGATCATGGTGATGATAATGATAATCTTGCCCCAGGTACTTAGTTGGGAGGTAAACTCCATAGACAGCCCGGCCGTGGCCAACGCGGAGGCGGCTTCAAAAAATAAACTTAAGAAAGGCTTGTCCTGCTCGCAATACGTCAACCAAAACACGCTGGCCAAAAGCAAAATGGTGTAAAAAATAAAGGTGGAGGTGGCCAAATACAGCTTTTGTATGGGAATGCGGCGGTCTAGAAACGAAATGTGTTTGCGGCCCAAAAGGCGGTTATACCAAATGGCCATAATGCTGACAAATGCCGTACTTTTAATACCGCCGCCGGTACCGCTGGGGGCGCCGCCGATGCTCATTAAAATAATCATAACCAGTAAGGAACAGGTGGACATGGCGCCAATTTCCACCGTGTTAAAGCCGGCCGTCGTCATAGCGGAGGTGGCCTGGAAGAACGCTTCCCACAGGCTCATAACCGGGTTGGTAATATAAAGCATCACCGTGCCAAAGGTAATTACGCTGGTAATGGTAATCAAAATAATTTTAGACGTGTAAGAGAGCCCTTTTGCGCGGCGGGTAATCCAATTAAAAACATCCGTTACCACAATAAACCCAATGGCACCCAGTAAAGACAGCAGTGAAATGATAATATTGATGGTTTTGCTGTCGTAAAAGTTAGTCAGGTTGTTGTTCCACAAGCTAAACCCGGCCGTACAAAAAGCCGATATGCTGTGGAATATGCTGTACCAGGCCGCGCGGAAGATGCCGTAATCATGGTGCATGAAATAGTTAAATAAAAACACGGCGCCCAAACTTTCCACTACCACGGTAAAGATGATGGCGGCGCGCAAAAAGTCGTGCAGGTTTAGCTCACTGGGGAGGGAAAATTCCGCACTGAGTACTTCTTTTTGGTGCGGGCGCAACCGGCGGGAAAAAGACAAAAACACAAAGGAGGACATCGTCATATACCCAAGCCCTCCCGCCTGTATTAAAATCAGTATCACCAGCTGCCCCAGCCAGGAGTAACTATCCGGCGTGCTTATGCTTGTTAAGCCCGTGGTGGTAGCGGCAGAAGCCGCCGTAAACAGGTTGTCTATCCAGGCCACGTCCTGCGTGTTCATGAACGGCAAAGAAAGCGCCATCCAGCCCAAAATGGTATATAACAACACGCCCTGCAGCAGGTTTTGGTGGGGGGACAAGTGCAAAATCCATAAGGTGTATTTTTTTATGGAGGCTTTGGTTAAATCTTTTAAGGTAACAAGAACTTCTTTCCAGTTTATTTTAGGCATAGACCTGTGATGAGCTTTTTATAAATACCCCCGCCGGGGCATAGGCCCGGCGGGGGGAAAGATTTATTTTACCGTAACGGTATATTCAATATCTTCGCGCAAGCTGTTGTGTACGGGGCAGGTTTTGGCCACGTTTACATAGAACTTTTTCTGTTCCGGCGTGAAGGTGGACGGAAAGTCAAACTCCAGCCCGATTTTTACTATGCGGGTGTGCTTATCGTCAAAGACCGGGTCCAACGTCAGTTTGGTGCCGGCCGCATTATCGCCCCGTTTGGAGGCGGCATAGCCCACCATAGTCAGCGTGCAGGCGCCCAAAGCGGCGGCCAGTACTTCGCCGGGGTTCATATGTTCGCGCGGGGTTAAAAACTGCGTATCCACCGGGGTGGATACCCCTTCGGTAAGGCTGGTGGTGTGTAAATTGTCAGACAGAGTTGTAACGGTTTTTGCCATAAAATTTTCTCCTTTTATTTAATATGGACGGTTAAGCCTATATCGCTGCGCAAACTTTGATGCACGGGGCAGGCGTTAACAGCCGTTTTATAAAAATTTTTTTGCTCCTGCGTAAAGTGCGCGGGAAAGGTGATGGTGACCTCAAACGCGCCTACACGGCGGGGAGCTTGCGCCATTTCTTTGGTAATAGTCAGGCGGGCCCCTTGCAGGTTTTCACCCCGGGCGCTCGCCATTTTGCCCATAATGGTTAACACGCAGGAAGCAAAGGCCGAGGCCAGTAAATCCGTGGGGGAAAACAACCTCCCTTTGCCGCCGTTATCGGGCGGTAAATCCGTATGGATAACCACGCCGGAAGGGCCGTGTTTTAATTCGGTCTGTCCGTCCCCTATGTAAGTGCAGGTAATTTCGGTCATACAGGCTCCTTAAGAAATGGCCGCCAGTTTAGAGAACAAATCTTTTTGTTCTTTGGTTAAGCTGCGCGGGACATCGATGTTCAGCGTGATAAACAGGCTGCCTTTGGAACTGAGGCCCTTGCCGCTCACTTTTAATTTTTTGCCGTTATGCGTGCCGGCCGGTACTTTTACTTGAAGCGGGCCGTCCAGCGTGGGCACGTAAATCACGCCGCCCAGGGCCGCCGTCCACGGCATGATGGTAACGGGAACGTGCAAATCCTCCCCTTCCAACCTAAATTGCGCGTGCGGGCGGATTTTGATAATGAGGTATAAATCCCCGTTTCCGCGCTGGGTGGGGTTGCCCATGCCTTTTAATTTGATTTTTTTGCCTTCGCTCACGCCCGCCGGAAGTTTTACGGTAACGTTGCGCCCGTTGGGCAGGGTAAGCTGCATGTTGCCGCCCCGGTGGGCGTCTTCCAAGTTAAGGGCCAGTTCGGCTTCCACGTCGCCGGATTGGGCTCCCGCCGCGGCGGAGCGGCCAAAATTTTGACCAAAACCGGAAAAACCGCCCATGCCTCCCATGCCGCCAAAAATGCTTTGAAAGAAATCACTGAAATCCGCCCCGTTAAAATTGCCGCCGGAGCTGCTAAAGTTGTATGAGGCGCCGGAGTTGCCAAACCCGCCGTATTGCTGGTATTGCTGATAAGGGTTGCCTCCGCCGTATGCGGAGGATCTTGCGCCTCTTGCGCCGCTGGCACCGCCGCCTTTGGCGTAGTTTTGGTAGCCTTCTTTGCCTACCTGGTCGTAAATAGTGCGTTTTTGTTTGTCGGAAAGAACGGTATAGGCTTCGTTTAAATCTTTAAATTTTTCCGTCCATTTGGCTTTTTCGCTTTCCGGGTGCATATCCGGGTGGCATTTGCGCGCCTGGGTTTTGAACGCTTTTTTTATTTCGGCGTCCGAAGCGTTTTTGCCAACGCCCAATATATTATAGTAGTCTTTATATTCAGCCATAATTCCCCCTTACAACAACATCATTTTATATAATTTTAGGGTAAAATACTATGTTATTATTAACTAAATCAGCCAATAAAACCCCTTGGAAATTAATTCTAACAACAGAGGCATTTTCTTCTCTGGCAAACCAGTTCATGCAGATTTTGCTTCCTTGGTATATTTTAAGCACCACGGGCAGCATATTGTGGACGGGTATTGTGGGGTTTTGTTCGCTGTTGCCAAATGTATTTTCTTCCCTTTTTGGCGCGCAGGTGATTGACCGTTTCGGCCGTTCCAAAGTGATGTTTGGGTGTGAAGTGTCCCAACTGATATTAATTGGCGCCATTACCGCGCTTGTCTTTGCCGGGCAGGACGCGCCTTGGCTGGTGGGGGGGCTGATTTTTGCCAGTTCCGTGTTTGACGCGCCCGGCCAGCTGGCCCGCACGGCGCTGTCTCCCACGTTTTCGCGTTATGCGGATGTGCCCCTTTCCAAAACGTCCGGCATGATAGAAGCGTTTGACGGGGTCATGTCCGTAGCGGGGCCGCTTTTGTGCGGACTGGTGATTGCTTATATGGGGCTGTTGGGCGCATGGGTTGTGTGTACGGCTTTTTGCGTGGTGATTGTTATCCTGTGTTTGCTGATGTTTACAAACCGCAAGCCCCGTGTTTTGCGCCCCAGCGTCAGCTTTAAAGAGGCTTTTTCCAATATGTGGGGGGACGAAATTTTAAAAGAAACGGTTTTGTTTACCTTGCCTACTTTTTTGCTGGGGCAGGCGTGGGAGCTGGTTTTGCTTCCTTCTTATATATATGAAAAGGGGTTTGATTCGGTTTATTTTGGTTTGTTGGGCGGCGCCTTTGGCTTAGGCGCTTTTGGCGGCGCATTGTTTTTTGCGGCTGCCGCCAAGCGGTTTACGTTTTTTACTTTATTAAGCGTAAATTACGCCGGGTATTTGCTGTCTGTTTTGGTGCTCCTGCTCAATTTGCCCAAAGCGGCCGTCTTGGCGGCTACTGTTTTTTGCGGCGTTCCTTTCGGCGCGTTTGGGGCCATGGTTATCAGCATTATTTTATTGCGTACGCCGGAGGCGCTGCGCAGTAAAACGCTGGGATTGTTTGCCACCGCTTCGTATACGGTGGAAAGCGTTTGCGTGCTGGGCATGGCATACTGTATACATTGGGCCGGGTTATACGTTACGTTATGCGCGGTATCGGGCATATTTGCTATACTAATATTAATTAGTTTATTGGGCCGTAAACATAATGATTTTTGGACGGTGGTTACGGCAAAAAACAAATAGTTGTTTACAAACAATTTTTTTTTTAATAAAATATGTATGTAGTGATTGGGAATATTCCCAACAAACGTTTTATTCCCCGATAGCTCAATGGTGGAGCGACCGGCTGTTAACCGGTAGGTTGTAGGTTCGAGCCCTACTCGGGGAGCCATTTAAGGGGCCTCTTTTAGAGGCCCCTTTTTTGTTCGTCTAAGAAGTGTTTGGGTCCGTTATGTAACAAAAAACTATACAGCGGATGCTGACAAAAATGCTGACAGTTTTATTTACTGTCGGCTTTTTTTGTTTGTTTTATCTTTTTTATTTAGACAGGAAAGAGCCATTTATGGGACCAAAAGTCCTATATAAAAACAGGCCTTTTGGCAGTTGGCGAAATGTCCTAATAATTGTTAGGCTGAAAGTGCGGGGGGATAGCCCCGGCGGAAGAATATTCCGGCGCGTTAGGTTTTGTTTTTAATCCTGTGCTTACGGACAAAGGCTTGGCTATTAAAATCAATACCGAGGTATTGGGTTGGGACGGCTTGGATTTAAAAGGCGCTCTTCTTTCCGTAACGGAAGATGAAACCGGATTAAAAGTGAATTTTAAAATGACGCAGTGCTATAGTAAAAAGAAAGTGGCTCAAAAATCTTTTGAGGTGTTGGTCCCTTCTGAAAAAGACTCTTTAACCGCCCAACAATTAAGCGCAATGGCGGCTAAAAAGATTCGTTTGGCGTTCGCCGGCAAATAAAGTTATAGAAATTAAAAAATCCCCGGTCTTTTTTAGACCGGGGATTTTGATTTAAAAGCGGATGATGTAAGCTTCCTGACCGTCTATTTCCGTTTTATTGTCTTCGGTTGTGCGCGAGAGGCAAAAGTCTTTCCCCGCGTTGTTTATGCCGATGCAGGCCAAGTGGAGAAAGTTATCGGTAGTGGTTAATTTATACTCCGCGTGGCGGGGTTCCTTTTGCAGAAAGTCCGCTTCCCAGCATACTTCTTTGCCGGGCTCGTTACGGCATACAATGGCTATATTATAATGTTTTAATTTTCCTTCCCGATTAGATTTTTCTTCTAAGCGGCGGGCGGCTTCTTCATCCATTTGCCGGCCGCGGTAAAAGTTTTTTGTGCGGCCCCATAAAAGGATGGCTTCCGTATTGCGCGCCGCTTCCACCGCGTTGAAATAATAGGGAATAGCAATACTGGAAAGTACCCCGATAATCAAAATAACCACCAATAATTCCACCAACGTAAAACCTGTTTTCATACAAAACCTCTTTGCGTATTATAATGCGCGCACTTTATAGCCTTCTTTTTCTAAAATTTGCTGCACGCGGGCTTTTTTATCCCCTTGTATTTCCAGCATGCCGTCCTTTACCGTGCCTCCGCAACCGAGGGATTTTTTTATTTTCTTTAGCAGTTCCTCTTTTCCTTGCGGGTGCAAAGCGAGGCGTTCCACCCGGGTAATTCCGCTGCCTTTGGCCGTGTTGATAAACCGTACGCGGACCGGCTCCGTTTGGGTTTTGGGCTTGCCCAACTGGTTGCATACGCACGGAATATGCTTGCAGTGCGGGCAGAAAGCCGGATCCGTGGAATAAAAAATTTCACTCATTATTCAATGTCTCCCAGAAAACCGTCTACCAATGTTTTTAAAAGCGCACCGTCCGCCGGTATGCCCAAGCCCCAGGCGGCTTCCTGCAAAATACTTTGTATGATGGCGGAGAGTCCATCCTCCAGTTCGGCCAAGTTGAAGGTTCTGTCCATACGCAGGTAATCTTCTAATACGGTGGCTTTTTGTTTCCCCAGCGATACGCGCAAAGCGTGGCTGTTACTCATTTTTAAACGGAAGTATAAAGAGCCGCCAAACGATATTTTATTTAAATATTTAATGGCGGTTACAAAAAACAGCACCAGTTCCTGCGCCAGTTTTTCCACGCTTACTACGCGGGCTTTGTGCCCGTTAAAAGTTTTGGTTTCCCCGGCAATGCGTTTATCCATCAGCAGCCCGTAAACGTTAAATTCAGTGGTTTTGTGTATGTCTTGCACGTTGCTGATAACGGTTGCCCCGTCTTGCACGGGCTGGAGGGGGTAGCCTTCCCCGGGCAGGGAGCCAAACCACGCCTGGGTGGTGCACTCTTTAATAAGCTGCGGCAGGAGCTTATAGTCCGTCAGTTGTTCTTCCGGGTATAAAGGGGAGACGGACAGCGTCCATACCGGCAGGCCGTCTTGGCGGATGTTTTTCATTTTTAGATAATTATCAAAATGGCTTTCCGCTTTATCATACAGAATATGGCGCAGGCGTTCGGATTTTTTACGGTGGTCCAACAGCCAAGGCAGTTTGGAGGGGTGCACAATCATTTCCGGCCGGCTGCTTTGGCCCGTCCTTATATACGCCCGTTTGCTTTTCCCTACTAGGTGGGGGGTTAAATTGCTTTGGGGAATATTAATGACCACAAACATGCGGTTGTTGGGGCCCACGCAGGTGTTGATGTCCACAAAGACAATAGGGTCTATATATACTTGGATAATGTCTTCTATGCTGTTGCGTATTTTTTCGTGATAGGCAATGCCCGTAAAAGGGGGGGCGGGCTTGTCGTTTTTATCATCCTGTACGCCGATAATGATGGTGCCCCCCAGCGCGTTGGCGAAAGAAGCGATTGTTTTTGCGAATTTTTCTTTATTTTTAGGCAGCAGGTATTTATAGTCCAGCTGTTTGCCTTCCGGAATTTCTTTTTTGCAAAAATCCACTACGTCTTGGAAAGTTAAATCGTTAATGGGTTTATTAAAAAGCATATTCCACCTCACGTTTGGCGTAGGCGCCTGTTTATTTATTATAATAAAAATAATTACCGTGAAAGAGGTTTTATGCTTTCTCCCGCAGAAACACTGGCCCATTTAATTACCGAAAAATTTATTACCGCCGCCCCTGAAGCGGCGGCTAAAGCCTTGGCCGGTTTGGCTACGCATGAAACGCTTATTTTAATTTCCCCTTTAAAAGCGCAAACTTTAATTACCTGTTTTAACCATATGGAGCCATGCAAAGCGGCCGCCGTACTGCGCCGGCTGCCGGCCCGGCAGGGGGCGTATGTGTTTTCCCGCCTGGACGTGGTGCAGGCGGCGCGCATGATGAGGGAATTTTCCCAGCCGTACCGGGAAAAACTTTCCGCCGCTTTAAAGCCGGAATTTGTGGCTTTGTTAAACCAGGTATTGGCGTATCCCGCTTCCAGCGTGGGGGCGGTGATGAGTACGGATTTTGTCTCCTTAAAAACAGACGCCAAGGTTTCGGACGCGGTGGAACGCTTAAAAACATTCCCCCGCAAAAAGATACCCGCGGTTTGTTTTGTAACCGCCAAAGACGGGCAGTTAAAAGGGGTAATCCGCACGGCGGAAATGTTGTTTTACCCGCATTCCAGCGCGTTGGGTTCGGTCATGAGCGGGGATTTCGCCTCTTTATCCGCGCAGGATTCCCAACAAAAAGCCCTTTTGTTATTTAAGCAAACCCAAAGCCCGCTGTTGCCGGTAGTGGATAAAAGCGGGAAATTGCTGGGTGTGGTGGCCGTGCCTTTACAGTGCCCCGCCGCCAAAGCCGGTTGGTTTAAACGCTTGCGCGCGCGTTTTGCAAATAAAAAGTAAATGCTGCCGGCGGATATTTTTATTTTTTAACGGCCCCGGGATATCCCGGGGCTGTTTGCTTGTTTGGCGGGTTTTTTGCCGGGCCGGGAATAATTGTTTGGTCCGCCGCCAAATAAAAACACCCCGGCTGGCGCGCGGGGTGTTTGAAAAAAAGGCGAAAAATTAGTTAATTTCTTTAATTTCCACTTCAAAAACCAATTCTTTGCCGGCTAAGGGGTGGTTAAAATCCAGGGTGATTTCCTTTTCCCCAATTTCTTTTACAATAGCGCGGAAAGTATGTTCTCCGTTGCTGGCGCCTACCATATCGCCCACTTTTAATTCTTCCGCGTTGGATACGGCTTCTTTGGGTACGCGTTTAATGGCGTCTTCGCGCACTAATCCGTAGCCTTCTTCCGGCTTGACGGTTACGGTTTTTTTGTCGCCCACGTTCATGCCGGCCAGTTCTTTTTCCAAGCCGGGGATAATCATACCCGCCCCGTGCGTGTATTCCAGCGGCCCGCGCCCGGAGGAAGTGTCAGCCACTTTACCGTCCACGGTAAGCGTATAGTCAAATTTTGCTTTGGAACCTTCTTTAATCATTTATTTTCTCCTTTGCCGCAGGATACCCTGGGACGTTTAACTTAACCTGTACATTGTATCAGTTTTACCTATATATTGGTATCCGCTTTTTATAAAGCGGAGCCAGGCTATTCGTTTCCAAAAATGGTGTTTAATTGGCGGTTTACCCGGTAGAAAGTGGCGCATTTGGGCATATCTTTTAAGCGTTTGGCGCCAATATACGTCATGCAGCTTCTCATGCCGCCAAGCAGGTGAAGCAGGGTGTGTTCTATGGGGCCGCGGTAAGGCAGCTCCACCACTTTCCCTTCGCTGGCGCGGTATTTTTTCATGCCGCCGTAGTGTTTTTCCTGGGCGTATTCGGAACTCATGCCGTAGAATTTTTTATATTGTTTGGTTTCTATGGTCATGGCGCAGGTTTTGTCGTCAATAAAATTTACCTCAGGCGTTTGAAAGTGTTTTTCGCACATTTCCCCGCCGCTTTCCGCATGGCCGGCCAGCATGCCGCCCAGCATGACAAAATCCGCCCCGGCGCAGAAACTTTTGCATACGTCACCCGGTACGGTGCATCCTCCGTCGGCGCAAATCATGCCGCCCACGCCGTGGGCTGCGTCCGCGCATTCTATGACGGTGGAAAATTGGGGCCGCCCTACGCCGGTTAATTTGCGGGTGGTGCATACGGAGCCGGGCCCAATGCCTACTTTAACGATATCGGCCCCGTTTAAAATTAAATCTTCACACATGTCCCCGGTTACCACGTTTCCGGCCATAATTAAGGCCTTGGGCCAGGCTTGGCGCACTTTTTTAATGTAGCTGATTAAATAGGGGGAATAGCCGTTTGCCACGTCCACACAAATATTTTGGATTAAGCCGCTTTGCATGACTTGGCTTAGTTTTTCAAAGTCCGCGTCGGACACGCCGGAACTGACAAACAAAAACTGGTTGTCTTTGTTATTTTTTAGAAAATCTATGATTTCTTGCGCGGTGTAATGTTTATGCAAAGCGGTGAAAAGATGGAGCTTTTGCATTTCTTTGGCAATTTCAAAAGTGCCGGTGGTTGCCATGTTGGCGGCAACAACTCCCGTACCTTTTAGCACGGTTGGACACCATTTAAAAATATATTCGCGCTCAATATCCACTTCACTGCGTGACGCCAAGGCGGAGCGTTTGGGGCGCAGCAGCACATCACAATAATCTAATTGGATATCGTCATAAATTCTCATAAAAACCTCCGGCAAATTGAAGCCTTAAATCCGCCTTATATCATAGCAAATTAAAAGGGGTAAAACTTTACGCTGGGCGGGGTATTTAGTTATAATTGGTATTGTAATTGTTTTAAAAAATCATACACTATGTTTAGTGGAGGTTTGTATGAAGAAAGGTTTTACCCTGATAGAGTTGCTGGCGGTGGTGCTGATTATGGGTATTTTGTCGGCCATTGCCATGCCGCAGTATCGCCGCAGTTTGAACAGGGCGCGTATGGCGGAAGCGTCCAATATGCTTACCCCTATGTTTGAGTCGCGCGAACGCTGGGCTATTGAAAACGGGCACCGTTCTTTTGCCGTATCCGGCGGGGCGGGCTTTGCCGCTACCATGTTGGATATTGGCGTAAAAGGGGCCAACAGTGTTTCAGGTGCTAAAATTACTACGACCAATTATGAGTATGATTTATCCAAACCTACCGTAGTGACTGGCAAACTTCTCAGAGGAAGCGGCGTGAAAGGAACTGTTTTTGCCTATGACGGCAATAAAATGTATTGCTGCGGAACCTCTTGCGAAGATGTATTTAACTTTGATGAAACAAGATGTTTTTAAAGGATAGCATGTTATGAAAAATAAAAAAGGTTTTACATTAATAGAAGTGTTGACGGTAGTGATTATTATAGGTATTTTGTCTTCTTTGGCGTTGCCGCAGTACCGCCGGGTGGTGGAGCGCGCCCGCGCGGCGGAGGCTATGGCCGCTTTAAAAAACTTGTATGACTCCAGTGAACGCTTGGCTGTGAATTTTGGCTATGATGATTACAATTCCTTATTTAATAATCCCCCTACCAACGAAATTGGCATAGGGCGTTTGGATATGTTTCAAGACAGTGGGGCCAGTATGGATAAAAATTCCGTTTTAACTACGGAAAATTTCCAATATAAATTTATTAGCGGCAGCCGCATCGGCGCTAAAAGAGTTGGCGGACATTATGGGGGCACTTGTATTGTTTTTAACCGGGACGACCAAACCCTCTCCTGCGTGGGAGAGCAAGCCGCTTGCGATGTGTATGACTTGCCCCGTACTACCAGCGTGGCTTGTAACTTTTAGGAGATATATTATGAAGAAAGGTTTTACATTAATAGAACTGTTAGTGGCCGTAATTATTATGACGCTGTTGGTTACTATGGCGGTGCCGTTGTATGAAAAAACGGTGGAAAAATCCCGCGCGGCGGAAGCGCGTGTTTTGCTAAAAAAGATAGCGGATTCCAAAACCCGTTTATTATCTTCCATGGAGTTGGAATCTTTTGCGGGGCATGTTCCTTCCGCCTTTACGGCCAAGAGCTTAGATGTGCAAATGTCTGGTACCTCCTCCGGGAGAGGATCTGGGGCTATTTTAACGACTGACGCGTTTACTTATCGCTTTTTCCCAGCCTCAGATGCAGACAAAGTTTGTTGTTCCCGCAGAGCGGGCGATACGGCCGGGGTTTCTTTTTGGTATGACCCTACTCCTGCAACCGGGGGGGATTTCTATTGTACCGGCGGCGCGGATAAATGCAGTGTATATGGTATGACCAGCCGCAGCGGCGGTACTTGTAACTAATCAAACTTTCTGGTTTTAAACAAGAAACCCCGGGGTACCCGGGGTTTTTTGTTTGTGAAAGAAATACTATATTTTGGTGCCGGGCGCCACATCTTTTGTAATCCACTTGTTCGCGCCCAACACGGAGCCTTTTCCTATGGTTACGTTGCCCAGTACGGTGGTTTCGGCGTAGATAATAACGTTATCTTCTATATTGGGGTGGCGTTTAATGCCTTTTACCGGGTTACCGTCTTTGTCTAGCGGGAAACTTTTTGCCCCCAGCGTAACCCCTTGGTAAAGTTTTACGTGTGCCCCTATAACGCATGTTTCCCCAATTACCACGCCTGTGCCATGGTCAATAAAGAACCCCGGGCCTATCTGGGCCCCCGGGTGGATGTCTATACCGGTTAGGCTGTGGGCGTATTCGGTAATAATGCGGGGAATAAAACGCACCCCCTGTTGCTGTAAGGCGTGCGCCATGCGGTAGTAAGCTACGGCCAATACGCCGGGATAGCAAAGAAGCGGTTCCAATTCATCGCAAGCGGCGGGATCTCCCTCAAACGCGGCCTGTACGTCGGCAATCAGCAAACGCTGTATGTCTGGCAATTGCTGCATAAAGCGGCGGGTAATGGTTTTTGCCTGGGCTTTGCATATGGCGCACGTGCCGGACCCGTCGCACTGGAAGCAAAGCGCGTTTACCAGTTGTTTTTCCAGCTTCTTGGCGCACCATTCCAAACGGGTCGCGCTGGCAAAACGCCTTACGGTGGGGGGATATTGGAACAGATAATCTTTTAATTCGGTAATCACTTCTATAACGGTTTTGGCGTCCGGAGTATATTTCGTCCGTTCGTGAAATTTTTTGCCAAAAGCGTCTTTCAAGGCCGTTAAAATAGTTTTGTAATTTGTTTTTTGCATAATTACATTTTAAAATCTTCACCTAAATACAGGCGGCGGGCGTCTTTATCGTTAAGCAGGGTGTTTTGGTCCCCTTCCACTAAAATTTTACCGTCATAAATCAAATAGGCGCGTTCCGTAAGGGGCAGGGTTTCGCGTACGTTATGGTCCGTAATTAAAACGCCGATGCCCTTGTCTTTGAGTTTAAAAATCATTTTGCGCAGGTCCGCCACAGTGATGGGGTCAATCCCCACGAACGGCTCGTCCAGCAGGATGATTTTGGGGTTACTTATCATGCAGCGGGCAATTTCCATACGGCGCTTTTCTCCGCCGGAAAGCGTCCACGCTTTTTGTTTGGCCAAACGGGTGAGGCCAAATTCCGCCAGCAGTTCTTCTACCCGGCGTTTTTGTTCTGCCTTGTTGTCCAAAATACGCTCCAGTACCGCCAGCAGGTTTTCTTCCACCGTCAGCCCTTTAAAAATGGTAGGTTCCTGGGCTAAATAGCCTAAACCATGGCGTGCGCGCTGGAACATGGGCAGCGAGGTCACATCATCGTTATCAATAAACACTTGCCCGCTGGTGGGGCGGATAAACCCCACCATCATATAAAAAGAAGTGGTTTTCCCGGCGCCGTTGGGGCCCAACAGCCCTACAATCTCTCCGGATTTTACGTGAATATTTACCCCTTTTACCACCATGCGGTCTTTGTATACTTTTTTGATTTCTTCGCTGCGCAGTTCCATAAATTAACCCCTTTTAAAATTTGTCGTTGATTTCTGCCTTGTTTATTTCGTCTGACACAATCCATCCAGCCACCTTGCCTTTAAACGATACTTTTCGGCTTTCATTATCCAAATCAGCCCGGTCTGCAATAATGGCAAAGGTGCCTTCTTCCATTTTTCCTTGCCCAAGCACGCGCGAACCATAGGCATAGGAACGGTTGTTTTTGCCGTCAAATTCTATTGTTTGCGCCGTTAAAGAGTGGTTGGGGGTGGTTACTTTGGCGTTTCCTTCCAATATGGCGTATTCATCCCCCTGGCGGACGGATAATTTATCCGCCGTAACCGTGGCCAGCCCGTATTCGGTAGGGCGGCGCAGGGTAACGTTTTGGTATAAATTATACGTTTGGTTATTTATATTAAAAGTTGCCCGGCGGGCCTGGGCATTGGTGGTTACGTGGTCTATGTCTGTGTATTTTAGACGGACAAAATTATTTTTATTGGTTGAGCGCAGTTCCCCGGTGGCGGAAGTATAATTATAGAACCCGCTGTCTGCCTGCGCCTCATACACGGGGCCTTGGGCGGGGGCTTGCTTTATATATACATTGCCAGAAGCGGAAAACGTGCCTTTTTTACGGTCAGACAAGGCGTAATCAGAGCGGAAAGTATATACTCCGTTATCATAATATACGTGGCCTTTAAATTCTTCTTGTTCTTTTTCCGGGTAGATTACCCAGCTGTCACTGGAAACAATGCCTCCCAACGTTTTGGGTACTTCAAACGTGGGCTTTTTTTCTTTGGCCTTTTCTGTGGCTTTTACTACTTTCGGGACGGGATTTTTCAATACGGGTCCTTCCATTTTAACGCTGGCGCATCCTGCCGCCAACAGCGGTAAAAGCAAAAAAGGAAAAAAGTAAATGGATTTTTTCATGCCGGGTTTTTTATTTCTTCCACCGTTTGGGGAAGCTGCGTGCTTTGATTTTTAAATTCTATTTTAGTTAATTTGGAATTGGTTTCTATTCCGTTCTTGGCGGTGGTGCGCACCCCGCCGCGGGTAACCAGGGTTTTTGCGTTAGTCCACACCCGGTCTTTGTCTACATCATAATACATGTAATCGGTTTCTAAAACCAAATTTTGGGTAAAAGAAAGGGCTTTTACTTTTCCTTTTAAAGTAACTGTTTTTTTAGGGTAATTAAATATACCTCGGGTGGCGGTTATTTTGGCGGAATCCTGTCCGTTTTCTTTTAAAATAAGCTCCGGGCTGTCCAAGGCGGCGTTTTGCATGTCGGAAAAGTCTACATCTTTGGAATTCAACATCCAGCGTTTTTGGCTGTCCTTGGACTCAAAAATAGAAACGGTGTTCGCTTTTTGCATACCCGGGTCCTCATTAGGAGAGAAGTTCTTCTCTGAACCGCAAGCGCCCAATGCCAATATTATAAAAAGCCAAGAGAGGTTTTTTTTCATTTTTTGTCCACCAAAGCGATGTATTCTATTAAGTCTTTTTCATCCACAATGCCCACCACTTTACCGTTTTTGTTTAAAACGGGAAGGTTGTCTACACCGGTGGAGTGAATCATTTTAGCCGCTTCCACGGCGGGGGCGTCCTCGGTTAAAAAGCGGGGGTTTTTAGTCATTAGCTGGGTGATATTGCATTTTAAAATATCCGCCCCTTTTTGTAAGGCGCGGCGCAAGTCACCGTCTGTAAAATAGCCTTTCAGCTTGCCGTGCTTATCTACAATGCTGGTGGCGCCGGCGGCGTCGCTTTGGGTCATTACCAACAGCGCGTCCTGCACGGTGGCGTTTTCCCTCAGGGTGGGGTTTGACTTTCCGGTGCGCATAACGTCTTTTACTTTTTGCAGTAACAATTTGCCTAAAGAGCCGCCCGGATGGAAAACCGCAAAGTCGCGCTTTTCAAAATGTTTAATTTTCATTAGGCACAAAGCCATCGCGTCCCCTACGGCCAAGGTGGCGGTGGTGGAGCAGGTAGGGGCTAAATTATAGGGGCAGGCCTCTCGTTTGATATGAATTTGTATATGAATATCTGACATTTCCGCCAGTTTAGACTGGGCGTGCCCCGTCATGGAAATAATGGTTAATTTGCGCCGCTCCAAAGAAGGAAGAATTTTGTTTATTTCTTCCGTCTGGCCGGAAAAAGAAATGGCCAAAATAATGTCTCCCGGCATAATCATGCCCAAATCCCCATGCAAAGCCTCTACCGGGTGTATAAAAATGGCCGGCGTACCCGTAGAAGCCATGGTGGCGGCTATTTTACGTCCGATAAGCCCGCTTTTCCCTATGCCGATAATGACCACCCTTCCTTTGCATTTGGCAATAGCGTGCACCGCTTTTAGAAAGTTTTCGTCCAAGCTTTGTTGGGTTAACGCCAACGCTTCGTGTTCCAATTTTAAAACCTGTTTAGCTGTATTTAAAATTTCTTGTTTTGTGTAAGGCATATATTACTCCGTCAGCCAAGGCGTTGTTTCGGGCACGGGCCGTTTGGGGGCAAAAGTGTCCGGCAATAAATTAAAAGTAATTTTTAATGCAATAAATAATAACGCCACGCAACCCGCCGCCAGTGCCAGCGTTTTTAAATGCCATTTCAAAGAAGGTTCCCAGCGGGAGGGGGTGTTTTGTGTCATTATTTAAACTTTTTTACCACTGCGTCAATAGCGCAGAGTTGTTTGCACATGGTTTGCGCTTGCTGTAAAGTAAGCGAGTTAGGCCCGTCGGAAAGGGCGTGGTCCGGGTCTGGGTGGGCCTCAAAAAATACGCCCGCGATGCCTAAAGCGGTTGCCGCTTTGGCCAGTACCGGCGCCATGGCGCGGTTGCCTCCGGTGGCGCAGCCCAACGCTCCCGGTTTTTGTACGGAGTGGGTCGCGTCAAAAATAACGGGATAGCCAAACCCTTTCATTACTTCCAAAGAGCGCATATCCACCACCAAATCCCCATAGCCAAAGCTGGCGCCGCGTTCGGTAAGCATAATATTATGGTTACCCTGGGATTCTATTTTTTTAATGATTTGCTCCATCGCGCCGGGGGCTAAAAACTGGCCTTTTTTAATGTTTACCGTTTTGCCGGTGGCGGCACAGGCTAAAATCAAATCTGTCTGGCGGCACAAGAACGCCGGGATTTGCAAAATATCGGCCACTTGGGCGGCTTCTTCGGCTTGCCACGGCTCGTGCACGTCTACCAGCAAAGGAAGCCCGGTTTCTTTTTTGGCTTGGGCTAAAATCTCAAGCCCCAGGGCCAAGCCGGGGCCGCGGTAAGCGTCCACAGAAGTGCGGTTTGCTTTATCGTAAGAAGCTTTTAAAATATACGGGTGTTTGGTTTTAGCGATGATATTTTTAAGCTTTTTAACGGTGGAAAGGTAGTGCTTTTTGCTTTCAATAACACAGGTGCCCGCCATAAACACCAGCGGTAAATGGTTTGCTATTTTTATATTGCCTATTTTGATTGTTTTTTGCATATACCTAATGATAACAAATTTAGAGGGAAAAAGTACCTATACAACCCGCAGGGAAAAACGGGCGGAAACCGTGTTTTGCAAAGCGGGGTTGTTTCTAATAAAAACCCGGGCTTGGGCCCGGGTAAATTTTATTTGTTTCCCGTACTGCCAAAGCCGCCGCTTCCGCGGGCGGTATCTGTCAGTTCCGCGGCTTCTTCAAAAGAGGGGTAGAGGGTGGGAAGCACGACTAATTGGGCTATTTTCTGCCCGGCCTCAAAAATAAATTCCTGCGGATTTAAATTGTACATGCATACAATTAATTCCCCGCGGTAAGGGGCGTCTATCAGCCCGGCCATTGCTTTAACCCCTTTGCTTTCCACTGAGCTTTTTCCCCAAATAACGCCGGATGTGTTTTCCGGCAGTTCTACGGCTATGCCCGTGTGTACGTGGCTGATAGCGTGAGGGGGAAGAACGGTCCGTTCCAGGGCAAACAAATCGGCCCCGGAATCCGTGGCGTGGGCGCGCACAGGCAGTTTGGCGTTAGGATGTAATTTTTTTACTTTCATGGTTATTCGCTCAGTTTGGCTATTTGATAAATGGCGTTGTTGGCGTACACCTTAACGGACGCCGTGTCTTTTTTAGCCATAACTCCCAGTTGGGGCACCAAGGTTTTTAATAAGTTTTTGTCAAAAGCCGCATCAGTGGAATATTCTTTGGCTTGGTCGCTGCCCAGTACGCCCGCCATATAAGCGGCGGCCCGGGCGGCGTTGATGCGTACTTCCACATCTTTATTTTCCAGCGCTTGTTTAATCCCGTTTAAGGCGTTGCCCGTCATAAATCCCAGGGCCAGTGCGTAGGTATTCGCCTGCGGGGTGTCATGGTCTTTGTCTAAATTTTTTAAACATTCGTCCAAAGTGTATTGTTGGTTTTTGGCTAAAGCCGTGGCAATGGCGGAGGCTACGTCCGCCGTGCGTTCTTTTTTAGCCATTTTCAACAATATTTTGGTGGCGGCTTGGGTTTGCAAATCGCCCAGCCAAGAGGCGGCCGCCGCGCGCACTTGGGGAATATCGCTGCCGGCAGCCGATTTTAAATATTTTAAGGTTTCTTTTTCCGAAGAGCAAAGCAAATTCATGGCGCGCTGCGCAAAAGCCGGGTCATAAATATATAAATTAATCACTAAATCAGCGTATTGCGCATCAGACGGGTTGATGATGGTATAGGCCGCACCGGCATAGGATTTAAGGGCATTGTCCTGGCTTTGGGCGGCGTCGGCAAGCAGGGGTAAAAATTCTTCCCGCGTGCTTCCCATAGAAGTGATAATTACGGCCGCAAAAACTTTTTTTAGTACGTCTCCGTCCCTTAAAATAATGCCGTAGAGGGTGTTTTCTTGGTTTGGGGGAGGCGGCAAGCGCACCAGACTGGCCCCGGCGGCAAAAACTTCTGCCGGTTTTTTGCCGCGCAAAAATAAATCCAATACGTTTTGGTTTTCTTTGGCGGAGCGGCTGCTTTTTTGCAACAGCGGTAAGTTCTCATCCAGCCCGTTTTGGGCAAATGCCGCGGCGGAGGGGAAAACAACCGCCGCAGCGAGGATAGCGGAAAAGGTTTTTTTTATTGTCATAAATTCATTATATCATTAGACGGGTCAATAAAAAAATCCCCCGTGGAAAACGGGGGATTTTTACACACATAAAATCATCAGCGGTTGGATACGGCTTCGGCCAAACGTTCTACGGAAAGGCGGTTTTTGGAACCGGCGGGATGGTTATCGCTGTATACGTTCAGCTTGTTTTGTTCTTTCACCACCACTACTTTTTTATTTCCTAGCGCCAGCAAAAAGCGTAAGTTGTTGGTTTTGGTCATAAGGCACTGCTCCTAAACTATCAAAATCTTTCAAGTTCCTTTTATACTAAGATAACGTTTTCATCAAACAAAAGCAAGGGCCTTTGGGCCTAGGGCTGGTTTAGGTCCTGTACAATTACTATATGTATTTTGTTAAAATAATCAAGTATGAAAAAATATTTTTCTCTTTTCTTCTTCTTGTTTGCGGCAATTTCCGCTTTTGCGCAGCTGCAAATAACGGAACCTTTGCTTTTAATTAACCCCGGGAGGGAAACTTTTATTAATTTCCCTTCCAATACGCTGCCGGGTAAAACGGTAACGTTTTTTCTGCCGGAAGAAAAAGTGCCTTTAAAAGGGCGCTATCCGGTGGTGTATGTGTTGGGGGCTGTTCCGAAAGACGCCCAAGCGGCCGCCCAGTTCATTGCCCGGGCTGAGCCTAAACCCTTAGTAGTGGGTATTAATTTAACCCCGGAAGACTTGGCAGATGCCGCCCGTGTAACCCGCTTTTTTACCCAGGAACTAATCCCCTATGTGGACACGAACTACTCCACGTTGGCGGACGCTTCCCACCGGGCGCTGATTGCCGTGGGAACAGAAGGGGGAGTGGCTTCTTTCTCTCTTTTGTACCGGCATTTATTGTTTTCCAAAGCGTTGCTTTTGCAGGTGGACCCGGCGTTATTAAACGCAATGGCTCTGCCGCGGGATTTGCGTTTAATGGCGGTGGGAGACCGGGAGTCTTTGGCCGGTTTTCAAGCTATGCTGGAGAAAGCCCGTTTTCACTATGGGCAGCATTTTGTTTTAAGGGAAGGAAAAGAAGAAAAACCTTTTGAGGAAACCCCTTTTCCTTATTGGTTTGCCGATAAGAAACAAGTATCCATTAAAAAATTGGATTGGAATATTTTCCCGCGTAAATTCGCTTTGTCTTCCCCCGGGGCGAAAGTGGACATAGTGGCCCGTTTGAAGAACGGGGAAAAATACAATTTTTACCCGTCCTCTTTACTAATCAGTCCGCCGGTTTTGGAGTGGAACGCGGAAAAGGGAAGCCTGTCCTCCATATCCGGCGCGGAGCCTGGGCGCGTAAAACTAACCGTAAAAACGCCTTTAAAAGACTTTTCCGCCAAAATTACGCTTAAAAAACAATAAAAAAGGCGTTTTTTTGCAAAAATTGAACAAAAAAAAGCATACTTGTCAACAGTTTTTTTAAAAAAATGCTAAAAAGCCTATTTTTTAGGGTAAATCCATGTTCTTCGACGGAGTTTCCCCTTTTTAAATAGGCTTTTTACTATACAAAAGCCACAGTTATCCACAGATTGGGCGGGTTATCCACAAGCGGGGCGCGGTGAAAAACCAAAAAGGCCGGGAAAACCCTTTCCGCGGAATTTATTTGTAGAGTAAAAGGGGGGTTATCCACAACTTATCAACAGGGTGTTGATAACTGTGGATAAAACAATTCCATAAAATTGTTATGCAGCGTTTCGGGCCTTTTGCTATAATGAGGGCAGGAGGAATATTATGAATTTTACCAAAGCCGCTTTATTATTTTTATTTGCGTTTTCTTTTGTGGGATGCGCCACTTCTCAAAAAGAAGAAGAAATCCCGGAGGTCAAGCCGGACCCCGTTATTGAGTTGGAGGCCAAACGCAATGCTAAACTTTATAGGCAAAGTGAAAAAGAAATGCTTAAAAGTTTAAAGCTCCCCACCATTACATATGAATTTGACTCTATCCGCCCGCCGGATTATGCGTACCCGTTTTTGGATAAAGTGGCCAATATTATGAAAGACCAGCCCCATCTGCGCTTGATTATTGAGGGGCATACGGACATTTTAGGTTCTAAAGAATATAATTATTGGCTGAGCGGTTCCCGCGCGGCGGCTATGAAATCTTATTTGGTAAGCCGCGGGGTATCGGCGGAGTCCATCCGCATTCACGCTCATGGAAAAGACCGCCCTTTAACGTTGGATAATTCCGATGAGGGCCGCCGCACCAACCGCCGGGTGGAATTTACTTTTACCACTAGGGATTGGAACACCGTTTATTAACAGTTTGGTGTATATCTTATAAAAACCCGGCTTGTAAAAGCCGGGTTTTTGTATGTTGTGAAAACCCCCAGCTAGGCTGGGGGTTCGGTAAAGGTTTCACCGGTAAGGAAGATAAAAAA
>CALUXF010000017.1 GCA_944324655.1 Candidatus Avelusimicrobium aviculae
ATTAATTTGCCAAACAACAGCCCCGCAAACAAAATGAGCACTGAGACAAACAACGTGGGAATAAACGCCAGAAAACGGGTAAATAAATCCCGTATAACGGCCAAATGCAGAAAATCCGCCGCCAACACGATAGCGTAAAAGATAACCGCCCACGCCAATATAAACGAAATAATATACGTGGGGGATTTGCCCAACCCAAACCGCACGCACAGCTCATTAATGCCGATTTTGGAAGTCTTGTCATCAAAAGAAATTTTATTAAGCAGTTTTTTAGTCCACGAGCTGACAAAGCGGGACAAATACAACCCAATTACCAAAATAAAAAGGGCAACCACCACCTCAAACAAAAATTTGAGGCCCGTCTGCCCGATAACGGTCAAATGTTCGGTTATATTGTTGGAAATGGCTTCAATATCCATAAAAAGTCCTCCTTTTGTTTCATTGTAGCAAAAATCCATTAAAGCGTATCAAATATCCTCCTGATATACGCCGCACAAAGTGTTTTTGCTAAAATATAAAAAAGGATTTTCCCGTGACAAAAAACCCCTTGCAATATTTAAAAGGCGTAGGCCCCGCCAAAGCCAAACTGTTTGAAAAGCTGGAAATATCCACGCTTACGGATTTGCTGCATTACTATCCCCGCACTTATCAGGACCGGCGCCTCAACCAACCCCCCAACGATTATAACTCCGGCCAGCTTACCGTTTTTAAAGGCCGCGTACTCAACAGCCGGGAAATCCCCGCCCGCAATATCCTTATTTTTAAAGCATTTTTAGAAGATGAAAGAGGCCGACAAATAGAATGCACCTGGTTTAAAAAAAGAATGTATGGGCGTTTTCGTTTTGATCCGTTTTATCAATTAAAAAAAGATTTCAAAATCAATGCGGAGGTATGGGTCATCGGCCGTCCGGAAAACCGCAACAATTTTTTTGGGGATAAAATAAACGTGGACGAATATTACCCCGTGTCTGACCCGCAATGCGCTTTGCACGCCGGGCGCATTACACCCGTCTACGCTCTAACCGAAGGGCTTACCAACAAGCAATTCCGCCAGTTTATGCACGAGGCTTTGCAAACGGACACCTTAAATACAGAGCCGGAAATCCTCCCCCCTTCCCTCTTGCAAAAACGCAAACTGCTGGGCAGCGCGCAAGCGTTAAAAGGGATACATTTCCCCGGCAGTCTGACGGAGCTGGACGCCGCCAAAGCCCGCCTGGCGTATGAAGAATTTTTGCTTTTGGCCACCGCCTGGGGCATTAAACGCACCCAAACCAAAGTGCTGGAAAAGGGGTATCGCTACACCTTGAAAAGGAGCCTGCTTACCCCCTTTCGCCAAAATTTAGGGTTTGATTTTACAAACAGCCAAAAACACGTAATTAACGAGATTTTCCGGGATTTACAATCCCCCCGCCCCATGAACCGCCTTTTACAAGGGGACGTGGGATCGGGCAAAACGGTGGTGGCGCTTTCCGCCATGCTGCTGGCGGCGGAAAACGGCTATCAATCCGCCCTCATGGCCCCTACCGAAATTTTGGCGGAGCAACATTTTATCACCTTTGGAAAACTGCTTAAAAGCCTAGGCGTAAAAACAGCCATTTTAACTTCCAGCACCAAAGCCGCCGCCAAAAAGAAAATACTAAAAGAATTGGCGGAAGGAAAAATACAAATTATCGTGGGCACTCATTCTTTAATCCAAGAAGACGTGCAATTTGCCACCCTGCGCCTGGCGGTAATAGACGAACAGCACCGCTTTGGCGTACGCCAAAGAAGCCTGCTTAAGGAAAAAACCGCTAAGTTGGATTTACTCACCATGACCGCTACCCCCATTCCCCGCACGTTGGCTTTGGCTTTTTATGGGGATTTGGAAGTTTCCACCATTAGCGAGCTTCCCCCCGGCCGCCGCCCCATAAAAACGGAAAGCGCCACGGAAAAACTGGCTTTTACGCGCGTGGCGCAAGAAGTGCAAAACGGGCGCCAGGCTTATATTGTTTACCCGCTTATTGAAGAGAGCGAAAAAATATCCGCCAAAGCAGTAAGCGAAGAATTTGAAAAACTAAAAACCGTTTTTCCCCAGTTTAAATTGGCCATGCTGCACGGCCAAATGAGCCAGGAAGAAAAAGAAGCCGTCATGGCGGATTTTGCCTCCCACAAGACGGACATTTTGGTAGCCACCCCGGTTATTGAGGTAGGCATAGACGTTAAAAACGCTACGGTCATGGTGATTGAAAATGCCGAACGCTTTGGCCTGGCCAGCCTGCACCAGCTGCGCGGGCGCGTGGGCCGCGGGGAGCATGAAAGTTACTGTATTTTAGTCCCCCAGCATGCGGGCAGCGTGGCTAAAGAACGGGTGGACATCATCTGCCGCACGAGCGACGGCTTTAAAATTGGAGAGCGCGATATGCAGCTGCGCGGCCCGGGGGAAATTTTAGGCACCCGCCAAAGCGGGGAGCTGGAATTTAAAGCGGGAGACTTTTTTAAAGACCGCGACATCTTAACCTGGGCGATACAAGACCGTGATGAGCTTTTATCGCAAGACCCGTCTTTATCCCAACCCCAGCACGCGCTTTTTAAAGCCCGCCTGATCCAGCTGTATGAAAAGAACTGGCATCTGATAGATTTAAGCTAAAAAACCGGTTATTCTTTACGCAAAAACCCCGGCTTTCCAGCCGGGGTTTTACATCATATCTATTGATAAACGTCTGCTTATTTGTCTTCCAACCGCGGAAAAAGCGGCGGATATTTTTCAATTTTTCCCGGCAACAGCCGCTTTTGCATTTCTTTGGCAATGGTGGGCATAAACGGCTCCAGCCACAGCGCCACGCGGCGCAGGCCGCCCACCAATTCCAACAGAACCGCTTTGGCGGCTTCGGGGTCCGTCTTAGCAAGCACCCAGGGTTTTTTATCGTCCACCAATTTATTTAAATCGCCGCCGTAGCCGTAAATGGCTTCCAATACTTTGTCAAAAGCCAGTTCATCGTAAGCTTTATCAATCGTTTGTTCCACTTCATCCGCTTTTTTAAGCAAGGGATAGTCTCCCTCAATTTTTTCAGGCAGTTCACCAATATTTTTGGCGGCCATATTCAGCGTGCGGGAAAGCAGGTTGCCTATATTGTTGGCCAAGTCTGAATTATAACGGTTCTTAAAACTTTCCATGGAAAAATCCCCGTCCTGCCCAAAAGGCACTTCCCTAAACAAGAAAGCGCGAAGCGGGTCCGTACCGTACTTGGCGGCTACTTCGGCCGGGTCCACAATATTGCCCAAGGATTTGGACATTTTCTCCCCTTCCACCGTCCACCAGCCGTGGGCAAACACTTTTTTAGGAAGCGGCAGCCCCAACGCCATCAGCATGGCGGGCCAAATCACCGCGTGAAAGCGGAAAATTTCTTTCCCCACCATATGCAAATCAGCCGGCCATAAATCTTCAAACTTATCGGCGCGGATTTGTTTTAGCTGGGCTTCGTGCTCCGCCTTGTCTTCACAAATCAGCGTGCCGTATCCGGCGGCGGAAACGTAGTTAATCAACGCGTCAAACCATACATATACCGTATGCGCCGGGTTGGACAACACCGGCACCCCCCATTTTACCTTGGTGCGGGTGACGGACAAATCCTGCAGGCCGCCTTTTACAAAGTTAATAATTTCGTTGGCGCGGAACTTGGGGCTTAAAAAGCCGGGGTTTTCTTCATAAAACTTAAGCAAAGCGTCCTGATAGCGGGACAATTTAAAAAAGTAGGTTTCCTCATGCACGTCCGTCAGCGGGCGTTTGTGCACGGGGCACAGGCCGCCTTCCAGCATTTCGCTTTCGTTGTAATACTGCTCGCAGGACAGGCAATATTTGCCGCAATAGGAACCTAAATAAATGTCTCCGCTTTTTAACAATTTTTCAAAAATGGCCTGTACCACATGCTCGTGTTTGGCGTCCGTAGTGCGGATAAAGTCGTCATAAGAAATGTTAAGCGTTTTCCACATTTCTTTGTATTTGGCGGATACTTCATCCGTCCATTCTTTGGGGGAAACCCCTTTGGAAGCGGCGGATTTTTCAATATTGGCGCCGTGTTCGTCCGTACCGGTTAAAAAGCGTACGTCCAGCCCTTTCTGCCGTTTATGGCGGGCCAGCACATCCAGCGCAATGGTGGTGTACGCATGCCCGATATGCGGGACGGAATTCACATAATAAATAGGGGTGGTAATATAACATTTTTTAGTCATGGCAGTCTCCGGTTAATCAAAAATCTTTACATTTATTCCGTCCAAGCTCATCAGGGCGGTTTCCAACACTAACGCGGGCGAAACGTTGCGCGTAATGGCCCGTTTGTAATCTTCAAATTTTTTTAAGTCCCGGCGCATGGCGGCGGCTTGGGCCGGGTCGGTCTCCTGCCGCCAAGACTGGTGCAGCGCCGCAAGCAATACATCCAACACGCTTTGCGCCTCCGTGCGCGACAGCGCCAGCGTGCGCGACAGCGCCCCCGCCACCGCGCAAGGCCACGCGGCCCCCTGCTCCGCTGAAGCCAACAGCTCCAGCGCCTGCGAAGCTTTCAGCGCGCGCGCCACGGACCCGCCGGAATATTTGGCGGCCAATTGGGCGTAAGGCACTTCTTGCTGGGAAGCGGACAAAATCTTTTCCACCGTTTCCCCCGCCAGCGGCGCAAAAGCCAGCGGCTGGCAGCGCGACAAAATGGTTTTAAGCATGGTGGCGCGTTTGGAAGTAATTAAAATCCACAATGTTTTATAGGGCGGCTCTTCTATAAATTTAAGCAGCGCGTTGGCAGCAGCCGCCTGCATGGTTTGCGCGGCGTCTATAATAAGCACCTTCCAGCCGCCCGCCACCGCTTTTTGTTGGGATTTGGCCGTTACGTCGCGTATGGTATCTACGTTAATATGCTGCTGTTTGGCAAGTTCTTTTTCCAGTTCTTCCTCATAGCCTTTGCTGGAAAAATCTTTTTTCACTTCCAAGCGGGCTTGGTACAAAAAATCGGCAAACACCACATCGGGGTGCGTGCCCTGGCCGATGGCACGGCAGCTTTGGCAAACCCCGCAGCTGTCCCCGCGCGCACGGGCGGAAGAGTCCAAACAATTGAGCGCCTTGGCAAATTCCAAAGCGGTTTTGGCTTTGCCTATGCCTTCCTCGCCAAAAAAGAGCATCGCCCCGGGGACCTTTCCCCCCGCCGCAAGCCCTTTTAAGTAAGAAACGGCCTTTTCCTGGCCTAAAATATCAGCAAACGGCATCTGCCCCCACAATATGGTGCTTGGCTAACAGACCAACCACCTGACGTTGTATTTCATCTACATTGCGGTCCGCATCCACCAAATAAGCATTGGGCGTACGGGCGATTAACTCTTGATAGCCTTGGCGCATTTTTTGGCGGAAAGCAAGGTCTTCTTGTTCCAAACGATCTGAAAACAAATACTCTCCGCGTTCGGTAAAATACTTATCTGACATTAAAAACACCAAAGTTAAATCCGGCTTAAGACCCAGGGTAGCTATTTGGTTCAGCGTTTCAATGGTTTTTAAATCTATGCCGCGGCCATAGCCCTGGTAAGCGCAGGTGGACATGGTGTAGCGTTCACAAATAACAATTTTTCCGGCTTCCAGCGCGGGTAAAATTTTCTCCTGCGTGTGTTGGGAGCGGGATGCCTCATACAAAAACAATTCCGCCATGGGGCGCACGTCCAGCCCCGGCTCCAGCACAATTTGGCGTATACGTTCCGCCGTGGGGGTGCCGCCCGGTTCGCGCGTAAGAAGCACATCATATCCGCGCGCCAAAAAATAGTTATATAACAACTTGGCCTGGGTGGATTTGCCGCACCGGTCCGGCCCTTCCAAAACAATAAATTTACCTTTCATAAATAAAACCTGCCGTTTAAGAAATGCCTTCCTGCGAGGTAATAATCTGCAGCTGCGGGAGGGAGTATCCCTTCCAAGAAGAGTTTTTTATACACTCTATCAACGGCTCCAGCTTGCCTTGGGCATCTAAAATAAGGTCCGTCATTTCGCGGTAGGCGCCGTCCCCCCCTTGGCGGGAAGTAATATAATGGGCCGCTTTTTTCACCTGCTCCACCGCGTTGGGCACCGTAACGGCTAAACCCACTTTTAATAAGAGGGGCAAATCCGTTATATCGTCCCCAATAAAAGCCACTTCTTCCGGGCGGAGATTCTCCCTTTTCAAAATATCTTCCAGCGGGCCCGTTTTAGTTAAAAACCCCTGGTAAATATAAGAAAAACCCAACGCCCGCGCCCGGTACACGGTAGAGGGATGACGGCGGCCCGTAATAATACCCTGCTTAATTCCGCAGGATACACACATGCGGGAAGCTATGCCGTCTAATGCGTTGAAAGTCTTAAATTCGTCCACACGGCCGTCGGGCAGGGCAAAAAAATTCAATTTGCCGTCCGTAAGTATACCATCCACATCGGTTAATATGGCCTTTATCTTGGCGGCGCGTGCGCGCAATTCTTCGTTCATATATATTAGGTATTATACCAAAAACGAGGGGCCGGGTTTTGCGCTTAGAACAGGCCTTACCTGGCGGTTTTATTTTTATATAATGAATGTAAGAGTTTTTTATCAGGGGTTAAAAATGCCAAAAAGATTTACAGAAAATGCGCAAAAAATTATTCTCATCGCGCAGGAAGAAGCCAAACGTTTAAACCATGACTATGTAGGCACGGAACATATTTTGCTGGGGCTGGCGGCCATAGACGGCACCGTTTCCGGCAAGATTTTAACCGGCTTGGGGATTACCTTTCGTAAAATACGTTTAGAAATTGAAAAGATGATCGGCATTGGGGACACTATTATGCTGCTGGGGGAAATTCCGTTTACGCCCAGAGCCAAAAAAGTGTTGGAATTCTCGGTGGAAGAATCCCAAATGCTGGCTACGGAATACATCGGCACGGAACACATTTTACTGGGATTAATCCGGGAAGAAGAAGGCATGGCCTGCAAAATTTTGGAAAATTTAGGCCTTAGCTTAAATACCGTGCGCGAAAGCGTATTAAATTATATAGGCGATGCCGAACCCGGGGATTTGACGGAAGACCTGTCGGATATCCCCCAGGAAATGAATCTGCCCAACCGGGAAGATTCCCTGCGCAAAGCGGCGCCCGGCAAAAAGAAAAGCAAAACCCCCACGCTGGACGAATACACCCGCGATTTAACCGCCCTGGCCAAAGCCGGCAGTTTGGACCCGGTCATCGGCCGTGAGGAAGAAATAGAACGCCTGGTACAGATTTTAGCCCGCCGCACCAAAAACAACCCGGTTTTATTGGGTGAACCCGGCGTGGGCAAAACGGCCATTGTGGAAGGGCTGGCCCAAAAAATCGCCAAAGGGGAAATTTCCGACGTGCTCAGCGGAAAGCGCCTGCTGGCGTTGGATTTAGCCTCCGCAGTGGCGGGCACCAAGTACCGCGGGGAGTTTGAACAGCGTTTAAAGAACATTATTGATGAAATTTCCGCCGCCCAAGACGCCATTATTTTTATTGATGAGCTGCACACCATTATAGGGGCCGGCGCGGCGGAAGGGTCTATAGACGCGTCCAACATGTTAAAACCCGCCTTGGCCCGCGGGGAAGTGCAGTGCATCGGCGCCACCACCTTTGACGAGTACCGCAAATACATTGAAACCGATACCGCCTTGGAACGCCGTTTCCAGCCCATTACGGTGGACCCGCCGGACATTGAAGAAACTGTTACCATTTTAAAAGGCATACGTTCCAAGTACGAACAACACCATAAAGTAAAATATACCGATGAGGCCCTCCAGGCCGCCGCCGCCATTGCGGACCGGTATATTACCGACCGCGCCATGCCGGATAAAGCCATAGACCTTTTTGACGAAGCCGGCGCACGCGCGCGCCTTAAAAACGCGGTGCTCCCCCCGGAAATTAAAGAGAAGCAAAAAGAATATACCCAAGCCGTAGAAGAAAAAGACGAGGCGCTCTCCAACAAAGAGTTTGAAAAGGCCGCCGCCGCCAAAGACACCGAGGAACGCCTTAAAAGCTATATAGAACATTTAAAGAAAAAATGGCAGGAAGAGCGGGACCAAAAACAGCCCGAAGTAACCCAGGAAGACATCGCTTTGGTAGCCAGCAAGTGGACCGGCATTCCCGTAACGCGCCTGACCCAAAGCGAGACGGACAAAATCCTGCATATGGAAGAACATTTGCATGAGCGTATCATCGGGCAGGAAGAAGCCGTGCGCGCCGTTTCGCAGGCTATCCGCCGCAACCGCACCGGCTTGGGCAACCCCAAACGCCCGATAGGCGGTTTCCTGTTCCTGGGCCCCACCGGGGTAGGAAAAACCGAGCTGGCCAAAAGCTTAGCCATGTTTTTATTTGGGGACGAAGACGCCATGATCCGCTTAGACATGTCTGAATACATGGAAAAATTTGCCGTATCCCGTTTAATTGGGGCGCCTCCAGGCTACGTAGGTTATGAGGAAGGCGGGCAGCTGACCGAGGCCGTACGCCGCCGCCCGTACAGCGTGGTGGTGTTAGACGAACTAGAAAAAGCCCACCCGGATATTTACAATATTTTATTGCAAGTGCTGGACGAGGGGTATCTGTCTGACAATTTAGGCCACAAGGTAAGCTTTAAAAACTGCGTGGTGATTATGACATCCAACGTAGGCGCGCGGGAAATTACCAACAAAGGCAGCAGCTTGGGTTTTGCCGCCAAAAATACGGAAGAACAACAATACCAGGATATGCGCCAAGGCGTAATGGACGAAGTAAAGAAAACCTTCAACCCGGAATTTATCAACCGTATTGATGAAATTGTAGTGTTCCATTCGTTAAATAAAGACAATATCGCCAAAATTTTGGACTTGGCCTTAAAAGACGTGGACGACAAACTGGCGGAAAAAGAATTAACCCTTCAGTTAACCCCGGCCGCCAAAGAGTTTTTAATAGAACGCGGCTTTGACGCCAAATACGGCGCGCGCCCGCTCTTGCGCACTTTACAGCGCGAATTGGAAGACCCGCTGGCCGAAAATATTTTAGTCAGCCGTTACGCGCCGGGCACCACCATCCGCGCGGATTTAGACAAATCTTCCAACAAATTAACGTTTAAAAACGCCGCCGCCACGGCTAAACGCGCGGCGCTGATTTAACATTTTAAGGAGAAACCATCATGGACGCAAACAAACAAAAAGCCCTTGATTTAGCCTTAGGCCAAATAGAAAAAGCCTTTGGAAAAGAAGCCATTTGCAAGCTGGGTGACAGCAGCATAAAAAAAGTGGAAGCCATCCCCACCGGCGCTTTATCGTTGGATTTAGCGCTGGGCGTAGGAGGTCTTCCGCGCGGGCGCGTAATTGAGATTTACGGCCCGGAAGCCGGCGGTAAAACCACTTTATCGCTGCATGTGGCCGCCCAAACCCAAAAAATGGGCGGAACCGTGGCCTTTATTGACGCGGAACACGCCTTAGACCCGGTATACGCCACCGCTTTAGGCGTAGATGTGGACGAATTATTGGTTTCCCAGCCCGACTCGGGCGAACAAGCCCTGGAAATTGCCGAAAAGCTGGTACGCTCCGGCGCGATTGACTTAATTATTATAGACTCCGTAGCCGCCCTGGTGCCCAAAGCCGAAATTGAAGGCGAAATGGGAGACGCGCATGTAGGCTTGCAGGCCCGCTTGATGAGCCAAGCCCTGCGCAAACTGACCAGCATTTTAAGCAAAACCAAAACCAGCATTATTTTCATCAACCAAATCCGCCAGAAAATAGGCGTGATGTTTGGCAACCCGGAAACCACCCCCGGCGGTTTGGCCTTAAAGTTTTATTCTTCCGTGCGTATAGACGTGCGCCGTATTGAAAACATCAAAAAAGGCGATGAAATCATCGGCACCCGCGTACGCGCCAAAGTAACCAAAAACAAAGTGGCGCCGCCCTACCGCCAGGCTGAGTTTATGATGATTTTAGGGCAAGGTATTTCCCGCGAGGCCTGCATCATAGACAAAGGCGTGGAAGCCGGCTTTATTGAAAAAAGCGGCAGCTGGTTCTTGTATGGGGAAGAAAAACTGGGCCAAGGGTTAGACAACGCCCGCCAATACCTGTTGGACAACCCGGACTTGGCCAACGAAATACAAGACAAGCTGTTTGTAAAATATTTGGGCCATCATTATGACGGGAAACAACTCTCCCCGGAAGAGACCGCCCAAAAAGAACAAGACGCAGCCAAAGCGTCCGCCTCTAAAAAAACAGCTAAAAAATAACTTCACTTCCCCGGCCCTCACAGGCCGGGGTTTTTTATCCCTCAAATACGTTTCTGCGCTAAAAGTAATTTTCTATAATATGTAAAACCCCCTGCGGGAAAACATATGCATAAAAAATTTACTAACATTATTTTTTATATCAGTGTGATTGTCAGCGCGGTGCTGGCGTTTTATCTGTTTTTACAGCGCTTTGCCAATTTATCGGCAGGGTTTTCGTATGATGAGCTTTACTCCCTAGCTACGGCGCTTCCATCTCTTCCCTTATCCCGTATTTGGAATGAATTTTTAATAAAAGATGTCAACCTCCCGCTTTACAACATTTTGCTGTATGGCTGGAACCACGTTTTCCCGTTAGAGCCGTTTTATATGCGGCTGTTCAACACGCTGGCCAGTGCGGCCGCCGTGCCGCTGGTTTGGTTTTTGGCGCCTAAATCCTGGCCCCAATACCCGCGTTTTACCTTAACAGCGTTAACGGCGGGATCATTTCTGCTAATTGCGTTTGGGGTAAATATAAGGGCGTATTCGTTTGCGTTGTTGGCGGCTTTTGCCTTTACGCTGCTGGCCCTGCGGATTATTGACGCCGTTATGCAGCGCATCTATCCGCCCAAAAGCCTGTGGGCGGGTTTCTTTATAACCGGATTTTTAGGCAGCTATTTACATTATTTTTGCTCCGCCGTGTTTTTTATAGCGGCCTTGGTGGTTTTCTTATACGCCTGCGCGTATAAAACGGGGCGCAAAACCGCTTTTTGGGGTACGGCCGCCGTATTTGCCCTGTGGCTTCCGTGGGTAATTAACACGTATCAGATTATGGCGTCTCCGCACGGGTCGTGGTGGTATGTGGCCCCGCTGGCGCGCTCCACATGGGACACAATTACTTTTTTAGCGGGCGGAGCGGTTATGGCCGGTTTTTGGCTGGTATTTTTTATTGTGTCGGGGGTTTCATTCGTACATGAACAAAAAGCCGGCATTTTTAAATGCCCGGCTGTCATCTTGCCTTTGGCTCAAATCATTTTGCTGGTGATTACCGTTCTGATTTTATCTCTTAAATATAATCTGTGGCTGGACCGTTACTTCCTGCTAAGCGTTCCCCCGTTTTTATTGTTAATTACCCAATGTTTAACCCATTTGCAAAAACGCCACGCCATATTGGTGCTTTTACTGCCTTTCATTTTAACAGTTTGGACAAACCAATACTGGAAATTAGACTATCTGCGCAACCCTGAATACACGGGCCTAAAAGAAGCTTTTCATTTTGTATCCAACACATTAAAAGCGCAAAAAGTATTGGTGGACTCCGCCAAAACAGGTTATCCGTCGGACTCCTTTTCGCTGATGCTTCAATATTACATTCCAAAAGAAAGCCCGCTGCGCATTGAAATTTTAACCCCTCAAAACGCACAACAAGCTTTTGAGGAGCCCAAAATACCCGTATTACTGCCGCTGTGCTCGCAAATACACATGATACAGGCCAGCTTGGATTATAATATGGAGGAGGACCACCCGCCTCTTATCTTTGGAAAGGACGTGTGCGTTTTTACCGTCCACCCCATACCGGAGAAAGCGAAATGAAGCCTTTTTTATTGGAAGATTTTGCCAACCACCTCACGTTTGAGCGGCAGCTTTCCCCTAACACCGTAAACGCTTATAAAAGCGATGTGGAAAGCTATTTGGAATATTGTTTGGCCAATGAAAAAGACCCTCAACAAATCACCCCGGAATTTTTAGACCAATACCTTTACCAATTACGTGTGATAGAAAAATTGGCCCCGGCAAGCGTGTTTCGCAAAACGGAAGCAGTAAAAAGTTTGTATAAATTCCTACTGGTGGAAGAGGAGATAAAAGAAGACCCCACCCGCTTTTTAAAATCCCCTAAACTGGCGCAAAAAATACCGGTGCAGCTTTCGCGCGAAGAGATGGACCGTTTGTTATCTTATCCCGCCAAAAAATTTGACGAAGTACGCACGCTGACTATTATTGAGCTGCTCTACGCCGCCGGCTTGCGCGTAAGCGAGTTAATCAACCTGCGCCTAGAAAATGTAAACCTAAAAGAAGGCTGGGTATTGGCTTTTGGCAAAGGCGGCAAACAACGCTTTGTTCCCATCCACCCGCAAGCCTGCAAACGCCTTAAACAATATATGGAATTGCGGGAAGCTCACTTTGCCGCTAAAATAGTGGGGAGCGAACTCTTTTTAAATAAGAACGGCAAAAAAATAAGCCGCCAAAGCGTGTGGAAAGATTTAGCCGCCTTAGGCCGCCTGGCGGGGATATCCCAGCCGCTGCACCCTCATTTATTCCGCCATACCTTTGCCAGCCACTTGCTTCAGGGCGGGGCGGACCTAAGAAGCCTGCAGGAAATGCTGGGGCACGCCAATTTAACCACCACGCAAATCTACACCCATTTAAACGTGGGGGATTTAAAAGAAAAACATAAAAAATTTCACCCGCACGGATGATGAAAGCCCTCCCGCAAGAGAGGGCTTTGCGTTTTCTCTGAAAAGAAACAACCCCCATTACGTATTATGGGGGTTGTTTCTTTCTCTTTACTGCGGTTTTGGAAACGTATCCGTGGGCATCATTTGGGCAAACTGCTCACAGCGCCCGATAATAGAAGCGCATTTAATTGTTTCCCCATTATTCGCGGCGCGGCAATCCGGAGAGGAACACTCCATCCCCAAAATTTCTCCCGTTACGTTGGAAAATGTAACCTCAAACATTTTATTGCCGTTTTGGTCATAGTAAACCGCCTGGGACAACAACCCCAAACGTCCGCCCGGGGTATATTGGTACTCACTGCCGTCTTCCCACTTAAAGGTGTAACAATTCGGGAAGAAAAACCCGCTGATGGAAGAGCACCCTTTTGTTTGGGTGTAATTGTTGGTTAACTCAATATCACCAAAATTGTCCTCTCCCGGGGCGGGTTCCGGCTCTGGTTCCGGCTCCGGCTGGGGAGCGGGAGGTGTCGGATCCGTCGGTTTTTCCGGCTCGGAAGGTTTGTCGTCTTCTCCCTCTTCCGTTTTGTCGCAAGGGGAAGGCAGGGCGGGCTCCGCATATTCATCCACCCCTAAAAAGTCCGCGCATAACGCTTCAGACTGTTTCGTATCCGCCTTGCAATATACTGTACGGTTTGGGTCATGATAATAGGTATACACTTGGTAGTGCCCAAAAACTTCGCTATTTTCCCGCTCGGCCCGGATACCATAGTTTTTTAGGTCGCCTTCTCCGCACAAATTGATTTTAAAAGAGGTAGAAGCCGAAGGACATTGGCCATCCGTCTGCGCGCTGGCCCCGTGCAGGCAGTACAGGTCTGTATATTGGCTGTCAGGCAAACTCATAAAAGAAAGCGCTTTCCATTTGCAGGAATAATCATGTTTGCGCATACGGTACATCTCCTGCGCTTGCCGTACGGTGCCAAAAAGCAATTCCACCTCCGCCAAGCGGGAACGTTCCACCGCCCGGGAATACATAGGCAAAGCTACCGCCGCCAAAATGCCTATGATTAAAATAACAACTATCAGCTCCACTAAAGTAAAACCTTTCTTCATAAAGGGCTCCTTTATAAGAGAATAAGTAAACCAAACGCTATCATAGACAGCTACCAATATTATAAGGGAAAACCCACAAAGCCGCAAGAGCAAATTATAAACCAAACGTTTTTGTGTGTAAAAATTGATAAAATGAATTTATGAGCATAGATAACTTTCCCCAAATAGACAAAAAACAACAAGAACGCTGGGAAAAAGAAAACCTTTTTGCCAGCCCCAAACTGCCCAAAGGCAAAAAATTTTATTGCCTGGATATGTTTCCGTACCCGTCCGGCGCGGGCTTGCACGTAGGCCACCCGGAAGGATACACCGCCTCTGACATTCTTGTTCGTTTTAAGCTAATGAACGGCTATGACGTGCTTCATCCCATGGGGTGGGACGCGTTTGGCCTGCCGGCGGAAAACTATGCCATCGCTACCGGGATACATCCGCACGTTACCACGCAAAAAAATATTTCCAATTTTAAACGCCAAATTAAAGCCATCGGCTTAGCCTATGACTGGAACCGTGAAATCAACACCACGGACCCGGACTATTACAAATGGACCCAATGGATTTTTTTACAACTCTTTAAAAAAGGCTTGGCCTATGAGTCTACCGTACCGATAAACTGGTGCCCTTCCTGCAAAACCGGCCTGGCCAACGAAGAAGTTTTCAACGGCAAATGCGAACGCTGCGGCCACGAAATAGAACGCAAAGCCCTGCGCCAATGGATTTTAAAAATTACCGCCTATGCCGAACGCCTGCTGGAAGACCTGCCCACCTTGGACTGGCCGGAAAGCACGCTGACCATGCAAAAAAACTGGATAGGCAAATCCCAAGGGGCCAATGTGGTGTTTAAGCTGGACGGGCACAACGAAACCTTAACCGTATTCACCACCCGGCCGGATACGCTTTTTGGCGCCACCTATATGGTAGTGTCTCCGGAGCACCCCATTTTGCAAAAAATCACCACGCCGGAGCAAAAAACCGCCGTGGAAAAATACCAGGCAGACTCCGCCAAAAAGAGCGATTTTGAACGCGCCGATTTAAACAAAAACAAAACCGGCGTGTTTACCGGCGCCTACGCCATTAACCCCGTTAACGGCAAAAAAATACCGGTGTGGACGTCAGACTATGTGCTTATGGGCTACGGCACCGGGGCCATTATGGCCGTGCCCGCCCATGACGAAAGAGACTACGCCTTTGCCAAAAAATTCGGTTTAGACATTATTGAAGTCATCAAAAGCGAACAAGGCGTAGAAAAAGAAGCGTTCACCGGGGACGGGGAGCTGGTCAACTCCGGCTTCTTAAACGGGCTTCGGGTAAAAGAATCCAAAGCCGCCATGATTAAATGGCTTGAGGAACACGCCTGCGGCAACGCCAAAACCACGTATAAACTGCGGGATTGGGTGTTTGCCCGCCAGCGCTATTGGGGGGAACCTATCCCCATTGTGCACTGCCCCAAATGCGGGGTGGTGCCGCTGCCGGAAGACCAACTGCCGCTGCGCCTGCCGGAAGTGGAAAAATTTGAGCCGTCCGGCACGGGGGAATCCCCCCTGGCCACGGTGGACAACTGGGTAAACACCACCTGCCCCCAATGCGGCGGCCCCGCCAAGCGCGAAACCAACACCATGCCCCAATGGGCCGGTTCCTGCTGGTATTATTTGCGCTACATGGACCCCAAAAACGACAAAGCCTTGGTAGACCCCGCCATAGAAAAAGCCTACGGCCCGGTGGATTGCTACATAGGCGGAGCCGAACACGCCGTATTACACTTGTTATACGCGCGCTTTTGGCATAAAGTATTGTTTGATTTGGGGATAGTGTCCCATAGGGAGCCTTTCCAAAAATTACGCCACCAAGGTATGATTTTGGCCTACTCTTACCGGGACAAAATGGGCGCTTACCACGCTTATGAAGACATTGATTTTAAAGACGGGAAAGCTTATTTAAAAACCACCGGGGAAGAATTAACCCCCATGGTGGAAAAGATGTCCAAATCCAAGAAAAACGTCATTAATCCCGACGACATCCTCTGCCAATACGGGGCGGACGCTTTCCGCATGTATGAAATGTTCATGGGCCCGTTTGAAGCCAGCAAACCCTGGGATATGAAAGGCATTGAGGGCATTACCCGCTTTCTGCGCCGCGTAGCCCAATGGGGTGAAAACGCCGTGTTAAAAGACGGACGCGATGAACGGAAACTGGAAATACTTAAAAACAAAACCATCGCCAAAATTAATGAGGATATAGAAAACTTCCGCTTTAATACGGCTATTTCCGCCTTAATGGTATTTTTTAACGAAGCCGGCAAACTGCCCCAAGTAAGCAAGCATACGTTTGAGACGTTCATCAAACTCTTGCACCCGTTTGCCCCGCACCTGACGGAAGAAATCTGGCAGCTGCGCGGTTACCCGGGGTTTGTGGTAAAAAGCGCTTGGCCGCAAGTGGACCCGAACCTCCTGCAAGACGACATGGTGGAAATAGGCGTGCAGGTAAACGGCAAAGTGAGAGACCGTATCCAAATACCGCCCGCCGCCCCCAAAGAAGAAATTGAAAAATTGGCCTTAGCCAGCGCCAAAGTGCAGCGCAATTTGGAAGGCCTGGAAGTAAAAAAAGTAATTGTTGTACCCGGCCGGATGGTAAGCATTGTGGCCGCACCTAAAAAATAGAGGAACTCTTATGAAGAAAATAATGGCTCTTTTACTCACCAGCGCCGTTTTGGCGGCTTGTGCCGGGCAAGGGGTGGTTTATAAACCGCAAGCCCAAATTATGCCCCAGCATATTAAAAAAATAGCCGTACGGCCTATTTTAAATAAAACCGAAGTCTTTGCGTTGGAAGACAAATTTTACATTGAACTTTACGACCAATTCCTGCAAAACGGAACCTATCAAATTGTGTCTGAAAACAACGGGGCGGAAGGCGTGGTGGTTACCACCATTACACGCTATTTAAACATCCCCATACAGTATGACAGCCAGCTCATCCCCACCGTATACCGCATGGAAGTATGGCTGGACGTGGTGTTAATAGACAAATCCACCAACCAGCCGGTATGGAGAGAGCCCGCTTTCTTGGGCACGCAAATTTACTCCGCCTCCACCATGCCCGGCGGCATGACGGAAGTACAAGCGCGCGACGTAATTTGGCAGAAACTTTCCAAAGACATTATTAAACGCACGGTGGACGGGTTTGGTTCCGTCATGAGCGAAAATAAAAAGAAAGTCATGCAAAACCCGGAATACACCACCATTACCCAATAAGCCATGCCAAAAACCACAGCGGATAAATTACTGGCAGAAATTGAACAAAATAAAATTTCCCCCGCCTATTTACTGACGGGGGAAGATGTTTACCGCAAAAACCAAGTGATTAACCGCTTGGTGCAGGCCCTCCAGCCGGACGATTTTAATATTTACCGCAGTGAAGCCGATAAGGCCGATTTGGGCGAAGCCCTGGCTTTAGCCAATACGGCGCCCGTGTTTTCCAATACGCGCGTGGTGATTATCACCGGTGTGGAAAAATTAAGAAAAGAGCCTAAAGAAGCGCTGATACGCTATTTGGATAACCCCCTCCCCACCACAACGCTCATTTTAACGCATAATGACGCCAAAAAATTAAAAACGGATAAAACCCTGCTGGAAGCAGCGGGGGACGCCGGGCGCGTGGCGGACTTTGCCGAACTAAAAAAAGAAGAACTAAACATATGGGCCCGCAACAAAATGCAGGAAAAGGGTCTTCAGCCGGATTTTAACGCCGTAGATATGCTGTGCGAGGCGGTGGGAGCAGAACTGTCCGCCATGGAAAATGAGATAGAAAAAATTTACCTCTACACCCTGGACCGGGCAGATAAAACCGTTACCGCGCAGGATATTTTGGCCTGCATCGGTTTTTCCAAAGAAGAAAACCCTTTTGAGCTTTCCAACGCCATTACCTCATGCGACCGCAAACGCGCCATACAACTGGTGGACAAATTATTAGATGACGGAGAAGAACCGGTAGGCGTTTTAAGCAAAATGACTTTCCCCATTTTAAAAATGGCCCGCATTAAACGCCTGACGGAAGCAGGACTATCCCAAAGCGAAGTGCTCCGCCTGGCCGGTCTAATGTTTTGGGAAAGCCGCTTGGTGAACTCGGCCCGGCGTATGCCTGGTCAAGCGGCTTTTAAACGCACGCTGGACCGTATCATAGAAACGGACGCGGCTTTTAAATCCTCCAGCGGGGCGGACCCCAAGACCGCTTTAAAAGGCATTTTGCTTACGCTTTTTAATAAATGAAAATCCGGGGCTTAGCAGCCCCGGATTATTCTCTTTTCCCGGAGAAAGATTCCACTCCCTCCAGGCATATAACGCGCCATTTACCCCCCGGTAAATTTGTTCTGCGCACGCATCGGCATATTTAAGTATACAGGACAGAAGAAACCCATAAATTCTACTTACCGGTAAGTATATTTTAACACAAAGAAATAAAAAAGGCAAGAGAGAACGCTTTTTAGTTTTTTCAACCTTTTTTCCCTCATTGGTTTTGCCCAAAAACCCGCCCTTAAAACACCTCATTTGGCAAAATATATCCCTCTCAAAAAAGGGTGGGCAAAACGCTAGAAACAAGAGACATCACGCCGGCAAGACAAAAAGACGGCAAACCTCTTTGGTTATTGCGTTGAAAAAGGGAATAAAAAACCTCCCTTACGGGAGGTTTTTGTTTGTCGCCTAAAATTTATTTAGCGGCGGATTTGTTGGCCGCTTTGGCCAAGCGGGATTTCTTGCGGGCGGCCGTTTTCCAGTGAATTACACCTTTTTTGGCGGCTTTATCAATGCAGGATTCCGCTTTTTTCAAATCTTCTTTCAACGTGGCGGCTTTGGTGGAAGCGGCGGCTTTCACGGTTTTGGTGGCCACACGGACCTTTTTAATAAGCCCTTTGTTCTGGGAAGTTCTCTTCTCAGCTTGGCGCTGGGCTTTTAAAGCGCTGGTATGTCTACCGGTTTTTAATTTTGCCATTTAAGATTCCTCTATACAAAAATCTGTTAGATATATTTTATCCAATTCCGGGGCACGGGGTCAACCATTTTTTTGCCGGGCGCATGCGGCCCGGAAATGTTAAAATAAAAAAATGGATCCCAGGCTTTCTATTTTACCAAATAAACCCGGCGTTTACATCATGCGTTCCAAAGAGGGCGCCATTATTTACGTCGGAAAGGCCAAAAACCTGGCGGACCGGGTAAAACAATATTTCCAAGCCTCCAACCTCTATTCCCGCGGCTGGAAACTGCCCTGCCTGCTGCCCCTCATCGCTAAAATTGATTACGTAACCACCGCCAGCGAAAGAGACGCCCTTGTATTGGAAGAGAAACTAATCAAACGCTACCAGCCCTTTTTTAATTCTTTAGGCAAAGACGGCAAAAGTTACCCTTATTTAAAACTGACCATGGGGGAAGACTTTCCCCGCCTGCATTTAACCCGCCGCCGTACCCCGGGGAAAGATTTGTACTTTGGGCCGTACCCCAAATCCAGCATTGTCAAAAGCCTGCTGCGCTTTTTATGGAAAAGCAAATACGCCCCGCTGCGCCCGTGCAAGTGGAATTTTTCCCGCCAAAAACCGCTGGACGAAAAAAAAATTAAAACCTGCATTTACTACCATACCGGCCAATGCCCGGCCCCCTGCGCGGGGAAAATATCTTATGAGCGATACCGCGAAATCGCCCAGCGCATGGCTTTGTTTTTAGAAGGAGATTTTGACAACATCACCCGCAGCATTACGGTGTTGATGCGCCGTTGTTCCCAAAATTTAGAGTATGAGCAAGCCGCCGTGTACCGCAATTTTTTACAAGCGCTGGAACACATGAAAGAACGCGTGCTGGTGGGAAAATTTAAAGAAGAAAAAATTATTACCGCCATGGATAATACCGATAAACTAAAACGCTTGGCGGAGGTCATCGGCATGCATAAACTGCCGGCCCACATAGAAGCGTTTGACAATTCCCACCTGTTTGGGCGGGAAGCCGTAGGCTGTATGGTGTGTTTTATAAACGGTGAAAAAAATACCGAACACTACCGGCGTTTTAAAATACGCTCCAAATTGCCGCAGCGGGGCGGGAGCGATTTTACCATGATGGAGGAAAATGTATTCCGCCGCCTGCGCCAAATCAAAAGGGACCCCTCCCAAATGCCCGACTTAATTTTGCTGGACGGCGGAAAAAGCCAAATACACGCCGCCATGAACGCTTTTGAGCGGGCGGGACTGTATATACCGTTTATCGCGCTGGCGGAAACGCATGAAGGAATTTACCTGCCGGGCGCCGCCGAAAGCATCAAACTGCCTATCGGGGACCCGGCCCTCAACCTGCTTATGGAAATACGCGATGAAGTCCACCGTTTTGCCATTACCTACCACCGCAAACTGCGCGACAAGCAAACCTTGTCAGACGGGCCCATGACCGCTTAGGCCTTTTAGCCCTGGCATACCCTGCCAAAAAATAAATACAATAGAGATATGAGACTGTTTCCCCTTTGCGTCAATATGCTGGCAGGAAGCTTACTGATCGGGTTGTCTGCTTCTGGCCTGCAGGCGCAGCCATACTCCCAACGTGCTTTTAAAGGAATACAAAAAGCCTGTAAGCGCCACCCCAGCAAAAACCCATATTTTAAAAAACAACGCCAACAGACACCCTCTTTTAAGAAAAAGGAAGAATTAAAAAAATGGCAAAAAGAGGTGGAAAAAAATTTCTCGGCCGCCGCGGCGGAAGCCCAACTTCTGCAGCTTACAAAAAATCCCTTCGCAAAAACCCTGCTGGGCCAATTTGATGAACTGGTTTCTTCTTTTCCGGCCGCGCTGCCAGCGGAGGTGCTGGCCCGCAATAACACCATGGCGGCATTGTTCCGCAAACATTTTATAAGCCGTATCCGTTACATACAAAACAACCGGGAAAGTATCCTGCAACACATTGAACAAACCGTTTCCGCTAATCCGCCCGATTACTTGGCTTTGCTGGAAGATAAAAATGTTATTTTTGCCGCCGTACACCATTATGCCCCTTTTCTGGCGCCGGCTTCGCATGAAATTGTGTCTTTGGTAAAACAATATAAGGCAAAAAATCCAAAAGCGCAGGTCTTAATAGCGGCCGAGGCTTTATCCACCACTTTAAACGGCAAGCCCGTCCCGTTGCTGACGGAAGAAAACCTTTCTTTAGAATGGCTGAAAGCCAATCACTGGGGACCCTCTTTTAACCCCTATACCCCCCTAGCCCAAGAAAACGGTATTTCCTTTTTACCGTTGGAAAATTATACCCAGTTATTAAAATACGGAAAAGAAAACCAAACGCTTTACGCTAAATCCCCCCTGGGGCTGGAAGAACGCAACCGGCAGTGGGCCAAACGCATTGCAGAAGAACGGAAAAGAAAAATATTAGAAACCGGGGAAGATTATGATTTAATTTTGGTAATAGCCGGCGAAGCACACCTGCGGTATATGTTTCCCCAAAATTTACCGGCCATTATGAAGGAAAAACGTGCCGCCGTAATAGATTTTTCTTTGCGGGATGCCAAGCTTTTTGCCAATTATTTTTGGGACAAATTGCCCGGCGGCACGGCACGGCAAATGATCCCCCTTCAATACTATATAATCAAACAAACAGACCCCAAAACCGCCCAATTATTAGGGGCGGATTTATACATAAACACCCCCTTATAGGCCTTTTGGCCCCACACACCAGGGACTTTGGGCCCTGTCTTTTCCCCTGCCACCTGTTTATAATAATAATATGAAGCCTATTTTGCACCTCTGTTTACTTAGTATGCTGCTTTTTCCACCTGCCCCACGCATGGTTACGCCCAACGTTGGTTAAAACCCTTTCATAAAACCTCCAAAAAAGTTTTCCCCCAACAAACGCTAGCGGCAAGCTGTGTTTTTCCTTTCACGAAACAAGAAATTAAAAACGCCGCCAGGCAAGCCGAACAAATGTGGGAATTACAGCAAATCAACGCCGCCTTAGATAAAAAGTTTTGGCAGACTGGGCTTTGCAGCAAAGTGTGCGGATACAATCCCACGCGTACCACAAAGAGGCGCAGCATTTGGCTTTTATCCGCCACCATGCGCAGCGCATGCAAGCTACTTTGAAGCGTGATTTTGTACATATAAACGCCGTAAACTACACCCCTTTTATTAAAGATAAAAACAAAATACTGGTGGCGGCAGACTGGAACCCCGGCTCCCAACTGCAAATAGCCAAATTGTTAGAAACCATACGGAAACAAAACCCGCAAAACAAAATAATAGTAGCCAGCCCTTTCATTCCTCCCAGCGCCCGGCCGTACGCATCGGGGCAATATAGTCGCTTTTTTAAAGACAATGGGGCAGACCTGTTTTTCAAACAATTATTGCGCCAACCCCATATGGTATTAGTAAATTTGAAAACAACAGAAGGTTTGTCAGTTAAAAACCAGTGGAAAAATTGGCTGGGAGAAATAACCCCGCACTATCCCCCATCTATTTTGGGAAAAAACAAAGATATTTAATCATCATCGCGCCGACACGCTTTATTGAAGGAAATGCGGCACAGCTCAAACAAGAGTGGCAAAACAGACTCTTTTGGAAGCAAGACAAAATACTCACTCTATCCATACGAACCCAAAAAGAGAGCAACCTGAGCGATTTTAAATGGGAAATAATCACCTCCCGCGGGAAAACCCCCATTCCCGCCCCCTATATAAATGGTTGGCTGTTAAACGCTTTTGTGGACCGGGTAGACCCGCAGTTTAGCACGGTGTTAGGGACAGATGTGATCGTCCGCGTACATCCGCAGCTCCCCCCGCGGCGCCCGCGCCAAGAATAAAAGCCTTTTTATAGCTTTTCCCAAAACAAAAACCCCCGTTTAAAAAAGCGGGGGTTTTATATTAAATAAGAAGGGGCCTCTTTGCGGCCCCTTTTAAAATTACTTTATTTAAAATTACTTGTTCCCAATTTTTGCTGCAAGTAAGTTTTAAAGCCGGAAGGATCGCCCGAGTGGCCGATGGCTTCCTGATAGCTGATTTTCTTTTTAATATACAAATCACCCAGCGCCTGGTTCATGGTAATCATACCCATGCCGGCATTGGTTTGCATGGTGGAAAGAATCTGCTCGGCCTTACCTTCACGGATTAAGCTGCGCACGGCGGAGTTGGCAAGCAACACTTCGCAGGCCATGGCGCGGCGCCCGTCCAGCGTGGGAATTAACTGCTGGGATAAAATGGCTTCCAACACGAAGGACAGCTGCGTACGCACCTGAGGCTGTTGGTTCGCCGGGAACACGTCAATAATACGGTTGACGGACTGCACGGCGTCGTTCGTGTGCAAGGTGGCAAACACCAAGTGCCCGGTTTCCGCCAAGGTAAGGCAGGCTTCAATGGTTTCAATATCGCGCAACTCACCCACCAGAATGACATCCGGGTCTTGACGCAAGAAGTGTTTTAATGCCGCCTGGAAAGAGTGCGTATCAGAACCCACTTCGCGCTGGTTTACAATACTGCGTTTATGCGGATGGACGAATTCGATAGGGTCTTCCACCGTCATGATGTGGTTGCTTTCATTCATGTTTAAATAGTTAATCATGCTGGCCAAAGAGGTTGATTTACCGGAACCCGTACACCCGGTTACCAAAACCAAGCCTTTGTTTAACTTCATGATATTGTATACCACGGGAGGCAGGTTTAATTCTTCAAAGGATTTGAAATCATTGGGAATGGAACGCAAAGCCGCGCCCACGCAGCCTTTTTGTCTATAAATATTTACACGAAGACGACCCAAACTTTTTAAACCGAAAGAGAAGTCCAACTCTAAATTTTCTTCAAACTGCTGGCGTTGTTCGTCCGTCATGATGGAGTAAATGAGCGTCTGGGCGCTTTCTTTGGTAAGCGCCTCAAACTGGGTGGCGTACAAACGCCCCTCAATACGAAGCACTGGCGGTACGCCCACGGTAAGGTGAATATCGGAAGCGTTTTTTGCTTTCATCAGTTTAAACAGATCGTCCATGAGTATCATATACTTAACCCTCTTTGGTTTAATTTAATTTTCCTACCAAGTCCAGCGTTATATTATTTAAAGCGCCTATTAATTTGTTTGTGGAAACATCCACCTGAAACAAATATACCACCGGCTCCAGGCGGGTCTTGCTTATCCGGTATTTTACAATATATACATTATTGTGCAGCGGCGTGGCGGACCAAACCGCACTATACCCGTCAGCCAGTTTGCTTTTATAAATCCTATCAAAATAATCAGCTATTTTTCCATTAGAATTGGGCAATTCATAATTTTTTACAACCTGAAGCGCCGTATCCTGCGGAGAGACTTCCGGCGCTTTGGGCGCGGGCGGCGCGGATGGAACGCTGGGCGCAGACAAAACTTCCTGTGCGGAAGGAACGTCCGGTGCGGCGTCAGGCATTAGTTCTTCCACGGCAAGGCCTTCCTGCACAATACTGGGCGTTTGCTGTTTGCCGGAAACCACCGCTTGCTGGTGGCCAAACAACCATAATAGCCCCAAAAGCGCCAGTATAACCGCCAAAAAACCGGAAGCCCACATTAGTTTTTTTGAAGCGGGAATACGGGATTTTTCTTCTTTTATTTTTTCATTTAAAAATTTATCTATTTCCGCCGTTTTCTTTAAAGAGGGTTTAACCCGGTTTACCTGCGTCTCCACCACCGGGGCCACTTCTTTTATGGGTTCTTTTACTTCCGGAGTTTCCGTTACAGCCACCGCCCCTTTAAAAATTTCGTTTACAGGGTCTTTCCCGGCATTTTCTTTAGGCTGGGCGGGAACCGCCTGCTCTTGCTGCGCTTCTTGGGCGGGCGGCAGAGGCTCAGGTTTTTTTTCCGGTTCCGGGTTAGGAGCGGGCGCCTCTTGTTTGCCTTCCGGCGCAACCGTTAAAACGGGAGAGGCTTGCTTCTCTTTTTGTTCCGCGGCGCAAGCGGCGGGCGGAGTATCTTTTGGAGCGGCCGGCTCCGCCTGCGGGGCCGTGGCCGATTGGTCGGCAGGCAAAACCGGAATCTGCGCCTCTTTGGAAGGTTCCGGCATTTTATCTTCCGTCTGAGGCTGAAAAGTTTCCTCAGTTTTTGCTTTTATCTCTTTGGGAGAGTCCTTATCCGCTTGACGCACCACAGGCGGCGTTTCCTGCGGCTCTTTTACTAAAGGGATAGATCCTTCTTTCTTAGACGGGTCTTTCCCCTCCTGCAAGGACGGGGTTTCCCGCTCAACAGAAAGAGCCTCATCTTCCTGCAAAGATAAGGAAATGCCCTGTGATAAAGTGTTAGGCAAAGGGGCCGCTTCCAAGGTTGGTTCTTCCTGCTGGTCCGCGTGAGATAAAGGAACGGAGGAAACTTCTTCCGCCGTTTCTTTTTCCTCCGCCAAAACAGGGGCGGAAACGGCGGGCGTTTCTTGCGGTTCTTCAGTTTTGGCAAAGTCAGAAACCGGTTGAGTCTCTTGTTTTAAAGAAGATTCTTTTACGTCTTGTAAAATATTTTCTTTCTCTTGGGAAGCCGGGGTCTCCGGTTCGCCGGGTTGCTCCGCGGACGTTTGCGGCGGGACAGGCGCTTCTTGCACATCCGCATTTTCGTCCCGTTTTTTACGGATGCGATATTTGGGGTGGAAAGGCTCTTCTTGAGGTTGCCCCGCCAATACTATGGGCACCTGCTGGGTGATAGGCTCCACCCCCGCCAAATCATCTTCTAGGGAGCCTTGCTTGTCAGACAAATCTTCCTTCGCGGTAAAAGCATCAAAGGGATCATCTTCCAGCACGGATTCTTTTCCTATGCCGGAAGGCGGCTGGGTTTGGGCAAACTGGCTTTTTAATGCGCGGGCCAGATTCATGTCAGAATTTTCGCTTGGGTCCGGTATGCCCAAAATATTGCCCAGGTCCTCACCCTTGATATTATTAAAATAGTCTTCTATCGGGCCGGGTTTAGCGGGCGCATGCGCCGGAAAATGCAAATTCTCGGCCGGCTCCTGCGCTACGGGTTGTTCGGGAGATATGATGGGAGATTTTTCTTCCAACAGGGTGTTTAACTCCTCTTCAAAAACATCCTGCTTTTCCACATCGCTTAATACAGGGGAGGCAAACTGCGCAATGGGTGTTTCAAAATGGAAATCATCGTATGAAGCGGCCTCTCTCCAAGCGGCAGACTCCTCCCCTTGTGATTCGGGGCACACCAAACTGTGGGGGCCAAATCCCTCCCGCTCCATTAACTCCTGAAGCGGGAAAGGACCCACCACATCACCATTTTCGAAAACCCAATATCTCATGCCGTTCCTTCCGGGTCCGGCCCGGACTGTTTACTTACACAAAGCCACGGCGGCTTTTAAACGCGCAACCACGGTATCTTTGCCCATATACTCCAACATCTTAAACAAAGTGGGCCCGTGGGTGCGGCCGGAAACAGCCACGCGCACCGGGTGGAAAATCTGCCCGGCCTTCATGCCGTTTTCTTTGGCGTAGGAACGGGCGGCCGTTTCCAAATTGGCTTCTGTAAAATCGGCCAAATCCCCGTATACTTTTGCCATGCCTTCCAACACGCTTTTGGCTTCCGGCTTGGCAAAAACTTTTTCCAGCGCTTCGGCTTCAAACTTTGGTTCTTCAAAGAAGAAGCGGATTAAATCCGGTATTTCCGTCAGTAGTTTATACTTTTCCTGCTCCAGGCCGATAATGCCTTCCAAGCGGGAGCGTTCCACTTTGGAAACGTCAATTCCCGCCGCCGTGATAAACGGCAAAGCCAAATCCGTTAACCGGGAAAGCGAAGTATGGCGGATATATTCCCCGTTCATCCAGTTCAGTTTTTCCGGGTCCATAACGGCCGGGCTGGGCTGACAGCCGGAAATATCAAATTTTTCTTCCAATTCTCCCGGGGCAAAAAGCTGTTGGGAATCCGGGGTGGACCAGCCAAGCAGCGCCAAATAGTTTTTAAGCGCTTCCGGCAGGTATCCCATCTTTTGGAACTCCACCACATTGGTCGCGCCGTGGCGTTTGGAAAGTTTTTTGCCGTCCGGCCCGTGAATCATAGACAAGTGGGCAAAAATAGGTTCTTTCCAGCCCAGCGCGCGGTAAATTTGAATTTGCGCCGGCGTGTTGGAAATGTGGTCATCGCCGCGGATCACATGCGTCATACGCATTAGGTGGTCGTCCACCACTACGGCAAAGTTATAGGTGGGGTATCCGCTGGTTTTTTGGATAACCAAATCATACAAATCTTTGCTGGCAAATTTTACATGCCCGCGAATCATGTCATCCCATTCCACGTCCCCTTCCTGAGGCATGCGGAAGCGGATAACGTACTTGCGCCCCTGGGCTTCCAACTCCGCTTGCTGCTGGGGGGTTAAATCCCGGCATTTGCCGCTGTACTTAGGCGGGCGGTGCTCCGCCAGGCATTTTTGGCGGTTGGCTTCCAACTCTTCTTCGGTGCAATAGCATTTGTAGGCTTTGCCTTCGGCAAGAAGCTGGTCAATATATTTTTTATAAATGCCCATATCGGCGCGCTGGGCTTGGTAATAAGGCGTATCCGGCCCTTTGGAAGTACCGTCTGGCATAGGGCCTTCGTCCCAATTTAACTGCATCCACTGCATTCCTTCAAAAATAGCGTCCGTAGAGGCTTGGGTGGAGCGTTCCTCGTCCGTATCCTCAATACGTAACAAAAACGTGCCTTTATTCTTTTTGGCGAAAAGGTAGTTAAAAAGCGCAGTACGAACCCCGCCTATATGCAAAAACCCGGTTGGGGACGGGGCAAATCTCACTCTTACTGTCATAATTCCTCTTTATATAAAGTAAAACTGCAAATACAAATATATTATACTTATTATGGAAAATTTTTTAAAATATAAATAAATCCCGCGCGCGGGTAACATTGCCCCGGCCGCGGGCCTTTTTTGCACAGGAGCCGTTTTCATGTTTTTTTGGATAATGACCGTAGGTCTTTTTTTTATGCAATTTACAGCCGGCGTTTGGCTGCATGTGGCTTTTCCGTCCGTACCGCTTAAATGGGCGGCGCTCATTATACCGTTTCTTTTGTCCGTCTTTGTACGTTTTGGCATGACGTATACGCGCACCCACTTCGGCGTGTGGGAAAGCGTGCTGTATTATGTTGCCAACGCCTGGGTGGGGCTGGCGTTTATTATATTTTGCGCAAGCCTTATTTTCTTGGCATTGCACGGTTTGCTTTTGCTTTGCCGGTGCAATATCATTCGTTTTTTAGGGCCGGCCAGCCTAGTGATAATGGTTGTCTTGTGCGCCTTGGCCATGTGGAACGGGCTGAAAACTCCCGCCATAAAATACGTGGACGTGCATATAGACGGCGCACCCGAATTAAAAGCGGCGGTTTTGTCTGATACGCATTTAGGGGTAGGTGTCAGTTTAAAACGCTTTGAACGCGCGCTGGAAAAACTGCAAAAAGAAAAACCGGATTTGCTTTTGGTGTTGGGAGACGTTTTTGAGTACGGCCCCGGTAAAGATAGCTACGCCCAAGCGTTGGCCCGGTTTGAAGCCCCTTTAGGCAAATACGGCGTATTGGGAAACCATGAATATTACACCGGGTATGAAAATTCCCTGCGTTTTTACCGCCAAAGCGGCATTGCTCTGTTGCAAAACGAAACGGCCCGCCCAATGGAAAATTTAACCATTGCCGGGGTAAAAGACGTACGCACCGCCCGCGTCAAAGAGCAGGACGTAACCCAATTATTGGCCTCCATTCCCGCCGGGGACGCCATCTTTTATTTAAGCCACCAGCCCCTTTTGGTTCAAACCGCGGCGGACGCCGGAGCCGGCCTGATGTTAAGCGGGCACACGCATAACGGACAGATATTTCCTTTCAATTTCTTGGTAAAATGGCAGTATCCGTATGTGTACGGGCTGTATCCCGTGGGACACATGAATTTATACGTCACTTCCGGCTGGTTTTATTGGGGCATGCCGCTTAGGCTGTTTGCCCCGGCGGAGATGGCGGTCATCCGGGTAAACGCATGAAAAAATGGATATTTTTAATACTGGCATTATGGCCGTTGGCCGCCGCCGCGCAAATAAAGTTTGAAGACCTGAGTTTTGAGGAAAAACTAGGCCAAACCTTGGTGGTATTTGTAGACGTAGACAGCGCAGAACAAAACCGCAAAGCCATTGAAGAAGGCAAAATAGGCGGGGTGCTGATACAGTGGGGAAATTACTCCCTCCCCCAAACCAAAGAATTGGTAGCCAAGCTGCAGTCTTGGGCCGCCAAAAGCCCGCATAAAATACCGCTGCTTATTTCTATCGATTATGAAGGCGGCACCGTATACACCCCCATCACGCTGGGTTTTGAATATTTGCCTACCAACATGATGCTTTCCGCCACGCAGGACGAGGAAGCCGCCGCCACTGTGGCCTATTTAGCCGGGTTGGAACTACGCCGCGCGGGCGTACACATCAACTTTTCCCCCGTATTAGACGTAAACAGCAACCCGCATAATCCCATTATCGGCGTGCGCTCTTTCGGGTCCGACCCGGACAATGTAACCAAGATGGGTTTGTCTTTAATGAACGGGTTTAAGGCTTCCGGCATTATCAGCGTGGTGAAACATTTCCCGGGGCACGGGAACACGACCGTAGATTCCCACTACAAAGTGCCTGTGGTGCACGATAAGCTGGACGTGATGGAAAAAACCCACTTAACCCCATTTGCCCAAGCCATACGGCACCAGGTCCCCGGTGTTATGACCGGGCACATTTTATATCCGGAGCTGGATATTAATAATATTGCCACTTTCTCCCGCCCGATTTTGCACGATTTGCTGCGTGAAAAAATGGGCTTTAACGGCTTTGTGGTAACAGACAGCTTAGATATGAAAAGCACCACTTTTTTCTGTAAAATACCGGATTGCGCCGTCAAAGCCTTAAACGCGGGGGCCGATATGCTTTTGCTGGGCAGATACATCAAAATAAACACCGTTTTTAACCGGATAAAAGAACAAATTTTAAACCAAAAAAGCACCGCGCGTATGGAGGAAGCTTCCCGGCGCATATTTAATTTAAAGAAAGAGCTGGGGTTGTTAGACGGGCCCCTCCCCGTCCCCAGCCCTACGGACAAAGCTTACCGCGCCGCCCTGCAGGACGTGAGCGACAAAGCCGTCACCCTGGTGCGCAACCGCCGCAATCTGCTTCCGTTCAAACCCGCCCGGGCGGACGGCAAAAAGCCCTCCGTTTGCGCCGTGTTTTTCGCCCCCTCCCGCTTTGCGGATCAGTTACCCAGTTTCAGCAAACCATTTTTAGAAAGCGGCTGGGACGTACGCACCTATAACGCCGCCCTTTCTCCGCGCGCCAAAGACAGCCAACGCGCCGCCCAATGCGCCAAAGGAGCGGACCTTTTGGTAGTCACCAGCCTGCAATGGGCGGATAAAACAAATATCAACCAAAAAAACGCCATTAACGGGCTGATAAAAGAAAACCCAAACACGGTTTTCATTTCTACCATGAGCCCGTACGACATTTCCAAATATCCCGAAGCGGATACGGTACTTGCCACTTACGGCTTAAGCCGCTACTCCTTGCAAAGCGCGGCAAAAATTATTTTAGGTGAACTTGAGCCCCACGGCACTTTGCCCGTGGAACTGGAAGAAGCAGATTACGGAGCCACGTCCTTGCGGGAAGAGCGGCACGCTTTGCGGCGTTCGTTATAAAACTCAAACACCGCCGGCAGACAGGAAAGCACAATAATGGCCACTATAACATAGTGGAAATGGTTTTGCACCACAGGCAAATCCGCAAAGAAATAGCCGCCCAAGGTAAACAAAAGCACCCACAGCGCGGCCCCTATTAAGTTGTAAGAAGCAAAGTGGAAATAGGTCATTTTCCCTATTCCGGCCACAAACGGGGCAAACGTGCGGATAATGGGGATAAAACGCGCCAAAATAATTGTTTTACCGCCGTATTTTTCATAAAAAGAGTGGGCTTTGTTTAAATGGTCTTTGTTTAAAAAAATACTGTCTTTGCGGGTAAACACTTTGGGGCCGAACCATTTGCCTATTTCATAATTGCAAAAATCTCCTAGTACGGCGGCGGCAAACAGCACGGGAATTAATATCCACAAATCAATGGGGCTGCCGGCGGTAGCGGCCAGCGCGCCGCACGCAAAAAGCAGGGAATCCCCCGGCAGAAACGGCGTAACCACCAGGCCCGTTTCACAAAAAACCACCACAAAAAGCACCACGTACAGCCAAACGCCCATCATACCGGCCCAGGCGTTAAGATGCGCGTCTAGATGTAAAAAAATATCCACTATTTGAGCTAAAATTTCCATACTTATATTTTAACAAAAGCAAACCGCTGTTTGGGATTTGCCATAAAAAAGCCGCCCTGTTTCCCCAGGGCGGCTAAGCAAAACAAAGCGGTTTTAGTTGGCTTGCGGCTCGTGTTTATATTTAAACACCAGCGCGAACAATACCATAACCACTAAGGAGAACCCCGCGAAAACAAACCAGCAATTGCTCCACCCTTGCACAATGGTTTGGGACAAATCCGCCGGATACGTCTGCCCCGCAGGCAGCATGCCGTGTACGGCGGTATAAGCATTAATATGCACGTTAACCAGTTTGTTAATCACCCATTGGGCGCCCAGCGTACCAATCATAGCGCCAAAGCCGTTGGTCATCAACATAAACACGCCCTGCGCGCTGGAGCGGATGGAAGGATCCGTCTCTTTATCCACAAACAAAGAACCGGACACGTTAAAGAAATCAAACGCCACCCCATATACAATCATGGATAACACCAACATGGTAATGCCCAGCCCGGTGGTAGGGTTGCCTATGCCAAACAAACCAAAGCGCAGCACCCACGCCCCCATACTGATCAGCATCACCCGTTTAATGCCAAAATGTTTCAGCGCAAAGGGAATAAGCAAAATACACAAGGTTTCCGATATTTGGGACAGAGAAATCAACGCATTGGCGTTGTTAGCCCCCCACGAACCGGTGAACCCCGCCAAAGAGTTAAACCCATTGATAAACGGGTTGGCATAGGCGTTGGTAATTTGCAAGGACATGCCTAAAAGCATAGAGAAGATAAAGAAAATTGCCATCTTTTTTTCTTTAAACAAAGCAAACGCTTTTAAGCCCAACGCTTCGGACAAAGATTTGGCTTTGTCTTTGCATACGGGGCAGGCCGGCAAAGTAAACGCATACACGGCCAGCACAATCCCCAACGCCGCGGAAAAATACCACTGCATATAATTGTTTTGAAAGCCGGTAAAGTTGGAGATCAACATGGCGCAAATAAAACCCACCGTGCCGAACACGCGGATGGGCGGGAAAGCCGCCACCGTATCCAACCCCGCCTGGCGCAAAGCAGTATACGCCACAGAGTTAGACAGCGCCAACGTGGGCATATAAAACGCCACGCTAAGCGTGTATAAGGTATAAACGGGAGTGAAATGCACTTGCGGCAAAGAACCCATGTATCCGGCCGCGGCCAAAAAAGCCGCCGCCAAGAAATGGCACAGCCCTAATAATTTTTGGGCGGGGATCCAACGGTCCGCCACAATACCGATAACGGCCGGCATAAACAGGGACACAAAGCCCTGCGTGGCGAAAAACAAACCAATATTTTCCGCCAGACCCACATTGGCCAAAAACGCGCCCATGGAAGTCAAATACGCCCCCCAAACGGCATATTGGAGGAAGTTCATTACGGTAAGACGGGTTTTAATGTACATAAAGATTTTCCCTTTCGCCGGCAGGCCTGAGGCCACGGCGGCAAAAGCGGATATAACCTCCGGTAAGATAAGAACAACTGGTGCAGCGGTGCTTCCCTTGTATTGTACAAAAAAATATATAATATAGAAACCTAAAAAAGCTTTTACGCAAGGAGACCGTTTATGGCAGATTACAGCTTTGATATTGTATCTAAAGTGGACTTGAACGTTATTTCAGAAGCCGTCAGCGCGGCCAACAAAGAAATAACCAACCGCTATGATTTTAAAGGAACCAACTCTAACATTGAACTCAACCAAAAAGACAACGAGCTTCGCCTCGCTTCCAGCGATGAATATAAAGTAAATACCTTGCGCGACATTATATTCACCCGCATTGCCAAGCGCGGCATACCGCTTAAAAACATGCAGCCCCAAAAAATAGAAGCCGCCCTGGGCGGCACCGCCAAACAGACGGTAAAAATACAGCAGGGCATCCCGGCGGACAAAGCCAAAGAAATTTCCAAATCCATTAAAGAAGCCAAGCTGAAAGTTTCCGCTTCTATACAGGGGGACCAGCTTCGCGTTTCTTCCAAATCCAAAGACGAACTGCAAGCCACCATGGCTTTGCTCAAAGGCAAAGATTTTGGCGTTGAGCTGCAGTTTACCAACTACCGCTAGGAGGTTTTATGAAAAAGTTTTATCTATCCGCAGCCGTTTTGTTTTTATGCGTAACCGCCGGAGCCAAAGAGTCAGAAGACGCCTTGGAATTTTATCAGGCCCAGTCCCGCTTAGTGTCTGAAAACAGACGCCAAGACCAAGCTTACGCCGCCGCGTTGGCGGATTCGCTGGCGGTATGGCAGAAACGCTTTCCGCAAGACAAACAAAATAAAGACGCTCTTCTTTTACAGGCGGATTTGTTCGTGCGGGCGCAAGATTATCCTTCCGCTTTGGCGGCTTTGCTAAAATCCCACTATTTATTTCCGGTTCCCAACGATTCCGCCCTGCTCGGCTCCCGGGTGGAAGCCGTTATGAACGAATTGGACAAAGACCAAAAAGGCCAAGCTCTTAAACTGTTGGCGGCCAATGTGGACGCGTTAAACAAAGAACAACGCCAAGAGGCTTACCTACGCGCGCTTTATTCCATTGACACGCCGGATATGTACGCCGTCACCGCGCTGGAGATTGACGACTTTTTAGCCCAAAACCCCGGTTACGCCCAAAACGATAAAATTGAAATTTTATACGGGGACTTGCACCGCCGTAACCATAACCCCATGGCCGCCGCCGCCCAGTATAAAAAAGTAGGGGCTTTGTATCCCAAAACAAACTATAAAGCGGCCAGCACCCGCATGGCGGCGGACGTCTACGCCGATGACTTAAAAGACCCGCAAACCGCCACGGCCATGTATAACCAGGTGTTAAAAAATTATCCGGATTCCGTGGAAATCGGCGTAGTATACAAACACTTGGGCATTATGGAAGAAAACAATAAAAATTATGAAAACGCCCTTGCCTATTATGATAAAGCCATACAAATGCTGGAAGGCAAACCCGCCGCTTATGACGCCATGATTGGCAAGGCGGACGTATACGCAAAAATGAAAGATTACCAAAGCGCTTACAACACGCTCGTCCAAACGGCGGATGCCTTTAACGAAAATGAGGAAAAATACGTATCCACCATGCTCAAAGCGGCCGAAGTGGCGGACCGCCGGTTAAAAGACCGCAGCCAAAAATCCGTCACGCTGGAGAAAATCCTGCTGGCCTACCCGCAGACCCGCCACGCGCCGGAAATTATGTTTGAGCTGGGCTACTGCTATGAAAAACAAGGCAAAATCGTACAGGCCGCCGCCATGTATAAAAAGCTAATACTGGCCTACCCTACCGATACTTTTGCCGAAAAAGCCCAACCCCGTTTAGACCGTTTAAACAAATAACCCTTACCGGTAAACAAAAAAATATCCCCCGGCGTAGCCGGGGGTTTTTCACAATACGGGCATAGCCCTCACTCTACTAGCTACTACTTT
>CALUXF010000018.1 GCA_944324655.1 Candidatus Avelusimicrobium aviculae
CAGCAAATGCTGCAAGCGGCCGAAGCCCTTAACTTTGAGCTGGCCGCCGAACTGCGTGACCGCCTGTTTGAACTGCGCCAAATGCAGGTACAAAGCGCGGAAAAGAAAAAACGCGCTAAGGCAGAATAACCTGCATGTCAAAGCCGGCCAGCCGGGCCGCGCGGGGTGTTTTCCAGCGCAGTACGCCGGGACGGTAAAAAATATAATTGGTTGCTTGGTGAAAAGGTTCCGAGGCGTATTGGAAAAACCCGTTAAAGAAGGGAATAAAGTGTATCACAAAACTTTCTTCCTGAGTAAAGCGCTGGGATACGGAATACGGCTCCCAATAATCCACATGGGCCGCTCCGGCGTGAATAATAAAAAGGGCATCCGGGTATTTTTGGCGCCATTTTTTTATTATGCTTATCCAGTGTTCGTTGCGGGTTTTTAAACCCATTAATGTAGCTTGGACCGGCATGTTGTACTCTTCGCTTAATACGGTTGCTTTCATGGGGCAGCTCTCTTTTAAACCTACCCAAGAAATGCCGGCTTTTTCCAGCGGGAGAATATATTGTTTAAAAAGGGGATCTTTTTCCGGGTCAAAGCCCCATTCTTCCATAAATTCTGAAAATACAATGATTTTCTTATCCGGATGCCGCACGGCGAAGGATTTTAACGTTTCCTGCAGCGTTTGGGTAATTTGGGGATGGTGGTATTCCCCCATAAAAATATATTTTTTATCCGCCGGAATTAATTTTGCCAGGTCTTGCGCGGACAGCAAACTCGGTGTTTGTATGTTATTATTGGACAAGAAAGCATTAGCTTGTAATAATTGGCGTGAGTGTCGTTCATAAATGACGCGTTGTATCATAAACTGCTTGTTTTCTTCCAGCGTCCATCCGTTCACCATATCCATTTTGTACATCCCAATCGGTTCCTTGATGGAATAGGAACGGTTAAACATTGGGGTGAAGTAAGACGTTTCCCCAAAAGCTTTGTGTACGGCTTGGGCGCGGGAAATGTTTTTTTCCAGCACTTTTTCTATATTGCCTTGGTATTTTTTGGTTGTTTGGCGCAGGGTTTTTTCCGCTCGTTTTAAAGCCATGTGCCAGTGTTGGGCGTGCAGCGGGGAGGAAAAAAATAAAACGGCAAAACATAACAGGGAAATCTTTCTCATGTGTAAAAACTCCTCACTTGGGCAAGGGCAATATCACCTGTACGTCAAACCCGGCCATACGGGCAAATTCCGGTTTTTGCCAAATCAAGGTACCGGGGCGTAAATATTTCCCGCGGGTAACCATATGAAATTTTTCAAAATTCCGCATATATTTAGGATGAGGAATAAACTGCATAACGAAACTTTCCTGTGGGTTGAAAGAAGTGGATACAGAATACGGTTCCTGATAGTCTGAATGTAAACTGCCTGAATGGATAAAGAAAACAGCGTCTGGGTATTTTTGCCGGAAATTTTTTAATATGGAAGTCCAATGTTCGTTACGGGTCCTAATCCCCTGTAAAATGGCGGATAAGGGAATACCGAGCTCTCTCCCCAGCATCTGGATTTCTAATGGAACGTATTCTTCTAGCCCCTCCCAAGGAATTCCATTTTGGATGTATAGGCTAAAGGGGGTATTGTCGGCAAGTGCTGTTATGATGATGCGGTCTGCGTCGTCATCTATAAACTCGCTAAAAACAATAAGCTTTTTTTCTGGATGCTGGCGGGCGTATGCTACGATTGTTTGCTGAATGGCAAGGCTTAAAAAGTCTTCGTGGTATTCCCCCATAAAAATATATTTTTTATCCGAGGGTATTAAGCGGGCTAATTGCTCCGGTTTAGTTTCAGTCCCCTGTGTTAGAAAATCTTGCCACTTTTCTTTATTTTTTAATACTATCCTAACGTATTGTGCGTATAGAATACGTTGTACAAGCCAGTCTTGGTTTTCTTTTAACTTCCAGCCGGCGGCCAGTAAGCTGGTTTTGTGCGGGTTTTCAAGCAGGCTAAAAGTTTTTATAAAAGTATTCTGTTTGCCCGCAGGTTTTAAAGCGGTGTGTACGGCTTTGGCTTGAGTAATGCTTTTTTCCAGCGCTTTGTTTAAATTGCCATTGTATTTGCGGGAGGCTTTTTCGGCCGCTTTTTCGGCGCGTTGAATAGCCTTGTCCCAATGCTGGGCAAACAAGGGGGAATGATTGGAACCCAATACGCAAGCGCACAGTAAAAAGAAAAAGGTAAATTTCCGCATCATAAAATTATTCAAGCATTTTGTTTTTTACGGTAACAGGGTCTTTGGTCCCATGCCTGTCGCTTCTTTAGGCCTAGGGGATACATACGGGCACAGGCTTTTTAAAATTGGTAAAATATAATTATGTTAGAAACCCAAATACCCGTACAAACGGTAGAAAAAGTAATCGGGCTGGAAGTAGTGGACAGTACCAATAATGTGGCCAAAGAATTGGCCGAACAGGGGGAAGCCGCCAATACCATGGTGTTGGCTTGCCGCCAAACAAGCGGCCGCGGCCGGTTTGAACGCAGCTTCAGCGCCGAAGAAGGCGGCGTTTATTTTACCCTTATTTTACGCCCGCGCGTTTATCCCTCCCGCAACCAAAGCTTTAGCATAAAAGCGGCGCAAGCGGTAAGTGAAGCGTTAAACGCTTTGTTTCATATTAAAACCAAAATCAAAGAACCCAATGACGTGTTGGCGTGGGAACCGAACTCCCGCAGTTGGAAAAAGATTTGCGGTATTTTAATAGAAGCGTCCGCCTCGGAAACCAAGACGGACTGGATGCTGGTGGGCATTGGTATTAATGTAAATAATAAAATACCCGCCTCTTTAAAAGACAGCGCCGTCAGCTTAAAACAGCTGCTGGGGCAAGACATCATGAAAGAAGTGGTGCTGGAAGAAGTGTTGGAACATTTTTGGCGCCGTTACGCGGAGTGGGAAAGTTCCGTTTGTTAATTTAGCAGACAGTAAAAAACCCCGCCTAAAATTTAGGCGGGGTTTTTGTATGGGTTTAATTTAAAAATCCCCAATGGCTTGTTTTACTTTGACCACCAGGTCTTTGAGGACAAACGGCTTGGCGCAAAAATCTTTTACTTGCGGGAAGCCCTCAAACATTTTTTGGGATTCTACCAAAGCGGAAGTGATAATCACCGGGATAGAGCCCAGCTGCTCGTCTTCATTTAACACTTTAATGATGGAAACCCCGTCCATACCCGGCAACATTACGTCTAATAAAATTAAATTCGGGTGGAATTCTTTTATCATAGCCACCGCCTCACGTCCGCTTTGGCAGGATTTTACTTCATATCCCTCGCGCATAAGCACCAGCATCAGCAGTTCTACGATAGATGTTTCATCTTCAATAATTAAAACTCTTTTTTTCATAGCAATCACCCCATAATAACTGTAATATTTATTATACTTTTTTATATGACAAAAAAAAGTTTTGAAGCGTCCGTTTTGCCGCGCATGCGTGCGTTTTCCTCTCAATTTATTAAACGCGCAGATAGTGTACTGGTGGGGTTTTCCGGCGGGCCGGATTCGGTTTGCTTGCTTCATTTTTTAAATTATCTGTCTAAAGAAAAACATTTTGAATTAGCCGCCCTGCATGTAAATCATTCTTTGCGCGGGGCGGACGCTTTGGCGGACCAAAAGTTTTGTAAAAATTTTTGCGCCGCATTGGATATTCCTTTTTTTACTCAAAAAATTGCGGTGCGCCCATTGGCAAAAAAGTGGAATTTAAGCATAGAACACGCCGCGCGTAAAGGGCGTTACCAGGCCTTTGCCGCCGTAGCCAAAAAATGGGGGGCGAGCAAAGTGGCGCTGGGACACCATTTAGATGACCAAGCGGAAACGGTATTGCTCAATATCCTCCGCGGGACTAAAGCCAAAGGGCTTTGCGGCATTCCCGCGCGCCGGCCGCTGGCGGAGGGGGTGGAAATCATCCGCCCGCTTTTATGTGTTACCCGGGCGGAAGTGGAAGCGTATTTAAAAAACAATTTCCTTTCATTCGTGACGGACCAAACCAACTCGGACGACGCTTACACCCGTAACTGGATACGACACCGCTTGCTGCCTCTTATGAAAGAAAAACAACCCCAGATACAAGCGCATTTAGCGGCAATGGCGCAGGAATTACAAGATTTATTTGAAGGAAAAAATGCCGGCAGATAATACCCAATACCAACAAGTTTTTTCACACCTTCAAGCTTTTCCGGCCGGTGCGGAAATTTTTGCCCGCTGCCGGTTTGAAAACTGCCGTTTCCCCGGCGCCCGGCTGGATAAATTGACATTTGAAGATTGCGTTTTTTGCGGGTGCGATTTGTCTTTGGCCCGCGTGCAGGGCACAGCGTTTAAAGAAGTGCTGTTTGAAGAATGCAAAATGCAAGGCTTGCCGTTGTATAGTTGCGCGCGCTGGCTGCTGGCGGTGCGGTTTAAAAACTGTGTGATGCGTTTTGTTTCTTTTGCCAATCTGCCTCTTAAAAACACGGTTTTTGAAAATTGTGATTTAAGGGAAGCTTCTTTCTCCCATACGCTTTTGCAGAAAGCGGTTTTTTCCCGCTGTGATTTAACCCGCGCTTCTTTTGTTCGCGCGCATTTGGAACAGGCGGATTTTACCACTTCCGTGGGTTTGGCGTTAGATCCGCAAGCCAATTATTTGCGCGGGGCGCGTTTTAGCGTGTATTCCTTGCCCGGCTTGCTTGCCAAATACGGGATAGAAACAGAATAAATTCCTTATCTTTTAGCCGGAGGTTTCCGGCGCGGTTTGGTATGGCGTTTGGCGGACAGGTCTTTATAGCTCATATCGTCGCGTATGCCAAAGCGTGTGAGGCAAAAGTCATATTTTACGGGGTCATGGGGGCAAAAGCGGGCAAAAGAACGGGTAATTTCCAGGGCGGCTTTCATATCCGCTTGTTTGCGTGCCGTTAAGCCCAGCATATGTCCCAGGCGGTGCATGTGCACGTCCAGCGGAACAATCAGCTTGGCGGGAGAAATTTTTTCCCAGCCGCCGGGGTCCACCTCATCTTGGCGCACCATCCAGCGCAAAAATAAATTAAGACGTTTTAAAGCGGAGTTTTTGTCCGGATCCGGCACTAAGGAGGATATTTCCCCTCCGCGGCGCAGCTGCCTGGCAAACGCGCGCAGAGCGGGCAGGATGTTTTCCTCCTCTGTTTTATAGTAGTGCAAAAAACAGTCTTCCAGGGTGCTGTATTTCTCCAATATGTATTTGATATTTACCAGCAGTGCGCAGAGTTCCCGGGAGGTGGTAAAGCGGTATTTAAAGCCGGAAAATGTTTTTTTAAAATCCGCGGTGCAGTGTTGGGTAATAAAGGCATAAGGACCGCCTGGCATTGCGGACAGCAGGGCTTGCACGTTTTTAATGATTTGTTTTACATTTCCATAAGCAAAACAGGCCCCCAGCAAGGCGGCAATTTCGCGGTCCTTTAGGTCTGGGTATTCGTAGAGAAATTGAAGAGGGTCCGGCGTAGCCAGCGCGCGTTTATTATAACGTTTATACAGACGGTCAAAAAAGGCCTTGTCTTTTTGCATAACTAAATTCTACCAATTTGATAACATATGTATTATGAGTTTAAGCAAAGTGCTGGGGCTGGCTTATTTAAATAACCTGCCGGTGGCGGATTTAACTTTTGATTCCAAGGCTGTCCGGCCGGGGGCTGTCTTTTTTGCGTTAAAAGGTTCCCGGGTGGACGGCAATTTATTTATTGAAGACGCCGTTTCCCGCGGGGCGGTGATGGTGGTTTCTTCACAGCCCGCCGCCAAAGATTACGGGGTATTATATTACCAGTCAGACGATATAGAGCGGGACATGGCGGATGCCGCCTGTGAATTTTACCAACGCCCTTCCGACCGTTTAAAAATAATAGGCATTACCGGCACAAAAGGGAAAACTTCCATCGCTTATTTGGTGGAAAGCGTACTGACGCATGCGGGGAAAAAAGTCAGCGCGCTGGGTACGGTAAATTACCGCATCAACGGCAAAGTGCAATGCACCGCCCCCAATACTACGCCGGCGGCGCTTCCCTTGTTTAAGCTGATGCACAAAATGGTGCTTAAAGAAAGCGAGTTCTTGGTAATGGAGGTTTCCTCCCACGCGCTGGACCAAAAACGCGTGCGCCGTATTGATTTTGATACTGCCGTATTTACCAATTTACAACGGGACCATTTGGATTATCACCTTACGTTTGAAAATTATTTTCAGGCCAAACGCAAATTATTTGAAAACCTGACCAGCCTGCAAAACCCCAAATCCGGCCGCTGCGCCGTTATTAACGCGGATGACGAGTACGGACGCCGTCTAATTCAAGAGGTGCAAAACAGAGCGCAAGTGCTTACTTACGGGTTGGAAAATTCCGCCGATTTTATTGCCGAAAACATACAAGAATCTTTAGACGGCACCACATTTACCGTTAACGGGCGGCTTTGTAAAATTCATTTATTGGGGCGGCATAATGTGTATAACGCTTTAGCGGCGTATGCCGTATGCGTGCGGCAGGGGCTGGACCCTGAAACCGTGATAGAAGGATTAGCCGCGTTGCCCGGGGTGCCGGGCCGTATGGAACGGGTGCGCGGCGGGCAAGATTTTTACGTGTTTGTGGATTTCGCTTATACGGATGAAGCCCTTAACCGCGCTTTTGATACGGTGGAACACTTTAAAAGGGGGCGTATTATTACCGTGTTTGGCTGCGGCGGCGAGCGGGACCGAACCAAACGCCCGCTGATGGGGGCAACCGCCTGCAAACGAAGCGATTTGGTCTTTATCACGAATGACAACCCCCGGCGCGAAGATCCGCAGCAAATTTTTGCCGATATTTTACAAGGAACAAAAGGGTATTCCAATTTTGTGGTGGAGCCGGACCGCGCCCAGGCCATTTGCCGCGCGTTGGACGCCGCCCAAAAGGACGATGTGGTTATTATTGCCGGCAAGGGGCATGAGGAACAGCAAATTATTGGCGCGGAAAAAAAACATTTTTCAGACAAAGAAACCGTGCTGGCATATTTAGGGAGCAAAAACCGTGTTTCATAAGAATAAATATAAAAAAGCGTGTGTGATTGGCATTGGCCGCAGCGGGCGCGCCGCCGCCGTGCTGCTTAAAAAACAAGGTTTTGACGTATTAATCAGCGAAGAATCATTTATAGAGCATGCCGATTCTTTTAATCTTCCCTCCGGCGTTTTGGTGGAAACGGGCGGACATACCAAAGCGGTTTTTGAAAGTGATTTTATTGTAAAAAGCCCCGGTATTTTCCCGGCAAGCCCCGTGTTGCTGGAATGTAAAAAAAGGGGAATTCCCGTCTTTAGCGAGTTGGAAACCGCCCTGGCTTTTGCCCCTAAGGGCATTACCGTTTTTGCCGTTACCGGCACAAACGGCAAAACCACCACCACCGCTTTATTGGGTGAAATTTTGGACGAACACTGCCGGCGGGAAGGAAAAGGCCGCCAAACCTATGTATCCGGCAATATCGGCACGCCGGTTTCCAGCGTGGTGCAACAGCTTAAAAAGGGGGATTTTTTAATAATAGAAGTGTCCAGCTATCAGCTGGAAGACAGTACATACTTCCGCCCTAAATACGCCTGTATTCTAAATGTAACGCCGGACCATTTGGACCATCACGGCGGAATGAAAAATTATATTAAAGCCAAAGCCAAAGTGTTTAAAAACCAGCGGGAAGGCGATGTGTTGGTGTTAAACGGGGCGGACGCGGCCTGCGCGCAAATATCCGGCAAGGCAAAAGGGGAGTTGCTGGCTTTTTCCACCCATCCCAACCATTTATTGAAAACCGATGTGTTTTTTGACGGAGACGAAATCATCTTTAGCGAAGGACACCAACTGCGCCCGCCGCATTTAAAAGGAATTCACAATGTGGAAAACGCCATGGCCGCCGCCTTAATGGCTTTTGCGGCCGGGGTGGCTCCCGCTACCGTGCAAGCGGTTTTTGAGCGCTTCCACGCCATGGAACATCGTATTGAACAATTTGCCCACCACGGCGGCGTGGTGTATGTAAACGATTCCAAAGCCACTAATGTGGATTCTACCGTTACCGCTTTAAAATCATTTGATAAAAACCGCAATATATGGCTTATTTTGGGCGGGCGTGACAAAGGGGCTTCTTACGCGCCGTTAATTCCGCTGTTGCGGGAGCGCTGCAAACGGATTTTATCTATTGGGGAAGCCATGGATAAAATAGACGGTGAGTTGGGAAAACTTTTCCCCATTACGCGCTGCTGGGACTTGCCCCGCGCGGTGGACTATGCTTTTGAAAACGCCGTCAGGGGAGACATTGTGCTTCTTTCCCCGGCGTGCGCCTCTTTTGACCAGTTTAAAGATTTTGAGGAGCGCGGCCGCGTGTTTAAACAACTAGTGAATACACGCATTTTCGCTTCCCGTATGGATGGCAAGAAAAAATAATTTCTAAGAAATAAACGGCAAATAAAAACCCCCGCTTAACGGCGGGGGTTTTAAATTATTTGCTGTAAGCCATACAACAGTTGCCCAGCAGGCAGTCTTTACAAGTACCTGGTTTTTTGTGTTCACGCAAAGCGTCCACAATTTTGCGGGCAAAGTCCGTCAGGGTGGGGTCCCGCGCGCCCAACACAAGTATCACGTCCCCCGGTTGGGCGCTGGCGGCAATATCGGCCAGCAGGCGTTCACGGCAGGAATCATATGTTACTTTTACGCCCCGTGCGCGCAGTCCTTCGTAAATGGTTTGGCAGCTTACGCCCGGGGGGATTGTGCCGCCGGGGTAGTATACTTCCGTCAGCCACAGGTGGTCGTCCGTGCCGATGTGTTTGGCAAAACTTTCCACAAACTCTGGCGCCAGTAATTTAACGGAAGCAAAAGCATGGGGTTGGTAAAAAGCCAAAACCCGTTTTCCGCGCAGGTGGGCGGCGTCTATCGTGGCTCCCAATTTGTGCGGGTTGTGGGCAAAATCATCAATTACTTCTATTTTATTGTACGTTCCCACGCTGGCAAAGCGCCGCGCGATGCCCGTAAATTTATTTAAAGCTTTGGCGCAGGTTTCCAAATCAACGCCCATTTCCAAGGCGGCGGCTACCGCCGCGGTGGCGTTGGCCACGTTATGCAGCCCCGGAATATGCAGGCGGAATTCCTGCCCGTTAATCGTAAAGTCGGAACCAAACCCGTCTGCTTTAATGGCGGAGGGATGTATGTCCCCGCGGGTAAGGCCAAAGGTTTTGGCGTCTCCGGCAATTGCCGTCAGGTTGGGCTCTTCGGCATTGATAATGGCTTTTTTGCAGTGGCTGATAAATTGTTTAAAGTAGCCTTGCAAGACGTCAATTTCTTTGTGGTCTTTTTGCAAATTTAAGCAAATGCCCAAATGCGGGCGGTATTGCACGATAGAGCCGTCGCTCTCGTCTGCCTCAATAACCAGGATGTCGCTGTCTCCTTTGTATACATTGCCAAAAACGTCTTGGTCTTTTTGTAAGGAAAGAATGGCAGCCCCCGTGATGACAGACGGGCTTAACCCCGCAAAAGCCAAAATATCGTATACCATGGCGGTGGTGGTGCTTTTGCCGCTGGTGCCGGATACGGCAATGGTGCGGTGCTCTCCCACGTGTTTGGCAAGAAGGTCTGAACGGTGGATAATTTTAATACCCAGCTTTTTGGCTTTTTTAATTTCCGGGTTGTCTTCTTCTATGGCGGAAGAAAGAACCACCAGTTCGGTTGTTTCGTCAATGCCGCTTCCGTCTTGAGGGAATAGGGCTATGTTTAATTTTTTTAAATAATCCCAAAGGGCCAAATCCGTATATCCCTTGCTGATTAGGCGGTCAGAACCGGTTACGGTGTCTTTTCCCATCGCGTGCAGCTGCGCCAAGGCGCTCATACCCACGCCGCCAATTCCTACGAAGTGAATTTTCATTTTTGCTTTTCCTTAAGTTTAAATTTAGCGTAATCAGACATGGTGTAGAAGCCCGCTTCTCTCTGCATAAGCCACAGGGCGATATGCAGGGCGGAATCGGCAAACAAATCCCGGTTTAAGGCTTTGTGCTCCAGGGTGATTGCGTCCAACGCACAGCCAAAAGTAACGCGGTGCGTACCTACGGTTTCCCCTATGCGTTCATAGGTTACCTTTTCCCAAGGCTGGTGAAGGGCGTCCGCCAGTTTTTTAGCGGTGCCGCTGGGGGCGTCCTTCTTATGCACGTGGTGTATTTCGTGCATGGCAATTTCATAACCCGGGAACATGCGCGCGGCGGTTTTGGCCAGTTCGGTAAAGAAATACACGCTCAGGCTTACGTTCGGCGCGTAGAACACGGGGATTTTATCTTCTTCCTGCATTTGGAAAAGGAAAGTTTCCGGCAAGTTGGTGGTGCCGGTTAAAAAGGGTTTTTTCTTCTCTCGCGCCAGGTAGAAAGCTTCCTGCGCTCCTTGCGGGGAGGAAAAATCAATCACGCAGTCAAACCGGGCGGGCAGCGCGTCCCCCGCTTCGTGCAAAGCGGCCACGCTAAGGCCCAAGGAAGGCGTACTTTCTATAATGCGGGCCATGGCTTGCCCCATTTTTCCCTTGCCGCCGTTTATTAAAATGGATTTCATTAAAATTTCTCCAAGAGCAGTTCCACAATTTGCCGTGCGTTCATGGCGGCGCCTTTTAACAGGTTGTCAAAGGTGATAAAGTAGTGGATGATATTGGGTTCATATAAATCCCGGCGCAGGCGGCAGGCATAGGTGGTTTCCTGGCCGCTGGCTTGTTTGGGGGTGATGATGTCGTCCGTATATTTTAAATTGGGGAAAGTGTTCATAAGTTTTTTAATTTCGTCCAAATCGACCGGTTTGTCCAGCTTGACGGTTACGCCTAAGGAGTGGGAATTTTCCACCGCTACGCGCACTGTATGCGGATAGACTTTTACATGCGGCAGGTCTAAAATTTTGCGGGTTTCAAAAATGCCTTTTAGTTCCTCGCTGGTATAACCGTTAGGCTGTATGGAGCCTATTTGCGGCACGCAGTTGTTGGCGTATAAAGAGCCGGGGGTGTGAAAGTCTTCCAGCAGTTTTTTCCCGCCGCCGCTGATGGCTTGGTAAGAACAAAAGAAAATTTCCGAGGGCGTATAATGCCCGCGCAGGGCGGCCAGCGTCATTACTAAGCCGGTGGTGGTGCAGTTGGGGCTGGCGATGAGGCGCGTGTCTGCGGTAATGGTTTGGGGATTGATTTCCGGTATTACCAGGGGAACGTCTTTCTCCAAGCGAAATTCGGAAGACATATCCACTATAAAACGCACTTTGTCTTTTAATTGTTGCGCCAATACGCGTGAGTCCGGGTTATCCGTACACAATACGGCTATATCCAGGGGAGTAATGTCGTCTTTTCTGCCAAAAGTTTTGGTTTCAAACGGGGTTTTGATTTTTTGAAATTCGGCCAGCAGTTTTTGCCCTACCATGCCGTTAATGCCAATAATACCTACGGTTTTCATGAAGAGTCCTCTTAAATAAAAAGATTGGCGTCTGCTTTTTCAAGCAAAGCGTCTATTTTGCTTTTGGTTTCTTTTGCTATCGGGCCCAAAGGCAGGCGCACCGTTTCCCCGCACACGTTCAAACGCGCCAGGATGTATTTTACGCAAGTGGGGTTGGTTTCAAAATAACACGCTTTAATAAGAGGATAAAGCGGTTTGTAAATTTCCCACGCTTTTTGCGTGTCACCCTTCTGGAAAGCTTTGTATACGGCTACGAACGCCGGGGCAAAGATGTTTGCCGCCGCACTGATGATGCCGCTGGCCCCAATAGAAAGAAAAGACAGGAACATATCGTCATTTCCGCACAGATAGTTTACTGTATCCGCGTGTTTGACGGCAAAATCCGTTACCGCGGCCATATCGTAATCTGATTCTTTCACCGCGCGGATTTGGGGCACCTGCTCCAGCAATTGGTTCATCACCGCGGCAGGCACTTTTAAGCCGGTTCTGCCCGGAATGTGATACAGCACAATGGGCGTACCCAGCTGGGCAACCGCCTGATAATGGGCGATGAGCCCGGCCGGATTGGGTTTATTGTAGTAAGGGGTTACTACCAAAACGCCGTCCGGCTTGTAACCCAACGCCATGCGGGTGTTTTCCAGCGTGGTTACCGTGTTGTTTGTGCCGGTGCCAATGATGATTTTTACCCGTCCGTTAATTTTATTTACGGCAAAATCCAATAAATCTTGTTTTTCTTTTGCGGTCATGGTGGCCGCTTCCGCGGTGGTTCCCAGCAGAACCAGTCCGTCCACTCCGGCTTTTATTTGCGTTTCCAGCAAAGCCCCTAAGGCGGGGTAATCAATATTGCCGTTTGCGTCAAACGGCGTAATGAGCGCGGTATAAACCCCGGTAAACATAAACCCTCCTCCGTGCGACAGCGCGGGTTTTTAAAATTTGGATAAAAATATTCTAGCAATTTAAATTGTATAATGAATTAAGATTTTACCGGAGAGGATTTTTATGACCATGAATACCGAAGATTGGAAAGACGCTTTTCCCACGTCTCCCAACCAAGACAAATTAGAAAAAACCTGGGAAAAGCGCTTGCTGGAAAATGAACAGACAGCGTCTACTTTAGGGCTTCCCGCCCCGTTAAAGCCGCAGCCTTTGCCTATTCCGCAGGATGCGGCGCATCCGTCCCGTTTGCAAGAAAAAGAGAATACCCCGCAGCAAAAGCCGTCCTCCCAGCCTCATAAAGGGGTTTCGTTCTCCGGGCGCAGTTTTTGGAGCACGCTTTTACTGTTGGCGTTTGTGGTTTCTTCCGTTTGCGGGGTGATGCTGGTGTTAAAGCCCGGCGTTTCCTGCCCGGAAGTGAAAGACACGGCTGAAAAAACGGCTTTGGTGGGAAATTTAAACAAAAAAGCCCAACCGGGCATTGCTTGGATAAAAATCCGCGGGGTTATCGCGGAAAGCAATGACTCCAGCCCTTTTTCCCGCAACCAAGGGGCTTCCGCCATTGCCAAAAGCATTCGTTCCGCGGCGGCGGATAAAAACGTAAAAGCCATCGTGTTGGATATCAATTCCCCCGGGGGGACGGTCGCTTCCGTTCAAAATATTTACGGGGAATTGCAAAAAGCCAAGCAACAGGGTAAAAAAATTGTGGCGCTGTTTCGCGATGTGGCAGCCAGCGGCGGATTCTATGTGGCTATGGCCGCGGATAAAATTGTGGCCGAGCCCGGTACGATTACCGGTTCCGTGGGGGTTATTATGCAAACCAGCAATTTGGAAGGCTTGTTTGATAAGCTGGGCATTAAAATAACGCCTATTACTTCCGGAAAATATAAAGATATGGGTTCTTATGCCCGCTCGATGACTGAAGCTGAAAAAGCGTTGCTTCAGGATATGGTAAGCGAGACGTACGGCCAATTTTTTGCCGCCGTCAAAGCCGGGCGCCCCAATGTGAAGCCAGAGGATTTAACCGAATATACCGACGGCCGCGTATTTACCGGTGAACGGGCTTATAAACTGGGCTTTATTGATAAATTGGGCGGGGAAGAGGAAGCCCGCCTGCTGGCCGGGGAATTGGCGGGGTTGGAAGACCCTAAAATCCTCACTCAGCGCGGAGAGGGATTAAGAGAGTTCTTCTTCTCTTTGGGCAGCGGTATGGACAGCCGCGCCCTGGCTAAACAGCTGGAAAGCCTTACCACCCCCAGCGTATCTTATTTGTGGATGAACTAGAGGCCTTATGCACCATTTGTTACAAGCCTACTTTCTATATATGAAAGACCCGCGGGAAGGATTGGAACGTTTGTTTGCTTCCCGCGCGTATGGGGCGGCTTTGCTGGGGTACTTGGCGGCCGCACTGTCTACTGTATGTATTTTTAACGCGGGGGACGGCATTGGCCTGTTTTCTTTCCTGTTTAAAACCGCTGTTTGGTTTGTAACGGAAATTTTGTTGGGTGTGGTCATGTCCTCCTGCGCGGCCTTGTTTTTGGATTTTTCCGGAAAGAAGGCTTCCCCTGCGGAACTGTTCATTTTAATAGGAACGGCCGGCTTTATTAAAGGGCTGTTGATCGCCGCCAGCGTAATCGCTTTGGCGGCACCGGCGGTGTCCTTTATTGTGCCGCTGATGGTGCTGGCCGTTTTAGGGCTGCAGTTAGGGTATTTGCTTCGCAACATCAGCCGTATGTGGCAAGTAGGTGGCTGGCGGGCATGCGGAGCCGTGTTCTTTTGCGCGGTACCTTCCGTTGCGGGTGCGGCGCTGGCCGGGATATTTTTCATTTGGGGTTTGGTTTTGCTGTTTTAATGGGTTTTGTCTCCCATGTTATCCCGCCGCGGAAACGGCGGGATATTTTTTGCATAAAATACCAAACAAAAGAAAAATTGTTTATGGTATAATATACTTACCGGTAGGTAGACCACAAACCGGCGGTTTTATTATGAAACAAAACGAACATCCAAAAACAGACAAACAAGACCGGGAGCGGCGCATGCGCCACGCCATTAAAAAAGCGGCTTTTTTTCTAATGGCGGAAAAAGGGATTGACCAAGTATCCATGCGTGAAATTGCCGAAAAGGTAAAAGTAACCAAGCCGGTATTGTATTATTATTTTAAAAACAAAGAGGACCTTTGCCGCAGCATCGTAGACGAGCACGAGGAGCGTTTTTTTGCCATGATGGAAGACGCCTACTCCAAGGGGCATAATTTAGAGGAAGTATTAAATTTATTATTGCAGGCGCACATGGAATTTTTCCGAAAAAGCCCGGTAAACTCTAAATTTGTCATGCAAATGATTGCTTATACTCTTAACCGCAAATTCCCGGCGGAGCAAAGAAGACCTTTGCCTGAAGTTGTATTAGGGAAATACTTAGCCCAAAAGGAAGGGGTGCATCATTTGCCCGCCGGAGCGGCGCAGGATATCAGCCGGTTAATTTCCGCCTTGTTTTTTAAGGTAATGCTCAATGCCTATGTGAATACTTATGTTCATGGGGGCGCTGTTCCCGCCACATATGACGAAGAAGTCATTTCCCGCACCGTGCGGATCATTTTATTAGGTGTTAAAAGATATTATGAAGATAAGAAAAAATAATGTGAAAAAATGGGTTGCCGCGGCTGTACTGGCCGCCGGTTATGCGCCAATGTGTTTTGGCGCGATGGCCCCCACACCAGCGTCTAACTTATTTGCGGAACAAGACGTGGGCGGGGAGAAGATTACCATTTCCGATGCCATTAAAATGGCTTTGTCGGACAGTTATCAGGTAATTGACGCCGAAAAGCTGAAAGCCATTTATGAAGAACAATTGTCGGAGGCCCGCTCAGGCTATTATCCTAAATTATCTTTAGACGCTTCTTATTCCCGCGCCATTAAAAAAGCGCAGTTTGCCATTGGCGGCGGGGCCATGATGGAAGTGGGCAAAAACAATACTTATGCGGCGGGGCTGAATTTAAGCCAGGTGTTATGGAGCGGCGGACAAATCCGCGGGGGAGTAAATTTAGCCAAAGTAGGAGCGCAGGAGGGGGTGTATAATTTAAAGCACGTGCGCGATTTGGTGACCCAGCAGGTAGTTAAATTCTGCTATGACATTATTTACGCTTCCGCCTATATCCGCGTGCAGGAAGAATATTTAAAAATCGCCAAACAGCATTTGGCGGAAACCCAAGCCAAATATAAACAGGGTTTAGCCAGCAGTTTGGACGTGCTCACCCAAAAAGTAAAGGTGGAAAATATTGAACCTACCGTTATTCAAGCCAAGAAAAACTTTGAATTGGGTAACTTGTATTTGCGTCAAATTTTAAACAGAGACCCGGAAGACAAAATTTATCTTACCTGGTCCCGCAAGGATTTAACGCTTCCACAAGTTCCTTCTTTGGATGTGTTGTATCAAAAAGCCATGGAATACCGCCCGGAGCTGATTCTGTCTAGATTGGCGGTGGACGCGGCGCATTACAACATAAATATCGCCAAAGCCGGACATATGCCGGTATTGGCTTTAAATGCGGATTATACATATAACGGATTGACGGAACAGGGTTTTCCCAATGAAAAGCAAGACCGCTATTGGTCTTCCACCGCCGGCGTAACGCTGAGCATTCCGCTTTTTGAAGGGTTTAAAGTCAGCTCACAAGTGGCGCAGAAAGAATTGGCGTACGAGCAGGCCGTAGCCGCTTATCAAAATAAACTCAAAAATGTGCGTATTCAAGTAAAAGAAGCGTGGCTGAATTTGGACGAAGCCCGCAACCGCATAGAAGCCACCAAAGGGGTGGTGGAGCAGGCGCGTGAAAACTTGGAAGCGCAAATGAAACGTTACCGTGCGGGTTTAACCAGCCAGCTGGAGTTAAACGACGCTATTGCCAACGTGAACGATTCCGACTTGCAATACGTGCAAGCCGTGTATGACGGCGCGATCGCGCTTTCTGATTTAAAATTTGCCGTAGGGGTAGAGGTTGAAGTGTATGAAAAAGAAAACAAGTAAAAAAATTCAAATAGTTATTGTCTTATTGATGATAGCCATGGCGGCTTTTGTGTTTTTAAAACCTAAGGCGGGTTCCCCGATGGATGCGGTGGCCTTGGACGTTTTTGCCGTGCGCCCGGAAACGGTGCAAAAGCGGGATTTAAAACACCAGCTTTTAATGTCCGGCAGTATTAAGGCGTGGGAAGAAGCCACCTTGTACCCCCGTGTGGAAGGGAAGTTGTTGCAAAACTTGCTGCGCGAAGGGGATCCTGTAAAGAAAAACCAAACCGTCTCTTTGATTGAGCGCGATGAAGTGGGCGCCGTGTATGAACCGGTGGTCGTTCCGTCTACCTTAACGGGGGTCATCGGCCGGGTGTATTTGGACCCGGGCGCAAACGTAACCATTTCCACCCCGGTGGCTTTGGTGGTTAACCAAGAACGCGTGCGCGTAGCGGTGGACATACCGGAACGCTACATCGGGGAAATTTATAAAGGCCAGCCGGCCACCCTGCGTATTGACGCTTTGCCCGGCAAAGAATTTGAAGCCCGCCTGCAAATCATCAGCCCGGTGGTGGACGCCAACAGCCGCGCGGTAGCGGTGGAATTCTGGGCCGATAACCCCAGAGACATCTTAAAATCCGGTATGTTTGCCAAAGTGGATATTACACTGGCGGAAAAGAAAAACGCTGTTTCCATTGCCAAGAAGAGCCTGTATACCGAAAACGGCGAAAGCTATGTATTTGTTCCCGCTTCTGACGGGAAGACCGCCCAGAAGAAAGCGGTAACAGTGGGTTTTGAAAATACCAATTATTTGGAAATTACCGAAGGCCTGAAGGAAGGGGACGTTATTTTAGAATTTGCCTACGGTCTGCAGGATGGAAGCAAGATTGATATGGGTAAATAAAGCGGGGTTATATGGAAGAAGAAAAACAAAACGCAGCGCAGCAACAGCCTGCCGGCCCGGCTAAAAAAGGCGGGTTAACGTCTATCTTTATTCACCGCCCGGTAGCCACTATTATGATGTGTGTGGCCGTGGTGGTATTGGGGCTAATGTCTTATTCCGGCATGGGCGTGGGGATGTTCCCCAATATTGACGTGCCCTATGTATTGGTGCAGACCACCTTGGCCGGCGCCAATCCGGAAGAGGTAGAAACCTCTATTACCAAAGTAATTGAAGAATCCGTCAACCAGGTGGAAGGGATTGATGAAATTAAATCCCAAAGCATGGAAGGGGCGTCTTTGGTCAGCATTAAGTTTGACATGGACAAAGACCGCGACGTGGCCGCTCAAGAAGTGCGCGATAAAGTGGAGCTGATTAAAAACGATCTCCCGGAAGGAACGGAAGCGCCTATCGTGCAGAAACTGGATATGGACGCTATTGCCGTATTAAACGTAGTGGTGTCCGGCGACCGCGATATTGTGGACTTAACCGAAGTAGCCAAAAAGAAAGTAAAAGAAAACATTGAGAACATCCGCGGTGTGGGTTCTGTAAACATCGTGGGCGGACGCGAACGCGAAATTCACGTCATCGTCAATCCGTTTAAACTGTTTGCTTTGAACTTGCCTATCAGCGACGTATCCCGAGCCCTGTCCGAGCAGAATGTGGAAATTCCCGGCGGGCGCGTGGAACAGCAGCACCAGGAATACAACTTGCGTATTTTGGGCCGTATCCCCACGGTAGAGGCTTTTAATGACGTGTTTATTGCCAAACGCAAAGGCGCGTCCATCAAAATTTCCGATATCGGCTACGCGGAAAATTCCGGCGAATACGAACGCGAATCCACTTGGCTGAATAAGCGCCGTTCTGTTACGTTGGAAGTGACCAAACAGTCCGGTACCAACACGCTGGCGGTGGTGCAAGGGGTAAAAGACAAGCTGGATTTAATTAAGCCCACGCTGCCCAAAGACATCAGCATTTCACTTATGATGGACCAATCCGGCAACATTAAAGCTTCCGTGCACACGGTGCTGGAACACTTGGTGCTGGGCGGTTTCTTGGCGGGGGTCATGGTGCTTATTTTCATGGGGTCTTTGCGCTCCACGTTTATTTCATTCTTGGCTATGCCTATTTCCATCATCGGTTCGTTCATTTTTATGAAAATGAGCGGTTTTACCATTGATACCATGACGCTGTTGGGTTTAACCGTAGCCGTAGGTATCGTGATTGACGACGCCATCGTGATGTTGGAAAACATTTTCCGCCATATGGAAAAATACGGCAAAACCCCTATGCGCGCCGCGTTGGACGGTTCGCGTGAAATTACTTCTACGGTTGTGGCCACCACGCTTTCCATTTTGGTTATCTTCTTGCCGTTGGCGTATATGAGCGGTATTATCGGCCGCGTGGTAAACAGCTACGGTATGACGGTGGTGTTCGCTATCGCCTTGTCCGGGGTGGTGGCGCTTACGTTGACGCCTATGCTTTGCGCCAAAATGTTAAAACAGGGGCAGGGCAAAACCAAACTGGACCATGTGGTAGACGGCGTAAATAAAAAATTGGTGGATTGGTACATCCCGCTGTTAGACTGGTCTATCCACCACCGTAAAATCATGGTGGCAGTGGCGGTGTTCTGTATAGCTATGCTTTTCCCCATGCTGGCTAAAGTAGGGGGGGAATTTATCCCGGTGGACGACAGCGGTAAGGTGCAAGTAACCGTGGAAGCCCCTGTGGGTACCAGCTACAGCGATACCTTGGATATTTTGCGCCAAATTGAAAAAGATATTTTACGCTTGCCGCATGTAAAAGACACGTTGGTAGTGGCCGGGGTGGGCAGCAACAGCTTTGCCGACTCTAACCCCGCCAACAAAGGCTATGTCCGCTATGAATTGGAAGACCGTGAAAAACGCGAAGGGTTAACCACCAACGATTATTTGGAAGTAACCCGCCAAATGATGAAAAAATACAAAGGCCTGCAAACCACTTCTTATATTGTGAGTGACGGTCCTTCCGCGGGTTCTTATGAAATCCAGTACGTGCTTTCCGGCCCGGATTTGGACCAGCTTGCCAATTATGGTAACACCATGATTGCCCAGCTTTCCAAAGATCCCCGGTTTATTGATTTGGACTTGTCTTTGGACTTGTCCAAACCGGAATACCGCGTAGTCATCAACCGTGACAAAGCCTATAATATGGGTGTTAAAGTGTCTGATATCGCTTCGGCGCTGCGCACCATGGTGGGCGGCGAGGACGACATCACCAAATATAAAGAAGGGGATGATTTGTACGAAGTCCGCGTGCGCGTGGGCGAGGAATACCGCGACACCAAAGAAGCTATTGCCGCTTTGATGATTCCGGCTGATAACGGCGATGACGATATCGTGCGTTTGGACTCGGTAGCCACTATTGAGGAAGGCACCGGCCCCAGCCAGATTGACCGCTTTAACCGCCAGCGCCAGGTAACCGTACAGGCCAACCTGAACGGGATTGACCAGCGCAGCGCTTTGGCTATTATAGAGAAGGCTTTCAAGGATCTGCACGCCGGGGTGGAATATACCGGAGGTGTAACGGGGGCTTCTCAAGAAATGGGCAAGATGTTCATGTCCTTCTTAATGGCTTTCTTCTTGGCCTTCTTGTTTAAATACATGATTTTGGCCGCCCAGTTTGAAAGCTATACCCACCCGGTAGCCATTATTGTGTCTTTGCCGCTGACGGTTCCTTTTGCCGTACTTTCGCTGTTGCTTACTGGGCAAACCATGAATATATATAGTTTGCTGGGTATATTCATGTTGGTGGGCGTAGTCAGCAAAAACGCTATTTTGCAAACGGACTATACCAACCAGCTGCGTGCCCGCGGCTATGGCCGCACGGAAGCCATTTTGCAGGCCAACCGCGTCCGCTTGCGCCCTATTTTGATGACCACGCTCACCCTGATTATGGGTGTGGCCCCGATGATTATTTCCAACGGGGCAGGCGCGGAGGAACGCCGCAGTTTGGCCATCGTTATTGTGGGCGGGCAGGCGCTGTCCTTATTGGTTACCCTGCTGATGACGCCTGTAACCTATATTCTGTTGGACGAATTTGGTGATTGGCTGAACCTGAAGCTTTTTGGCATTCCGATACCAGAAGACAAAAATAAGGATGTGATTTTGTCAGAAGTACCGCCAGAAGAGGATTAACCTCTTGGAAAAACAGTCTAAAGCCGGGTTTACTATAAACCCGGCTTTTTTATTGTAGGCGGAAGATAGTGGAAGTTTTCGTTTTAGGACTACTGTTTTTACACTCGCTTTGTGGGGTTCTCTTTTTGCAACGCTTTTTGTCTGCAAAAGAGGGAACAAAAAAGCTATAAAAGAACACATGGTTTGATTATATTTTACAGATAGTTTGATTATTTCGGGCAAAATAAATTTAAAATGTTAAACAAATGAGCAATGTTTTCATTAATACATTCTTAATAAAACCCTGTTTTTAATACGGATTTCTTATAATATTCTATTTCATTGGGTACATACGCATTAACTCTGAGAACAAAGCATTATCCCCCTATTTCCGACCTTTGTTTCGGTTTTGTATCAATTATGATATATTTAACTTATGCAAATTAAAGAAATAACTACGAATAAAAAGGATTATATGGATATTCTATTAATCGGCGATGAAGATAAAGCAATGATTAACAAATATCTGGAATCGTCAAAACTTTTTGCTTTGTACGATAATGATATCTTGACATCAATCTGTGCTGTTATGGAGATTGATAAGGAAACCGTTGAAATAAAAAATCTTGCAACTTATACGCAGTATCAAAATAAAGGCTATGCCTCAGCATTGATTAATTTTGTCTGTAATAAATATAAAACAAATTTTAAATATTTAATCCTTGGAACCGGAGAAAATAACAATACCTTGAAATTCTATAAAAAACAAGGTTTTCAAGAAACTCACAGACTAAAAAACTTTTTTATTGATAACTACCCGCACCCAATTTTTGAAAATGAAAAGCAGTTGGTAGATATGATTTATTTAAAGAAAATTTTATAATATTCCAACCTTAAGAAAAAACTTCCGATTTTGTTTTAAAATTTTTAAAAGTTTGCGGAACTGGACTGTTCCAAAATAATCAAATTATCCGTATAGTTCAAATTTGGTGCGTATCTCACTGATAATATACAAATCTCAATCTATCCGTACAGTCCAGAAAAAGTCCAGTTTTCCAGTTTGATTTTTTTGGAACACTTAATTTTTCCGACCCGAAAACGCCCACACAAAGCCAACTTTACCAAAATAATCTATCTAGCCGTACAAATCAAACTGGACAAAAAACTACAAAAGCCCGCTCTTTCAAGCGGGCTTTTTATAAGTAAAAAGGGAAAATAAAAAAGGTGCGGGCGGGAATCGAACCCGCGAATATGAGTTTTGCAGACTCACGCCTTACCACTTGGCCACCGCACCGTATACATCAAAAATTTTGAACATAACTATTATATCAAAAAAAATACCGTCTGCAAATAATTTTATCACAAGGTTAATGCGACCGGTAAAATTGGGTCTTGAAATTTTGAATAAGGTTTTTATAATAGCAGTATGGGAGTGCCAAACCAGACCCGTTTTTGGGTGAGCCTCTTGTAGGGGAAACGGCCTCCCTATTTTTATTTTATTAGCGGACGCGTTATGGGCGCGTCCGCTTTTTTGCGTATAAAAGCGCGGCAGCGAGCCTTTTTCTTAACCAGGGCATGCGGCAGGCTTCATTATTTGGTACAATAAAAGCAGTAATAAAAGCGGATGGAACGGATCCGTCCCGCACAGGCAGCGGTTTCAGAACCAGGGAAATCTTCCTTTGGGAGTTTTTTTTTGGTATAATAAAGTGCTGTCTTATTGCGGGCGTAGTTCAATGGTAGAACACTAGCCTTCCAAGCTTGATACGTGGGTTCGATTCCCATCGCCCGCTTTTTAATCCCAAGTAAAGGGAATTTGCTGGGGTAGCTCAGTCGGTAGAGCATTTCCATGGTAAGGAAAAGGTCGTGGGTTCGATTCCCACTCCCAGCTTGTTTTGAAATCATTAGTTAGGACCCGGCAGTATTACTATGCTGGGGTAGCTCAGTCGGTAGAGCATTTCCATGGTAAGGAAAAGGTCGTGGGTTCGATTCCCACTCCCAGCTTTGGTTTTGGAACAACTAAACAATAAGAAGTAAACATTAGAAACAGGAGAACTAGACAAATGGCAAAGGAAAAATTTTCCAGAAGCAAACCGCACGTTAACGTCGGTACCATTGGCCACGTAGACCACGGTAAGACCACGTTAACCACCGCTATCACCAAAGTGTTGGCCAAAGAAGGCAAAGCCAAAGCCATGGCTTATAGCGATATCGCCAAAGGCGGCGTAGTCCGCGACGCTTCCAAGATCGTAACCGTCGCCGTTTCCCACGTGGAATACGAAACCGATAACAGACACTACGCTCATATCGACTGCCCCGGCCACGCCGATTACATTAAAAACATGATCACCGGTGCCGCCCAGATGGACGGTGCTATCTTGGTGGTTTCCGCTGTTGACGGCCCGATGCCTCAGACCCGCGAACACGTGCTCTTGGCCAAACAGGTAAACGTACCGCGGTTAGTGGTATTCCTCAACAAAGTGGACCTCGTAGACGATAAAGATTTGTTGGATTTGGTGGAAGAAGAAATCCGCGATTTGCTGGGCAAATATGAATTTGACCGCGACAACACCCCGATCGTACGCGGCAGCGCTTTGAAAGCTATCGAAGAAGATCAAAGCGAATTGGGTGAGCCCTCTATCCACAAATTGATGGAAGCTTTGGATACCTGGATTCCTGAACCGAAACGCGATACCGATAAACCGTTCTTGATGGCTGTAGAAGACGTATTCTCCATCACCGGCCGCGGTACCGTAGCCACCGGCAGAATTGAACGCGGCAAGGTGCACGTGGGTGATCCGTTGGAAATCATCGGTTTCCGCGACACCATGAACACCGTAGCCACCGGTATTGAAATGTTCCGCAAATTGCTGGACGAAGGTATCGCCGGCGATAACGTAGGTATCTTGTTGCGCGGTATTGAAAAAACCCAGGTTGAAAGAGGCCAGGTATTGGCTGCTCCCAAATCTGTAACCCCGCACAAACATTTCATCGGGCAAGTTTACATCTTGAAGAAAGAAGAAGGCGGCCGCCACACCCCGCTGACCCCTGGTTATAAACCGCAGTTCTACTTGAGAACCACGGACGTAACCGGTGAACTTACTTTCAAACAAGACATGATCATGCCCGGCGACAACGCCGAAATTGAAGTGAAACTCATCACTCCCGTAGCCATGGAAGAAGGCTTGCGCTTCGCCATCCGCGAAGGCGGCCATACCGTAGGCGCCGGCGTCGTCACCAAGATTATTGAGTAGTAAAATTGTTTAGTTCACTGTTGCAGGGACATTGGTAACACAATGTCCCTGCAGATATCCTTAAAAGTGAACTTCATGCGGGGGCAAAGCCCCCAGACTATCTAAGGAAAATTAAGATGGCAACTGAAAGAATCACCATTGCGCTGGCCTGCACGGAATGCAAAAACAAGAATTACTATCAGGTCCGCGGCAAAAAGAAAGAATATAAGCTGGAACTGAACAAGTTCTGCAAAAAGTGCGGCAAGAGCACCAAGCACAAAGAAAGCAAGGCTTAATTTTAGTGGGAGCGTCGGTTAACTGGTAAACCACCGGTCTCCAAAACCGGGACTGAAGGTTCGAGTCCTTCCGCTCCTGCCAGTTTTATTTAAGAACAACGGATAACTTTATGAACAAAGCAATCAGTTTTCTGAAGCAATCGGTAGCCGAGCTTAAAAAATCCACCTGGCTGACGCGCAAAGAAGTAGTGCAGTCCACCATTTTGGTAGCCATAGTGGTGGCTATTTTAGCCGCGTACGTCAGCATTATAGACTTTGGCCTTACCAAAGTGCTGGGGCTCATCGTTGGAGGACGCTAATGTCTGAAGAAAAATGCTGGTACGTCGTGCATACCCAAACCGGTCATGAAGACAAAGTAAGAGAAAAAATTCTCTTAAATGTGGATTCCCAAAACTTTGGGGACCGCATCTTTAACGTTTTGGTTCCTACCGAAGAAGTAGTAGAAGTAAAACAAAACAAGAAAATCTTACGCAAACGCAAATTCTTCCCCGGTTATGTGTTGGTGCAGATGTTGTTAACCAGCGAAGCATACTGGTTTATCCGCAATATCAGCGGCGTTACCGGCTTTTTGGGTGATCCCAACCCGGTTCCGTTGCCGGAAGAAGAAATTGCCGGTATTGTGGAACTGACCGATAATACCAGCGGCAAACCGAAACACATGGTAGAATTTGAACGCGGCGAAAGCGTACGCATTACCGAAGGCCCGTTCAAGCACTTTATTGGCGTGGTGGAAGAAGTAAACGAGCAAAGAAACAAACTGAAAGTGATGGTAACCGTGTTTGACCGCGCCACCCCTGTGGAAGTAGATTTCCTGCAGGTGGAGAAAAACTAGTTTTACCGCAGTAAGCAGTAAAAATATGGAGTAACAAAAAAATGGCAAAAGAGAAAAAAATTAAAGGATACATTAAATTGCAGATTCCTGCCGGTGCTGCCAACCCGGCCCCGCCTGTGGGGCCTGCTTTGGGTCAGCATGGCGTGAACATTATGGAGTTCTGCAAACAGTTCAACGCCAAAACGGCTAAATTGGAAAAAGGGGTAAAGATTCCGGTCGTTATCACTGTGTATGAAGACCGCTCTTTTACTTTCATCACCAAAATGCCGCCCATGGCTGTACTTATTGTAAAAGAACTCGGCGTGGCCAAAGGTTCCGGCCAGCCCCACAAAGACAAAGTAGGCAAGATTACCCAAGCGCAGTGCGAAAAAATCGCCGCGCAGAAATTGCCTGACTTAAACACCAAAGACATCAAACAAGCCGCGGAAATGGTAAAAGGCACCTGCCGCAGCATGGGTGTTGACGTAGTAAAATAAATTTTGAAGGTAAAAGGGAGGGCCGTCCCGGCCCGCTTGTACCTAAAGGAGATTTTAAATGGGAAAAAGAATTGAAGCAGCTAGAAAAGCATATGATAAAGCCAAAGTATATACCTTGGCGGAAGCCGCTCAAATCGTAAAAGACAATGCCAAAGCCAAATTTGACGAAACCGTTGAATTGCACGTCAGCTTAGGTATTGATACGAAAAAAGCGGACCAAATGGTTCGTGCTGCCGTAGTATTGCCGCATGGTACGGGCAAAACCAAACGCATTGCCGTTATTGCCAAGGGCGAACACGCCCAAGAAGCCCAAAAGGCCGGTGCCGACCGCGTAGGCGCGGAAGACATTGTGGAAGAAGTAATGAAAGGCAAAATTGACTTTGACGTTTTAGTTGCCACCCCGGATACCATGAAAGACTTGGCCAAAGCCGCCAAAGTGTTGGGCCCCCGCGGGCTAATGCCTACCCCCAAAACGGGTACCGTTACGTTTGACGTAGCCAACACAATTAAAGACTTAAAGGCCGGCCGCGTAGACTTTAAAGCCGACGCTTACGGTATCGTACACACCATTATTGGCAAGGCTTCTTTTGACGCCGCCAAATTGGCTGAAAATGCAAAAGCTGTGATGGACACGATCCTTCGTGTAAAACCGAACACCTCTAAGGGCGTTTATGTAAAGAGCGTTTCTTTAAGCTCCACCATGGGCCCCGGCGTGTTTGTAACCACCAAATAGTAACTCTCTTTTGCACTAAAACCCCTCCCGTAAGGAGGGGTTTTGTTATTTATAATAAACTAGCCCAATTTTGGATTATTTAACGGGATTTTTGTCACAGCGCCGCGTCTTTTCAAACAGTGTTTTAGGGCAGTACCATAAGACCCAGCGGTAGATGGGCCCAATGGCCCTGGCTGTATTTATACAGATTATCTATCATAATAATATGAGCCATTATAAAATAACTCCGTGCGGTATTAAAAAAGGATGTTGGCTGGCATTGGTATTTTATTTTAGTTGTTGTTCTTTTTTGTATGCGCAGGAGTGGGCCCAAATGCACAAAGTGTTAATGCGTCAAGGGGAAAATATGGCTAAAAATGGGATAAAAGCACAAAAAGAGCTAGCCCGTACCTATGCCGCTATAGATGCGGTAGCCCCGTTTATGCATTTTTCTTCCCAAGATATCTTGCCCTGGAGTTTTAGGGTGCAGGCCCGGGCGGATAACGCGTTTGAACAAGCGGCCGTTTTGCGCAACAACCGGTTGGAATTGGCGGCCCGCCTGCTTGTGGACCATGCGGTACGCCGCATGCGCGCGCAGCATAAGGAAATACAAGCCTCTTTGCGCTATGCGCGTTCGGCGGATTTAGTGTCTTTGATACCGTCGTCCGCCAAGTTTATTTTTCTGGGGGAAACGCATCATCAGCCTGTTATAGAGAAACAGATTTTGTATATTTTAGCGCGTTATCATAAACGCTATCCGGAAAAGAAAATCATGTTGCTTACGGAGTTTGTGTTAGATACCAATGTTTCCCTTTTGCCCAGAGAAATGGATGAACGTATTACCAGCAAAAGAAATTTTTTTAATTTGTTAATGAAGTGGCGTATTCCTGTTTTTGGGCTGGAGGAGCCTTTGGCGCATAGTCAGGCGGCCCATGAAATATTTACGGAAAAAACCGGTACGGCTTTTTTGTCTTCAACGGCTTTAGCCGTGCGTACGCGCAATCAACATTGGGTAAAACAGATAAAAGCCATGCATGAAACCTACCCGGATATGGTATTTTTTATCTATGCCGGGCTGGGGCATACGGAATACAACCTTCCCGCTTCTGTGGCGGCGGCTTTCCCGGAGAAAGAAACCTTTGCGATAGATTTCTTTGTGGGCCGGCGTTCCCGTTTTACTCCTTTTGACAGAGCTTTTGGCGGTTTGTTTTCCGGCCCGGGGGTTTGGTATTGGAAGGACGCTAAATATGCGCGTTTGGCGGGGTTTGATGTAAGCGCCGTCCTTCCCGCTGGAGAGGTAAGATGAAAAAGTGGTTTTTTATATTCTTATTATGTGCGGTGTTGTTCCCGGCTGAGGCGCATTCCCAAGCTGTTTGGAAAAAAGCTTTTTGGAAAAAAATCTTTTCCGCTGAAGAAGAATCCGCCCGCAGAGCTATCACCGTGAAACAAGCCAATAAATTGCTGCTGGAGCGTAAAAGGCTTTCTTTAAAGAAAGCGCAGCAGGTTTGCTTGGGGGAGATAGGGGAATGTATGCTGGATGGGGAGGCGCCTATTCACCGCATTAAAGGGTGGCCGTTTTCTTTTTCCCAATCCGGGCCGTATGAAGATAACGAGCTGTTTCAAACTTTGTCCCGTTCCGCAAAGAGGAACTATTTTATAGCGGCGCATAACCGCGCCGTATCCAGAACGGCGGTCGCACGGAGAAATGCGCTTAAACGAATGAATGAAGCCAAAGAAGATTTAATGAAAGGGTTTTATAGTCCAACCGCCGTATATCCGGGCAGAGAGCTGGTTTCCATCGTGCAGGAAAAACATAAATATATTTTTTTAGGGGAAACGCATGGGTTTCCCGTCATTCAGGAGGCCATAAAAGATTTTTTGCAAGAATATCGCCTCCGCTTTCCCAAGCGGAAAATAATTCTGCTAACGGAGTTTCTGCCCAACACGCAAACAGCCGCCTACCGTTGGAAATTGAGAAAATTCCCGCAATATTATTCCATTTGGCAAATAGCGGATATTCTTAAAATACCCGTGGTGGGGTTAGACCCTGTATGGCTGCTTAATAAAAATTTTCCTGTTATGTGGGTAAATAAACCCAATGGAACGACGGAAAAAGAAAAGATGTGGTTTTCCCCTGAAGTGCTGCGTGTGCGCAATTTGATATGGAAAAAGGAGATAGACCGCTTGCGCTCCCAATATCCGGACGCCGTATTTATCTTTCATACGGGGGCAACCCACGTAACGTATACGGAATCTTTTTCTTTAAGCGTGTTGTTTCCTAAGGACGAAACTTTTGTGGCTACTTTCCAACCGTATGAAATTTATAATAATCAGCCTGCCCGGAGTGATTTGCTGGACGCGTTTAACCCGGAACAATTTGCGTCAAAACGTTTTATCGTATGGCCTAACCCGGATATGGCCCGTATTGCCGGGTTTGACGCGCGCTTTAAATTACAATAACTATGCATAAAATAACAAAATTATTTATTGTTTTGCTGCCCGTGTTTTCTTTGTTATTTTTTGATATAAGCTATGGGGAGCCCGGCCCATGGAAAAAGCTGTTGCCCGCTTATAAAAACTTTTTTAAAAAGAGCGCGGCTTCCCAGCGCGCCAAAGTACTGCAGCCCAAACAGATAGAAAAAATATTAAATAAAAGAGTATGGCGAGCGAATAAAAAAATCTATCATAAGGGCGGCCTGATAGAAATAGGAGGGTTATTATTTGTTAATGAATACCCCTTGGTGTTTTTCAAGGAGTGGCAGCCGGAATTGGGCCAAGCCTTGTTTCAAGATCAACCTTGGCTGCTGGCTGCCGGACCGCGCGCTCAACAGAATTATGTTATTTCTTTGCATAACCGTTTAGCGGCTACTCTTCTTAAAGAACGCGCCCAATTAAGAAAAGACCTCCAAAAAAATTCAGCCAGATTGCAAAGTGAAATTCTCCCCCTGACCCAGGAACCTTTTGCCTTGCAAGCGGCTAAGAGGATTCCCCCTAATACCCAACAAATTTTAATAGGAGAGGGACACGGCGTGGAGAAGATATCCCAAGAAATACTGTCTTTTATCCAGGCGGTGCAAGCCCGGAATCCAGGGCGGCAAATTGTCTATCTGACGGAGTTTATCCCCCAAAATGTAGACCTTGATTATTTATTGTCTATTATGCGTCTGTTGCCAAAAGATGCTCATTATTATCATATTTTTGATTGGCTGAAGCGTTGCGATATTCCCATTATAGGGCTGGAGCCCAGTTGGGTATGGATGTTCCAACCCCCGCAAGTATCTGTGGGAAACTTATTTCAACTAAAACCATACGAAGTGTCTTTGTGGGAGAGTTTAGGCGGCGTTTATTTGCGCAACCAATCCTGGCTGCGGGTAATAGCCTCCGCCCGAAAGAGCTATCCCCATGCGTTGTTTATTATTCACGCCGGCTATGGACATACAGACTATAACGCCCCGTTTAATATATCCAAGATGTTTGCCCCCCAGGAAACATTTGTATTAAGAGTATTGAAAAACGAGGGAAGTATATTTCATGCCTTTTCCGGCGGTAAATATAGTTACCCGCTGTTGGGTTGGAAAGACAAACAACTGGCCTATTTGGCGGGCTGTGACGCGCAAATAAAGGTGGATTAAGCCTTGTTTATATAGAAGAGAAAAGAAAAAATGCAGAAAAAATGGATTTTTTTATTTGTTGTTTGTCTGTTCACGCTCCCCGCATTAGGGCAAGCGCAGGGCTCGTTTTGGAAAAAGCTTTCTCTTTATTATAAGCGCGGAGAAGCAAAGTCTCAATCGTTCCAACGCGGCCAAGTGTTAAAAAGGTCTTCTTTAAAACAAATTTTGTTGGAGCGGGCAAAAAAATCGCGAGAGAGATTCTATCTCAAAACCCCGGCGGACCAGCTGCCTCTTTTAGTGGATGATACGGAGATGCCGGCCGTGGATGTTGATAATTGGACGGACCAACTGTCTGGCATGTTGTATCAAAGATACCCCTCCTTAAAGAAAGCTTCCGATACGTCTTTTAAAAATTATTTGGTCTCTTTGCACAACCGCTTAGCGGCGGGAACGGTTCAGCGGCGCAAACAAATTCGGGCGGATATACGGGCCAACGTACGGCAACTGATGGAAAAACGGGAAGTGTTTTCTGCTGGAAATATTCCCCGGCAGGCGGCCGCTATGGTCTCTCCTCAAGTCAAACAAATCTTAATAGGGGAGGAACACAATTCGCAACAAGTGTCTTTTGCCGTGTTGGATTTTATAAAAGAAATCCAGGCCCGGGATCCCAAACGTCCTATTATTTATTTTACGGAAATGCTTCCGCGGGATTCCTGCGTAGCCGCCACCCTGCTGCTGATGCATGTTTCCGGACAAGATAAGAATTACTACGATATTTTTTCTTGGCTGTATCATAATGGGGTGGGCATTAAAGGGTTGGAAATTGAGGAAATTTGGTCAGAGGCGGATATTCTTTTGCAAGATGCCCAAGGGCAACTATATCCCGTTCCGTTATGGAAGAGTTTAAGCGGCATTTATTTGCGTAATACGGCGTGGCTGCAAACCATTCAAAATTACCGCAAAAAATATCCCGAGGCTTTATTTATTATTCATGCCGGGGCATGGCATACGGGGTATATCATGCCGTTTAGTTTGGCCAATGCGTTTAACCCAACAGAAACATTTGTGGTCCATTTTATAGCTTCCCGCTCTGCTTTGTTGGATATTTTATCAGATAATCAGGTGCGAGCGCCGGTATTGGCGTGGAAAGATAAAAATTTAGCCCATATAGCGGGTTTTGACGTGCAAATAACAACGGGCTTATAGTATGAAAGACAACTTTTTTTGCAGAGGTGCTTTATTGTATCTTGCTGTGCTGTTGCTGTTTCCCGGTTTGGCGGAAGGGCAGGGCTGGCTTGCGGGCAAATGGCGCAATTTACGCCAGATGAATAAAATGCTGGCCGGGAAAGAGAGCAATTCCCAGTTAACGCACCTTTTATATAAACGAGTTGTGCTTGCTAGAAATTTACACTATCATTGGCAAAGCCGTCATACGGATGACTTTTTGTTTATGGAAAATCAGTTTAAGTATCTGCTCCCGGTATATTCGGTGGGGGAGCCGGACGCTTGGCAGGAGTTGGACACACGTATAGATAATGCGTGGGTTTATTCCAATAACCGTTATATGCTTGCAGCCCGCGTGCGGTTGGAGCATGCTTGGTCCCGCTTGCGGCACTTTATGCCGAAAATGGAAAAAGAGCTGCGTATTTCTTTTCAGGAAAACATGCCGTGTATTCCGGATTCGGCTAAATATGTGTTTTTGGGGGAAGCGCATGGCCTGGAAGAAATACGGAAATTATTTTTAAACGTGATTTTGACATATCAAAAACAGCACCCGGAAAAGCAAATCATTGTACTGACGGAATTCCAGCATGACAAAGGATTGCAATTTACTCCCTTTAACGAGGAAGAGCGCTTTAAAGATTTTAAAAAATTTTTTGATGTCTTGGCTTGGCATTATATTCCTTTTGCAGGTTTAGAAGAAGTTCATTCTTCCGTGGATGATCGTCAATTTGTTGGGAGAAATGGCTATACCTATCCCGCCCAGCGGACGGGAGAGGGAATGCGTCTTCGTAATATGTATTGGGAAAAACGGATACGGGCTTGGGAACGCAAATATCCCCAAGCGGTGTTTTTTATTTATGCGGGCAACGGGCATGTGGACTATCAAGCGCCCTTTTCTGTTTCCAGGCAATTTCCGCCGGGGAAAACCTTTGTTTTTAGTGTATATAAAAATCCGCAGTTTAACCACATTTTTCACGCGGCTAGCCAAGCCCGTTTTGTACTTCCCGGCGCTTTACTTACTTGGAATAACCCCCGCTGGGGCCGCATTGCGGGGTTTGATGCGGCTTATATCCTTCCTTCTCCAACAGATTAAAAACGGTTTTTGTCTTTGCTAAACAGCTTCTTTGCTTTTGCTATAATAAAGACGAAGAAGCCAATATGAAATTATTTTTTACATTATTATTTATTTTTGGTTGTTTGCCCGTTTGGGGGCAGGTGGGGGTTATATCCGTTACAGATGCGTCCCAATATACCTCTGCGGAAGATTTTTACCATACTTTTGAATACCAAATCCAGCCTTTAGGTAAAAATACCGGTTGGAAAAAATGCCAAGCCACCCGCATTGGTAAACGCTGGTTTGCCACGGCGGCGCATTGTGTGTTGCCCTGCGCCCAAAGCGGCTGCAATATTTATATGGATTTGTTGGATGAGGACTATACCGCCTTGGCGATGGTAAAATCTACCCCTAAAAAACCCGCGGTGTTTATTCATCCGGATTATAAAATAGAAATCCCCGCCTTGGACGATTTTGCCCTTATCCGTTTGGATTTGCACCGCGCTTCTTATTCCTACTTTCGCCGGGTTCCAAATGTAAAACCCGGGGAGCCCGTCTCCAAGCAAACTTTTGACCGGTTCCTAAATAAAAACCGCCGGGCGGCCTCTAAATTGCGCCGCGTGCTCAGCGGGGATTTGCCTCCTATTCTTACTTTTGATGATGCTACCTACCAATTAGACAGGAAACTTTCTGTTATTTCTATTTTTGACGGGGTACGTGATGTTAAACCCAATCCTAACGCGGCTTATTATGTAAATGATTTAGGGTTTGGATATACTAAAAATTTTGGTATACGCAATGGCATGAGCGGCTCCGGCGTGATGAGTAATACAGGAGAGTTGGTGGGGATGGTGTCTGCTAATTTATACGTCAATACGGATCAAACAGACCTTAAAACAGGCAAAACAAAAGCAATGGCGTATGATTTCTTCCTTTTCAGCGCTTTTAATAAACCCATGCGTTCTTTTATGGAAAAAGTAATGGGCAGCGATTATTACCAATTGGATTTTAAAGATGCCTATCCTCAATTCGTCCGTAAAGGGTCCAAAGCGGATCATACGGTTATCCGGTCTATTGTAAAGGAAATCAGAAAAAAAGCCTCCTCTAAAAAAGCCAAATAGTTTGATCCTTTTTATGGAAATGCAAGTCAAGCAAGGTAGTTTTAACACTTGCTTGACTTGTTTTTTTTTTTTGATACAGTGGGGATTAACAGGTTAGGGTTTTTAGAAGTATCTGTTTGGTAA
>CALUXF010000019.1 GCA_944324655.1 Candidatus Avelusimicrobium aviculae
TAAATATGAAGATTTGGGGATACACACTCCATCCCTCGGGCTTACGCCCGGGGTTTATTGTGAGCAGTAGTTATAAACAAAAAAGGCTTGGAGCTTCCAAGCCTTTTTTGTTTTGAAAGTATTCTATTTTCAACCGTAAAATGCTATGCTGAAAGTTCCAACAGGCAGTATAAATCTACGGAGGTGGCACCTATGAGAATGATTGACCTGATTGCAAAAAAACGCGACAATAAATCTTTAACCGCGCAAGAGTTTGATTTCATCGCCCAAGCCGCGGCGAAAGGAACCGTTCCGGATTACCAACTTTCCGCTTTTTTAATGGCCTGTTTTTTAAATCCTCTTTCCGATAAAGAAACAGCCCTGCTCACCAAAGCCATGGCCTATTCTGGCGGGCGGCTGGATTTTTCAGACATAAAACTGCCTAAGACGGACAAACACTCCACCGGCGGCGTGGGGGACGGTATCTCTTTGGCCTTGGCCCCGCTGGTGGCTTGCATGGGGGTGGCGGTTCCCATGATGTCCGGCCGCGGCTTAGGGCATACCGGCGGAACGCTGGATAAACTGGAATCCATGAAAAATTTTGAAGTGCGCGTCCCCGCCAAATTGATACGCCGCCAAATTCAAAAATTAGGCGTGTGTATGTTTGGCCAAACCCAAGATTTAGCCCCGGCGGATAAAAAACTTTACTCTTTACGGGACGCTACCTCCACCGTAGAAAGCCGCCCGCTTATTGTGGCCAGTATTCTTTCCAAAAAATACGCGGAAGGCGTAACCAGTTTGTTAATGGACGTTAAATACGGATCCGGCGCTTTTATGCAAAAACTGCCCGACAGCCGCAAGCTGGCCCGCGCGCTGGTAAATACGGCTAAATCATTGGGCCTTAAATGCCGCGCCCTGATTACCTATATGGACCAACCCCTAGGGCGCGCCGTGGGCAACGGCAATGAAATGCTTCAATCCATACGCATATTAAAAGGTGAAAAAGATTTGGCCCCTGATTTTTATGAACTTCTGTTGGAAACCGCCGCCCATATGCTGGTTATCAGCGGAAAACAAAAAGACACCGCTAAAGCCCGTAAATTATTGGAAGAAAAAATATCCAACGGGGAAGCCGCCGCCAAAATGCGCGAGATGATTAAATGGCAAGGGGCCAGCCCGCTGGCAATAGACGAACCGGAAAAATATTTTAAACCCGCCAAATTAAAAGCGGTATTTACAGCCCCTCAAAACGGCTATGTAGCCCATATTGACGCTAAATTAACCGGTCAAGCCAGCGTATTGTTGGGGGCCGGCAGAAACCGCATGGAAGACTCCATTGATTACGGCGCCGGCATTTGGCTGCACAAAAAAGGCGGGGACGGCGTTAAAAAAGGGGACATAGTAGCCACTTTATACGCTTCCGATAAAGAACGCTTAAACGCCGGTTTAGACTTATTTGCCAAAGCAGTCACTTTCAGCAAAGCCAAGCCCAAACCCTATAAAATTATTAAGGAGATTATTAAATGAAAAAATGGGCTCCGTTACTCATCTTATGCGCCGCCTGGGCGTGCAGCAGCGACGGCGGGGACAGTGAACCTTCCGCCGCTCCGGGGGATAAATATTCCACCCCGCTGGGAGACGTTCTTGTCTCCCCGCTGGGCCATGGGTCCGTTATGTTAAGCTGGAACGGCAAAACCATTCAAATTGACCCGTTTAGCCAAGTGGCGGACTATACCCAGCTGCCGCCGGCGGATTTGCTGCTTATCACCCATGAACATTATGACCATTTAGATCCCGCCGCCTGGAAAGCAACCGTTACGCCGGACACGCAAATCATCGCCTCCGCCAAAGCGGCGGAGCAAATGGGCCCCTTCACGGTACAAACATTAAATAATGGGAACAGCGCTTCCTGGAATGGGTTAACGATACAAGCCGTACCAGCCTATAACCTGTGGCATAAACGGCCGGACGGAGGATTTTTCCACCCCAAGGGAGAGGGCAACGGCTATATACTGCACTTTGGAGATTTCCGCCTATATATAGGCGGAGATACGGAAAATATTGAGGAAATGGCTTCTTGGGCAGGGACAGATGTGGCTTTCCTGCCTAAAAACTTACCTTACACCATGACGGATGAAATGTTTGTGGACGCGGCCAAGCGGCTTCAGCCCAAAAATTTATATCCGTACCATTACGAACAAGCCGATAAAGAAGCCCTGCAACAAGCCGTAGGAGACAAAATTAAAATCCGTTAATCAATCACCCCCCTTCGTCAAGAAGGGGGTGATTACTGAATAGGTCTTGGCAGGAAAAAGCGGTTTCTTTATTTTAAATAAAACGTCTGTTTGTATACGCCTTTTGCCCCCGCCATAAGAAATGAATATTCATAAAAAACCCTCGCCTTAAAAACGGGGGTTTAATATGTTTGGCGGAAATACTATTTTTTAACGCCTATCAAAGCGTAACCTTCGCAATTTCCGTCCGCGTCTTTTACGGCAAAGGCGTCCCAGTCGGTAGAAACATAGGTTTCATCTTCTGTTTGCAAATCCATACGAAGCCTAAACGCCTTGGCCGAGCCGTCTTGCGACGCCGCCTTAAATGCCGCGCGCGTGGAGGCCGGCTTGTGTATAAAGCGGTCAAAAAACTCCATTTTTACCGGCACCCGGCAACCAGTAGCCTCTATAAAGGCCGCGTTGGCGGAACGAATGCGGTAATCCAGCCCAATCATAACGGCAGGGAAGTCCATATAATCCAAGGTGCGCGTTAAACTTTGGGAAGTCTCGCTCACTGCTTTACCGGCCTGGCGCAATTCTATGCGCAAGCTCAGCATACGCGCCATTAACCCTATAAGCTCCTCGGCACCCGGCTCAAAAGAGCGCCGCGCCTGCCGGGACGCAAAACACAACGCTCCCGCCGGTTTACCCGCCACACAAATGGGGGCCGCAATAAGGGCGGAAAATTCTTTGCGTTTATGCACGCAGCGGGTACAAGAAGTATTTCCTAAATCCGGGAACAGGGCTACATTGTCATCTAATACATCTTGCAGGCATTCCTCAATAGGGAAATCCATATACCGCTGGATATTAAAATCATTTTGGGTTACATACACCACGCTCATCTCCGCCGCGCCGGAGTCCGCAAAGCGGACCACCATGCCCACTTCCGCCTTAAATACACGCTGCCCAAAGGCCAGTATTTTGTCTACCCATTCGGTAATAGAAAGATTGGGTTGGTGGCTGATGTCGTACAATTCACGCACGCGCCCATCCTGCTCTTGCTTTTCGCTTACGTCTTTAATCCAAATGACGGCCTCGTCCCGCCCGGTGATGGGGGTGACGGTAGCCTCGTAGGAGAACACATGCCCATTTTCACTTAATGTAAAATCAAAATGCGTGGTAATATTGATGGACAGCGCCTCTTTAATAGCGAACAATTCTTTGGAGGCCACTTCCTCCGGCCAATAGTCTGCCGGCACTTTGCCCACAAACCGCTGGGCCGCCTGTTTATTGGTTAAATAATCTAAGTTAGAATATACTTCCAATACCAGGCCGTTGTTATCCGTCTTCAAATAGATCCCGGGCAGCGCCTGGCGCACGCTGCGCAGCTCCTGCGCCTGCTGGGAATCCTGCGCCAGTTTATCCAACTGGGTAGAAATATCCCGCACCACAACCAGGGCTGTACCGTGGGAGGCAAAATCTAAAGGAACCATCGTAATTTCCGCATTAAAGCGGGTCCCGTCTTTACGGAATACGCTGGCGGAAAAATTCAGTCTTCCCTCTTGAAAGAACTGCGCTTCCAACCCTTGCAGCCACTGCAGTGTTTTAGCGGAAGGGCGTTCCCCCGGTTTTACAAACAGGTCTTTAAATTGCAGACGCACCAGCTCATCGTGCGTATACTCCAACATTTTAGACAAAAACTTATTGGCTTGCTCCACCCGGCCAAAAGAACCTTTTTGAGCTTCTATAGAGAAAACCACTCCGTCCGTAGCGTCCAACAAAGCGTTTAACTGGGCGGAACGTTCCTCTAAAATTTTCATAATCTGCCGGTGAAACGCCAAATTGCGAAGCACAAATAAATAACTTCCGTCCGCTTCTTTAAAAGCATTTAAGCGCACGGCCACCGTTTCCAAACTATTGGATAAACGCAAATTATATTCCCGGTTATCCAAATCGCCTTCCGCAGACAAAGAACCCAAATCTTCCCGCAAAGAAGCGGCGCTGTCTTCGTCAAATAAGCTGAAAAGGCCCTTGCCCAGCAATTCGTTTTGGTCCAGCTGGCATAAAGAGCAGAACAAATCATTGCATTGCGTAATCTTAAATAACGTATTACACACGGCATAGGGTTCCGTTTTAGGCAACATGATTTTTGCCGAAACAGGCGGCGCCGGCGGGCAAAGCGGGTTACGTAAAGCTTGGGCGGCCAAAGAAGCATCCACCCCGGCGTTTTTTTTCTTTCTAATCACCCGGCGGGCGGTACCCGAAGTATGCCCTTTCCCCGCGGGAGGAAGCGGAGCCTTTGGCGCAGCGGGCGGAACGGCCAAACTCACCTGCTGTTTAGGCACCAAATACACCACATAATCCGCTTCTACGCTGCCGTCTTTGGTATCCCGGCGGTTGATAGGCTCAAAAGTAACATCTAAATGTATTTGGCCTTCCCCGTCAATACGGCCGGGAAATTTATTTTTTGCTTTTTCAAAATCAAAGACATATTCCATGGTGGCGCTGTTTCCTTGGCGAAGCTCTTTGCGAACGGACAGCGTCATGGCGGGTTTTAAATACACGTTGCGATAAAAGTTTTTATCTTCCGCCCCGAAATGGAATAACTCCCGGCAGGAACGGTTCATTACCGTAATATAACCCTTGCTGTTCATTACCAACGCCGGGATAACGGCGCTTTCAAAGGCGGCGCGGAAATTTTCCCGTTCGGTTTTCAGGTCCCGCAATACACGGTTGGAGGAAGTAACGTCCCGAATAAAACAAATGACAATTCTTCTTCCTAAATAGCGTGACGCCATGGCGGCAAATTCCGTTTCCACACGGTGCCCGTCCGGCCGGATAAAATGCACTTCAATAGAAGACTGGGCGTCTCCTATATTATTTAAAATGGCTTCATAATGTTCCTGCACAAAAATCTTATGGTCTTGGGATACCATATCCAACAACACCCGCTGCTGCATGTCTTCTTCTAAAGAAAAACCCAATATATGAGCGGCGGCCCGGTTGGAATAAATAATTTTTCCGTCTTCCAATATAACAATACCCTCCCGGGCATTTTCCAACAATAAGGTGTTCTTGTCATTGGCCTCGCGGATTTGTTTTTCCATTTTTGTTTTGGCCGTGATATCCTCAGACACCATGAGCAAGTAATCGGGCGTTCCGTCCGGCAAAAACACGGGAGTCTTTACCGTATGCATGATTTTTACACCCTCATTAGCGGTGGAAATAAGTTCCTGCGGAACATTTAATTCTTTTCCGCTTTCAAATACTTTCTGGTCCGCTGAGGCTAAAAACTCGGCCTGTTCGGGCGTAATGTCTTGCCGGTAATGGTTTTTTCCTATCACTTCGGCAGATTGGGCCCCAAAAAGGCTTTCGCTCTTTTTATTCCATAAAATATATTTTCCCTCATAATTTTTAACGGAAAGAGCCAACGGCAAGTTATCTATTACCGTTTGCAGGAAGTTGCGTGTTTTAATGACTTCCTGTTCCTGTTGTTTCTTTTCGGTAATATCCTCAGCCAGCGTGAGCATCATAAAAGGGTTGCCTTTCTGGTCATACACGGGAACTTTAATCAAGTGCAAAAGTACTTTGCTGCCGCGGCGGGTGGTATACCACTCGGCAGGGATATCCAACACTTTCCCTTCGGCGAAGATAGCTTTCTCGCGTTTACCGTAAAAGTTGTTTTCTTCCTTATATTCCGTCTCATCCAAGAAAATTTCGTGCGCTTTTTTATTAATAAAAAACATTTTGTTGTTCACGCCGCGGGCGTAAATAGCCAAAGGCGCGTTATCCAACACCGCTTGGCGGAAGTTGTGCGCTTCGGCCAAGCGGATTTCCTGTTCTTTCTTTTCCGTAATATCCTCGGCCAGCGTCAAAACGAAATTTAACTGGTTTACCTCATCCTTAACGGGAACCTTAATTAAGTGAAAAAGCTTATGTTTTCCATCCGCAGCCACATATTTTTCCTCTGGAATATCTAAGGTTTTCCCTGTTGTTAAAATGGAAAATTCTCTTCCTAAATAAGAGGCAACGTCTTCCTTGCTTTCATGCGGAAGGGCGCCGTTGGAAGCAAAAGACTGGGCATCCATTTTGCCAAACATGCTGGTGCAGCTTTTATTGCGCAGCAACATGTGCCCATCGCTCGCCCGGGCATACAAACCAATCGGCGCGTTATCTACAATGGCTTGCAACAACTTATTCATGCGCACAATTTCTTTTTCCTGCTTGCGGCGCTCGGTAACATCCTCCGCTATAGACAAAACCATAGGTTCCGGCCCGGTTTTGGTAAGAGGGACCTTAATCATATGAATAATGCGCGTGTTGCCGGCCCGGTCCACATATACTTCATCGGGATATTCCTGCACTTTTCCGGTACGTAAAATTTCTTGTTCCCGGTCGTGGTAGGCGTCAATCAATTCACGGGTTTGTTTAGCATGGGGAGAATTGGCAAAACGGGGCTGCACTTCATTAAAAATTACTTGGCTTTGTTTATTAAAAAACGTCATGCGGCGGTCCGCCGTGCGGGTATACAATCCCACCGGAACGTTATCTACTATGGCCTGCAGCAAATTGCGCATTTGAACGGTTTCCTGCTCCTCACTCAGGCGGTTGGTAATATCCTCGTACACGGTTAGAATATAAGCCATTTCTCCGGTGGGGGCGGAAGCCGGCACTTTGCTGACGCACAAGGTTCTTTCCTTGCCGGCGGCGTCTACAAAACGCATATGAGCGTTTGCGCGCGCTTTGCCGGAATCCTTTACTTCCTGGTCCATCACTTCTAAAGAATTTAAAATAGCCGCAGGCAGAAAAGGATACACTTCCTTGCCAAGCAACTCAGAAGCGGGATGACCAAATAATTCTTCGGCCTTTTTATTCCACAGGCAACATTCTTCTTTCAAATTTTGCACGCTTACGGCAAAGGGGTATTGGTCCACCACATTGCGCAAGAAACACCGTTCCTCCTCCGCGCTTGCCAGTGCGGAAGTTTCTTCTAACGTTAATAAACCATATCCCCCGTATACACTGGCCCCTAGCGTGACTTTTCTTTTCTGTGATTTTTGGTCTGTTATTTCTTTTAAAATTTTAGAACCTGTTTTTCCGGTCAATAAAGAAATAACATCTTTTCCGCTTAGGCCAAAATCCGCCATATTTCCGCCTTCAAAAGGTTTTTTGACCCCTTTCAACAATAACCCCGCCAACGAATTGGCAAAAGCAATATGTCCCTTACCATCTACCAGCAAAGCCGCCAAGGGTAAACGTTCCATAAAAAATAAAACACCGCGGGTAAAACCTTCAGGCTGGGAGGAGGCATTTTCCTCCGGTTCAGAAAATAAGGCGTATAAATTTTTGGTCATATATTATCGTTCCCCGTAATAGGCGAAATTTTGCTAATAAAAACATATACTCCTTTTTATATTAATAAATTACTTTTAAATAAAGCAACCGTTTTTGCTCTGTAGAAAATGCTTGAAAGATGTTTCAAAATTCGTATACTATATTTAGTAGCAAAAGTATGTATAATTAAAGTTGTTGTTGTTGTTTTATTCCACTTTTGACAGGAAGTGCGTATGAAAAAACTATTTATAACAGGGCTGATGGTTGCCATGGTGCCTTGCGCTTATGTACAAGCGGAAGTTATTCAAACCATTAACTTTAACCCTGCACGTTTAGGCCAATATGAACGCTTGAAAGTGTCTGAAAAGGCAACTTTCCAAGGGGGCTTGACGGCGCAGTCCATGCAAGTACGTTCCGCCGGAACAGTCAGCATTAACGAAAGCGAGTCAGACGCTTTAGCCTATGACATTCCGTTATTGGACGGCCGCAAAGGAAAAAATGACGGAGCCGCAGTGTTAAGCACTTTTCCAGCGACGCCTACATTGGATTTTGGCGGAGCCTGTTTTTCTTCTTTAGAAAACTGCGTTTCTTCCAGCAGCACGGGGAACTTAAACGTTAAGTTCAACGGGGGCGCCGCCCGGTTTGTGGGCCCCAGCGGGTATAACGATCCGGCCAGCCGCATTAACCAAATCACCACGGACGCAAACCGTTTGCGTTTGGAAAGCGTATACGCCACGGTAAAAGGAGAATTAAATATTACCGGGGTGGGAGCTTTTTCATACCGTAATTTAGGTAACCCCTCCACGCCATTAAGACTTGCCGGGAACTGGGTGCCGCTTCCCAGCACGGATGGAGTAGATTCCAACCAATTATTGTGGGAAACGCGCAAAACGGTAAAACACCCGGATAAGGGCGGCGAAAGCGTTAAGATTTTGGTTTTAGCGGGTACTGGGAAAATCCAACCCGATAATATTCCACCAAGCTGTCCTTCACAGCCCTGTCCTAATGGACAACAAGGGTCCATCTATTATTCTTGGAACGCTACTTCTAAGAAATGTGTAGAGAGCTATCGGACCTGTGTACTCAAACCCTCTCCAGCTCCGGAAGTTGCGACTTATTCCTATAAATTAACTTATACAGCACCAACAGTAGTACCGGGGCTTAAATGCGAAACTACTTGCTGGGCCACGATGACTGACATTGGGAAGCCTATTACACCTAGTGACTTAAACCCCAAATGTACAGCGGCTAATGTAGGTTTCGTTTGCAAACTGGGAAGAGCCGAAGTCACCATGTCAGGAAAAACCGGCGAACGCTGTTTACAATATACTTGTACAAAAGATTAATTCATCCCCCCTTGGAAACAAGGGGGTTTTTTATGGTTCACTTTCCCCGGCTACCTGCTTGCCGGGTTTTTTATTGACAACTTTTTCTGTAATACACTAAACTATATGTATTATGAAAAACTTTCTTTATGCCGTCAGCGGGTTATTATTGTTTCAGGCTGTTTTATGGGCAGAAAGCACGCCGCAGGGAAAAGTTAAAACCCAGCGCGGGGCCCCCCAATATTTATCGGTAGACCCTATGGATGTAACGGATTCCTGCCCCGGCGGCAACATTATGCAACCCTTTTCCTGCACCAAAGACCAACCGGACGGTTTTACCTGTTTTGACGTGTCTATCGTACAGGGTGACCCCATCCCCACGGAGCGTTACGAACTGTTAGACGAAACCCTGCAACCCGAAGACGTAAGCGCGGAACCCCAATGCTTAAATAAAGAGCCAACTTGTGAATCTTTTTTAAAACAATTAAATTATAATTTAGATTTTTCCTGGTTTATTACCAACTATCCTTCTTCCTCGTTTCCGGAATGCGGCAAAACCTATACCTGTACACGCATTGTATGTTATTTTCCGCCAGAGAAAGAAAGTGGGGAAACGGCCAGCCAAAAACTTTCCTGCGTGTACAAAAAACACCAGCGTTTCTTTGTAGGAAGCGAAATAACCTGTACCCGCACCTTTAAAGGCCAAACGCTTCCCCCCGCCCCTAAGCAAATAGAGAAGAAAGAAAACACCCTGTCTTTATAAGACTATTTTTATCATACGGTATACAAAAAAATCCTCCAGCCACACTGGAGGATTTTTATATATAAAAACAGCCTGGCAAAAAAATTTCTTCTATTTTATGCACTGATTTATTCCAATAAAAAAGCGGTTTTTAAACCGCTTTTTAATTGTCATTTTTATGGGAGATGCGTTTTTTCTGTTTTTTGACGCAAGGACTATTAGGGAAAAATGAGACAATATCCCACTCTATTTTTTTAAAGAAAGCACCTACGCTGCCAGCCGCTACGGAACGCTCGGTAAGGCTGTCCTGTCGGTCCGGTTCTTGTTCTGTTTCCATATTCCGCCTCTTTTACATAGATATAATAAACTATATTATATATATTATAATAGTAAAAAAATATTATATAAAATAATATAAAAATATTGTTTAAAAATAAAACCCCCGTCATAAAATAATCTACACTCTATACACTCAGCCATTGTGTTAAGCCGTGTTTGGGCAACAGTACGGCTCAACCGGCTAACTCAGCCCGGAATCTCTTTTCAATCAGTCTTATCATAAGAAAAAATTTATTTTTGTTTTTTGGGTTAAAAGGCCAAACAAAACCCCCCCCTTATAAAAAGGAGGGGGTTTTATAAGAAGATTTTTAGAAGTTTGCCGGCGGGGTGCCTTCTAACAAATCCAAAGAATCGCAAATAGCAATGCTTTTTTCATTTTCTCCTTTACAGGCCAGCGAACGTTTGGCCCCCGTACCCGTTCTATACGGATTCCAAATGCGGTATTTATAGTCCCCGGCATTACGTATAGCCGTAGCGCTGGCGCAAGAAGTGCCAAATATACGGTTTGTGGCGGCCGTACCGATATTCTCTCCTAATTTATAGGTAAAGGTTTTGCCTACTACCGTTTTGGTGTTTCCCGCTCCGGGCATATCCACAATTAACTTGCTAAACGAGGGAGGACATTCCAAATGTGCGGCGTAATAGGCGTAAGTGGCGTCATTAATAGACTTAATAACAGCCATAGCCTCCACCGCGCGGGAACGCTCTATGCTGCGCGAGTAATTGGGCAATGCGATAGACGTTAAAATACCAATAATCAGCACAACCGTTAAGAGTTCAATTAATGTGAAACCTTGTTTGGATAATCTCATACTCATCTCCTTTTATTTGCTCTCATTGTAGCAAATATAAGTATATGCTTTAAAATTGAAGTTTAGCCAAACGTTCGGCCGCCTCTTGAGTAAGTTGGGGCGTATTAAAGGCCGTTAAGCGGAAAAACCCTTCCCCGCAGGAACCAAACCCCACCCCCGGCGTACCGATGACATGGGCCTGTGTTAAAAGTTTATCAAAAAACGCCCAAGAATCAAGCCCTTTAGGGGTTTTTAACCAAATATAAGGGGCGTTTTCCCCGCCGTAGGCTTGTAAGCCCGCCTTTTTTAAGCCCTGCAAAATAACTTGCGCGTTCTTTAAATACAGTTCAATATTTTGGCGGATTTGCTGCTGCCCCTGCGGAGTATAAACCGCCTGGGCCCCACGCTGCACAATATAAGGAACCCCGTTAAATTTAGTGGTTTGGCGGCGCAGCCATAAATTATTTAAAGCCACTTCCTCTCCGCCGGCGGTATGGCCCTTTAATTGTTTGGGAACCACGGTATAGGCACAGCGCGTACCCGTAAAGCCGGCCGTTTTGGAAAAAGAGCGGAACTCTATCGCCACGTCTTTCGCGCCGGGGATTTCATAAATACTGTGTGCAATGCCCGGCTGGGTGATGAAAGCCTCGTAAGCGGAGTCATACAAAATAATGGAATGGTTTTCCTTCGCCCAATCCACCCATTTCTTTAAATCCTCAACCGTTAAAGCGGTGCCCGTTGGGTTGTTGGGGGAACACAAATACACCAAATCCACCCGTTCTTTGGGCAAAGCGGGCACAAAATTATTTTCAGCCGTACACGGCAGGTATACCACCCCTTCAAACAGCCCTTCCACAAAATTACCCGTACGCCCCGCCATGACATTGGTGTCTAAATAAACGGGATAAACCGGGTTTTGTATGGCAATGCGGCAGGAAGAAGAGAAAATTTCCTGGATGTTGGCCACATCGCTTTTGGCGCCGTCGCTCACAAAAATTTCATCGGCTTCCAAATCAATATTGCGGGCTGAATAATCGTGTTTTAGAATATCTTCACGCAAAAAAGCATAACCCTGTTCCGGGCCGTAGCCGCGGAAAGTTTCCGTTTGGCCCATTTCGTCCACCGCTTTGTGCATGGCTTCCAGCACCGCCGGAACCAGCGGGCGGCTCACGTCCCCGATGCCCAAACTAATTAAATTGGCTTTTGGGTTGGCTTGTTTAAAAGCCTCCCTTTTTTTGGCAATCTGGGAAAACAAATATCCCCCGGGAAGTTTCAAATAGTTTTCGTTTACCTGTGTCATAATTCGCTTTTCCACTCTCCTTCAAAGATTTCTTCCGCCGGGCCTGTCATAAAAATATTTTTCTGTTCGGGCCAGTCTATCAGCAAGTCCCCCCCGTCCAGCTTAACGGTCACCCGGCGCTCGGTCTTGCCGTTAATTACCGCGGCCACCACGCTGGCGCAGGCGCCCGTGCCGCAGGCGCGCGTAATGCCGGCGCCGCGCTCCCATACGCGCATACGCAGCGTTTTTTTATCTATAACAGTTACAAACTCCACATTGGTTTTAGCGGGAAAAGCGGCGTTCTTTTCCACCAATGGCCCCAATTCGCGCAGCTGGGCATATTCCACGTCCGGCCCAAACATTACAAAATGCGGGTTTCCCATGGAAACGGCCGTGCCGTAACGCACCGTGCCGCCGATTTCCAAAGGTACGTCCACCGCCGTATCAGTAGGGTCTCCCGTCATCGGGATTTGGCCTCTTAACAGGCGGGGTATCCCCATATCCACGCTGACCAAGCCCAAGTGGGAATCTTTAATTTCCGTTTTAATGGGGCCGGCCAAAGTTTCCAGGGTAAGAGTAGTTTTATCGGTAAGCCCCTCTTTTCTGGCAAACAGAGGAACACAGCGGGAAGCGTTGCCGCACATTTCCGCTTCGGAACCGTCACTGTTAAAAATTTTCATGCATAAATCGGCCGATTCAGAAGGCAACACCAAAACCAAGCCGTCCGCACCAATGCCCAAATGCCGGTCACACAGTTTTTGGGCAGCGGTAAACGAATTTTGTATTTTTTCTTTAAATCCGTTCACTAAAATAAAATCGTTACCTAAACCGCTGTATTTGGTAAATTTCATAGTCATTTTCTCCCATATCTGTTTATTGTATAAAAAACGCCGGAATTTTTGATAATATATTTTTAATGTATGTATACAGGAGCCTTTTTATGGAATTAGAAAAAGTAATACAAGAACGCCGCAGCGTACGTAAATATCAGGAAAAACCGGTAGAGCGTGAAAAAATAAACGCCTGTTTGGACGCGGCGCGGCTGGCGCCGTCCGCCTGTAACTCCCAGCCTTGGCATTATATTGTAATTGACGACCCAAAAGTAAAAGAAGATTTTTGCAAAGAAGCCTTCAGCGGGGTATACGCCATGAGCAAATGGGCCGAAAAAGCCCCCGTATTAGTGGCCGTAGTATCGGACAAAGGCAATTTTACCAGCCGTATTGGGAATTTTTTCCGCCGGACGGAATTTTATTTGGTGGACCAAGGCATCTCCGGCGAGCATTTTGTGCTTCGCGCGCATGACTTAGGCCTAGGCACCTGCTGGATAGGATGGCTGAACAGCGACAAGGCCGAAAAATTCTTCCACCTGCCCAAAAGCAAAAAAATTGAACACTTAATTGCCGTAGGCTACCCTGCGGAAACGCCGGACCCGCGCCCGCGGGAAACGCTGGAAAATATGGTTTCTTACAACGAATACAAATAATCCAACAATTCCCCGCTTTCCGGGAATTGTTAGATGATTCCATTTTCCCGCCGCATAAAAAAGCCCCGCTTTTCAAAACGGGGCTGATTTTTATTGGGCTGTTTTTTCAAACTTTTCTTTAAACCATTTAATGACCCAGTCCGGCTTGTAGTCAATAATTTTACGGTTATGCGGCGCGTAGCTTTCCGGCGGGGCCATGATTTGTTTTTCTTGGGGCAGGCGCGGGTAAAAATAATCCGTCACCACCTCTATATTAGGGTACCACAAATTATGCACTTTTTTGTCCACCCAATGCTGTAAACCCAAATTGGGCAGATTTAACCCGGCGGAAGCCGCCCAAAAGACAGAGTTTACCGCTATCACATACACCGTAAAACGCTGTTTTAACAAGGCCAGCAGGTGCCAGGTTTCATTAATAGCCAATTTTTTAATGTCTACTTCAAAATAACTCAGGTTCTCCAGCGGGCCGCCTTTGGTAACGCTCATGACAAAATATCCTTCTTCTATCAGTCCGCGGGCTAGGTCCCCCATATGCGGGTAAGTATACGAGGAACCGCGCGAGTCCAACTGTAAAAACACAATGCCTTTCTTTTCCCGCGCGCGGGAGGATACCTCATCAAACGCAGCCTGCACGGCAGGAGAAGGCGTTTGCGGGAAATACATCAGCGGGGAGGGAACCCCTTTGGGGGCGGGCAGGCCGAACGTTTCAAACAAACTTTTTACGCGGTGGGAAATATGTACGCCGTAATCATAATAAACGGGAACCGTCAAAAAGCCTTCGGGAATATCTTTAAAAGCGGCGGAATAATCATAATTTTTCCATATCAAGGGGTGGCGCTGGCCTTGGAAATAAAACACTTTTTCAAAATGCGGGTTATTTTCCAACAGCTTGCCTACCAGCGGGGAGTTATTGCGGTCAAACGCGCCCCCCACATACGCATAAAAAGGTAAATTAGGATATTTTTGTTTTAGGGCTTGCAGCATAGGGGTGGTGTATAAATAGTCCCCTATCCCCATAAAGAAAATGAGAGCCAGGCCTTTTACCTGGGGGTTAGTATGGAGGGCGTTGTCAAAATTATAATACACATGTTCCCGGCGGTAGAGCGGGCGGGAAATGCGGTACCAGTTTGTATTAATGGGAAGCGTTTCCTTATCAACCGGCGCGCAAGGCGCGTCAAAACGGTACCAAACGGGCGTACGGGACGGAATAAAAAAGAAAATTTTGTGCCCCAGCCAGCGCAGTACTTCATAAACCACGCAAACCGGGCGGTGCTTATACAGCCAATGGCGGAAAGAATGTTTTGCGGTCATATAAAAAGCCCCCTCTTTGGTATAGTGTACCAAAAAGGGGGCCGTAACCAAAAGCGGGAAAATTAATCTATGGTAACCAATTCGTATTCGTCATTTCCCATGCCCAATTCTTTCATATAGGAAAGCTGGCGCAATCCCTCGCGGGACTCTATGCGCTCTTTTAAATCATGGCTTTCCTCATCGGGCAGGGCGTATACCATGTCTACGGAGGCTTTGTCTATGGCAAGCAAATCGGTAGACGCCAAAATGCCGATGTTGCGCGTTTTGGGTTCCGCGGCGGACGTACCGGCACAATCACAATCCACGGACATATTGCGCAGTACGTTAATATACACAATGTTTTTGCCAAAATGGTCCGTAACGGCTTTGCCGCCTTCCACCATGTTCTCCATAAATTTAGCTTTGCTGTCGCGCCATAAGTCGCTGCCTTGACTGCCGTGCAGCAGGGCCTTTCCTACTTTACCGTCCGCGCAGCCAATAGAAATGTTTTTGAGCGAACCGCCAAAACCGCCCATGGTATGCCCTTTAAAATGCGTGAGCACTACCATAGAATCATAATTGAGCAAATTCTTACCAACGGACATTTCTTTAAAATGCTTTCCCCCTTTAATGGGAAGCATTACAGCGCCGTCTTCGTCCATAATATCCACGGGGCAGAAATCCCAGCCGTTGATTTCAATGGTTTTGCGGTGGGCCTCGGTGGTATGGCGGCCGCCTTCATACAAGGTGTTGGTTTCCACCAAGTTGCTGTTGGGGATATGCTGCTGGAGTCCTTTTACCATATAAGGCGGAATAATGTTAGGACCGTGCGGCTCCCCGGTGTGCACTTTAATGGCCACTTTACCCTGTATGTTTTGGGAAATTTTGTCATAAATTTTAACCAATCCCTCCGGGCTGATGTCTTTGGTAAAATACACCACGGCCGGCTGGCTGGTTTGCTCAGCGGTAGGGGCATCTTCTTTTGTTTGGGAATCAGTGCAGGCGGCTGCCAACAAGCCTAACCCCGCCAAACAAATTACTGCTTTATTCATAAAGTTCCTCCTTATCATAAAAATGCCTATGTTATTTATTGTACTGCTTGGAGTGGCTCCAAAGTCAAGCATTTTTTGGGCCGGGAAAACAGGGGGAGACTCTTTCTTACCGGTCGGTAAATAAAGTTTGCCAAATACAAGGGTAAAGTTATACAATATACATAGACTGGGTTTCAGCCCGGTTTCCCGCATCCGTTTTTGCGGGGTTTTACCGTTTTATTTTACGCAAAAGGAGACTTCTCTAATATGGCAAAACTAGTTGCTATGGACGGCAACGGCGCAGTATCCCACGTCGCCCATGCTACCAACGAAGTAATCGCTATCTACCCGATTACCCCTTCTTCCACGATGGGTGAAATCTGCGACGCGAAAAGCGCCAAAGGTGAAACCAACATTTGGGGCAACGTTCCCATGGTGAGCGAGCTTCAATCCGAAGGCGGCGCTTCCGGCGCGGTGCACGGTTCTTTAACCGCCGGCGCTTTAACCACCACTTTCACCGCTTCCCAGGGTTTACTGTTGATGATTCCCAATATGTACAAAATTGCCGGGGAACTCACGCCGACCGTATTTCACGTGTCCGCCCGCGCGGTAGCTACCACCGCTCTTTCTATTTTTGGTGACCATTCCGACGTAATGGCCGTACGCCAAACCGGCTGGGCCATGCTCTGCTCTGACAATCCGCAGGAAGCCATGGACATGGCGCTTATTTCCCAAGCGGCCACCTTGCGCGCCCGCGTGCCTTTCTTGCATTTCTTTGACGGTTTCCGCACCAGCCATGAGCTGAACATGGTGGAACCCCTCACCAAAGAACAAATGCACGAAATGATTAACGACGAGCTGGTAGCCGAACACAAATCCCGCGGTTTAAACCCGGAACACCCCACCGTGCGCGGCACCGCCGCCAACCCGGACGTGTACTTCCAGGCGCGTGAAGCCGTAAACAAATTTTACAACGCCGTACCCGGCATTGTAAAAGAAGAAATGGCCAAGTTTGAAAAAATGACCGGCCGCAAATATGACCTCTTCCAATACGTAGGCGACGCCGATGCTGAACGCTTAATCGTTATCATGGGTTCCGGCGCGGACGTAGCCCAAAACGCCGTGGAAGCCATGAAAGGCCAAAAAGTGGGCGTACTGAAAATTAAACTTTTCCGCCCCTTCAGCATTGCGGATTTTGTGCGCGTCATTCCCAACACGGTTAAGAAAATCGCCGTTATGGACCGCACCAAAGAACCCGGCTCCTTGGGCGAACCTTTGTTCCAGGACGTATGCGCCGCTTTCTTGACGGACGAAGCCAAAGCCAAATTCCCGTCTACCCCGCTCATCATCGGCGGCCGCTATGGTATTGGCTCTAAAGACTTCACCCCGTCTCACGTAAAAGCCATTTTTGACAACTTGGCCGCTGCCGAACCCAAAAAAGGCTTTACCGTTGGTATTAACGACGATTTAACCCACAACTCCTTACCGGAAACCAAATTGGAAAGCAAAGCCGCTTCCGACATTTTTGCCGCTTTGTTCTACGGTTTAGGTTCCGACGGTACCGTAGGCGCCAACAAAAACACCATGAAAATCATCAGCGCCAACGGTTTCTTTGCCCAAGGGTACTTTGTGTACGACTCTAAAAAATCCGGTTCCATGACCACGTCCCACATCCGCTTTGGCAAAAACTACATCCGCGCTCCGTATTTAATCCAATCCGCTGACTTCATCGGCGTGCATATGTTTGACTTCTTGGATAAATACGACGTGCTGGGCAAAGCCAAAGAAGGCGCCACCGTGCTCATCAACGCTCCGTACAGCGCAGACGAACTTTGGAACCACTTAACGGCTGAAGTACAAAAAATCATCATTGACCGCAAACTGAAAGTGTACACCATTGACGCTTCCGAAATTGCGCTCAAAACCGGCATGGGCAGCCGCACCAACACCATCATGCAGACGGCCTTCTTCGGCATTGCGGGCGTAATCCCCACCGAAAAAGCCATCGCCGACATTAAAGAAGCCATTAAGAAAACCTATTCTAAAAAAGGCGAAGAAGTGGTAAAGAAAAACTATGTAGCGGTAGACGCGGCCTTAGCCGGATTGCATGAAGTAAAATACCCGGCGCAAGTCACCTCCACCCTGCATACCAAAGCTCCTGTTCCGGCCAGCGCCCCGGCGTTTGTAAAAGACGTTTTGGGCGAAATGATTGCCGGCCGCGGGGACGAGCTGCCCACTTCCGCCATGCCGGAAGGCGGCGTATATCCTACCGCCACCACGCAGTATGAAAAACGCAACATCGCCATTATGGTGCCCCAGTGGGACCCGAACACCTGCATACAGTGCGGTTTCTGCTCCCTGGTGTGCCCGCATGCGGCTATCCGCATTAAAGCCTATGACGCGGCCGATTTGAAAGACGCCCCCAAAACCTTTAAATCCGCCGACGGCAAGGGCGATATCGCCGGGCTCAAATTCACCGTACAAGTAGCGGTGGAAGACTGCACCGGCTGCGGCGCCTGCGTATTTAACTGCCCGGCTAAAAACAAAGAAAACCCGGAAAAGAAAGCCCTCAATATGGTGCATCAGCTTTCCGTACGGGAAGACGAAATTGACAATTTCGCTTTCTTCTTGGGCTTAAAACAAGCCGATGTAAAAACCAAAAAAGAATCCGTAAAAGGCTCTCAGTTCCGCCAGCCGTTGTTTGAATTCTCCGGCGCGTGCGCGGGCTGCGGCGAAACCCCTTACGTGAAACTCTTAACCCAGCTGTTTGGGGACCGCTTGGCCGTTGCCAACGCCACGGGCTGCTCCTCCATCTACGGCGGAAACCTGCCCACCACCCCTTACTGCAAACGCCCGGACGGCAAAGGGCCGGCGTGGTCCAACTCCTTGTTTGAAGACAATGCGGAGTTCGGCTTGGGTATGCGCCTGGCTTTTGACCAGCTCAACCACGATGCCAAAGCCGCTTTAACCGCGGCCAAAGAAGGCGGTTTAAAAGAACACGCCGCTTTGATTGACGCCGTTTTGAACGCTGACCAATCCACCGACGCGGGCATTGAAGCCCAGCGCAAAAACGTGGCGGATTTGAAAGCCATCTTGCAAAAAGGCGCCGAAAAAGGCTGCGAAGAATGCAAACGCCTCTTGAGCTTGGCGGATTATTTGGTTAAAAAATCCGTCTGGATTTTGGGCGGTGACGGCTGGGCCTATGATATCGGCTACGGCGGTTTGGATCACGTACTCGCCAGCGGCAAGAACATCAAAATCTTGGTACTGGATACGGAAGTATACTCCAACACCGGTGGTCAAATGTCCAAAGCTACGCCTTTAGGCGCCAAAGCCTTGTTCGCTGCGGGCGGCAAAACCATGCCGAAGAAAGACTTGGGTATGATTGCCATGACCTACGGCAACATCTATGTAGCGCAGGTAGCTATGGGTGCCAACATGAACCAAACCATTCAGGCCTTGGCGGAAGCGGACGCTTACGACGGCCCGGCTTTGGTAATTGCTTACTCCCACTGCATTGCGCACGGGATTGATATGTCCAAAGGTATGGGCGAAGCCAAACGCGCCGTACAAGCCGGCCGCTGGATACTATACCGCTTCAACCCGGAAGCCCGCTACGAAGGCAAGAACCCCTTGCATGTGGACAGCCCGCTGACTGCCCCCACCTTGCCGTTGGCCGATTATATGAGCGGCGAAAACCGCTTTAAAGGCTTAATGCGCGATAACCCGGAATTGGCCCAGCAGTTAATTAAACGCGCCGAGTCCGAATACGCCTGGAGACGCGACCTGTACAAACAACTGGCCGCTATGGTCCCGGCGGAAAAGGTAGAAAAATAGTTTGAAGTAAGAGAAGTCTAACCCCCCCGGTTGGAATACCAACCGGGGGGTTTCTTTGAATAAAGATGCCCGCAGCATTGCAGTTAAACACACCGCTTGGCCCGTTAGATTGTTTGGCCTGCTGTTTTTGTTGCTAAGCGCTTAAGCCGCAGGGTGTTTTTCCTTCTTATTGTCTAATCCAATTCACCCAAAACAAAGCCCCGTGTAAATTTTCCGCCTTTCTTCTTAAAACACCTACTTTTTTCCCTTGCTTTTTTGCTAGAATAACCCCAATAGGAGGACGCATGAAAACAATTAATGTGGCTGTTATCGGTTTTGGGTTTATGGGTAAAACCCACACCTATGGATATCAAACCATCCCTTTATTTTATGAGCCTGATTTTCAGGTTCGCCTGGCTGCCGTGTGCGCCAGCCGTTACCAAAACGCCTTGGCCGCCAAAGAGCGCTACGGCTTTGCCCATGCCGCGCATGATTTAGACGAAATTTTATCCCTTCCCGATATAGACGTAATAGATATTTGTACTCCTAACGCTTTGCATACGCAGGCCATTTTAAAAGCCTTGGACGCAAAAAAGCACATTTATTGTGAAAAACCCGTGGCTTGCGGCCCGCAGGAAACCGCCCGCATCTTGGCGCACCCTAACTTAAACAGCGTGACCACGCAAACCGTTTTTAACAACCGTTTTACTCCAGCCGCCAAACTGGCTAAAGAATTTATGACACAAGAACGCCTGGGCCGTATTTTATCTTTCCGCGCGCATATGATTATGCCTTCCAACGTGGACGCGCAAAAACCCATGCGCTGGCGCAACAGCCGCCAAACGGCGGGCGGAGGGGTGTTGTATGATTTGGGCGCGCATGTAATGGACATGCTTACTTGGTTGGCAGGCCCCGTGGCACGCGTGTACACAAAAAACCAAACCGCCTACGCCACCCGGCCGGACGAAAACGGACGCCCCGTACCCGTGGATACGGACGACGCCTCCTACTCTATCATCACTTTATCCAATGGCGCAGTGGGCACAGCCGAAGCTAACAAACTGGCTACCGGAACCAATACGGATTTATACATAGAAATTCATGGGGAAAAGGGCGCCTTAAAGCTGGATTTTATGGACCCGAATTGGCTGTATTTTTACGACGCGCAAGACCCGCACCCCGGCTACAAAAAAATAGAAACCGTACAGAAATACCCCGCGGGGACGGACTTTCCCCCCGCGCGCCACCCCATGGGCTGGATACGCGCCCATGCGGATTGTTTGTATGAATTTCTGCGCGCTGTACATGAAAACCGCCCCGCGGCCCCTTCTTTGCAAGACGGGTTATATGTGCAAAAATTGCTGGACGCTATGTACCAATCCGCCCAAGAAAATAGGGAAATTACACTATGAACAAAAAAATAACTATATGCATTATTATATTGTTGGTATGCGCCTTGGCGTGGAGTTACCGCCAAAAACGCCAAGAACAACTGGCCGCCACTTTAATTGCGGACGCTTACGCCGGGGATTTAATTGCCGTTAAAAATGACTTGGAAGACGGAGCCCCCCTGGATTACACCCTGCTGTTTGAAGACGAGGAACGCCAATACGCCGGGGCGGATTTTACCGCCTTGCACGCGGCGGCTTCGGGCGGGAATGAAGATATTATCAATTTATTTTTAGACGAGGGCCTTTCCATTGACGGGCAAACCCCGCACGGCTGGACGCCGCTTTTTGTGGCCGTGCGCGACGGACGGGCCGAAGCCGCCAAACTGCTTGTTTTCCGCGGTGCCAACCCCAACCTGCCCACCGATACCGGTGCCACCCCGCTTATTATGGCGGTAACGCAAAAATTCCCCACCGAAAAACAACGCCTGGATTTGGTAACCTATCTGTTAAAACGCGGGGCGGACCCAAACCTCTCTACCCAAAACGGGTTGGACGCATTATTTTTTGCCGCCTCTTACCAAAAAAACCCGGAATTGGTAGCCCTATTGTTGGAATACGGTGCCGATACCCAAACCGAGAATTACAAAAAACTGCTAAAACTGCTAAAAACCCGCACGGATAAAGAGAGTAAAAAAATAGCCGCCCTGTTACAAAAAGCGGTTAAAAAATAACAACTCTCTTATGCTAATTGCCGATAAAAAACCTACCGTTTTAAGGTAGGTTTTTTATCTTCCACACAGTTATGCTCAAATCAGATTTTAAAACATTTATTTTTTGCCGGACAACCGGTCCCACAGGTTGCCGCTGGAACGGCCGGTAAACGGGTCCCGCTCGTAATCCTGCGCTGTTATACGCACGGTGGAAGCGGGCGGCACCGCCGCTTGGCGCCAAGGGTCCGGCTTTAAATCCTGGCGCATAAAGTCATTCAAATGCTCCCAATAATACCACAGACAATAAAAGGCCAGCACCAAGCACACCGCCGCCGCAAAATAAAACAGGCTGGCAAAAACCTTATCCCATTCCAGCAGGCCGAGGGGTTTTAACATATAATACCAATCCCCCGGCGTTCCCGGCCCGGAGGAGCTGACCATGTCGGAAGACGTCAAATGCAAGCTCATCGCGCGCGCGTCCGCGCAATAACGCGCGGTGGAATACCAACACCCCGCCCAATAATACCATACCAACACGGAAGGCCACCTCCCCCCCGGTATGCGCCAGCACAGCCACAACAACACCGCGGGCAACAGCGCTTCGGCCATAGGCCCGGCCCACAAGCCGACGGTCTGGCTGTGGGTAAGCCCCCAGGCAATACGGTGGGAAAACTCATGCACTAAATAAATGGGAAAATAAACAAAAACGTTATCAAACAAAAGGGTCAGGGGCCAAACATCACGCCACAAAAATAACAGCCAAGAAGCCAAAATAACCCCCAACAAAGATACCCAAGTCCACTTAAAAGCTAATGGGCTTTGGCGGGAAGCGTCAATAAATGAAAAAAAGTCCCGAAATAATGCTTTTATTTTTTGAAACATACATCTTCTTTCTCTTTTTTACCACGGTTTTGAGCGGCCTGCAAACTAAACCGGCAGCCACAGTATTGCTGGGAATAAAAATTCAGCTCTTTCCATACCGCGCGGCGGGCTTCCTCTAAACCGTTGCGGCGCCAGTTGGTTTCGTTATAAACCACCCCTTCCTGCGCGCAAGCCGCGCGGGCGGCCGCGTTTACCTGCTCCATATCTTTATAGCGAGATACCCCCAGTACGGAAGATATTTCCTCAAAACCATGTTCCTTGGCGTATTGCGCCGCCTTTTTAAGGCGCATAAAAAAACACACGCTGCAGCGTTTGCCGCGTTCAGGCTCGTTCTCCAACCCGGTGACCAAACGTTCCCATTCCTGGGGTTCGTAAGGCAGTTCCACAAAATGAATGCCAAAATGCGCACAGGCGCGCTTTTGCTCGTCCCGGCGTTTTTCATATTCGCTAAGCGGATAAATATTGGGATTATAAAATAAGAGGGTTACGTCCAACCCTAAGGCCGCCGCGCGGGAAAGTACCCCCCCGGAACAGGGAGCGCAGCAAGAAAGCAACAATAATTTTTTAGCGTTTGGCATATTTACAGTGTACAAAATAAAAACCCGCCGGTATTTACGCCCGGCGGGTTTAGTCAATCATATCTAACTATTCGGCGTCTTTGGTATCTTCTTCCTGCGTTTTGAAAGAATCTTGCAAGAGCTGGCCCAGCGTAGGGCGCGGAGCCTGTTTTAGATACTGGGCAACCACTTTACGGTTTTGAACCTGGTCATATTTCTTGACGGAAAGGTTTACCGTAAAAGTTTCCGGGTTGACGCCCACTACCAAAGTGGTGATGGTATCGCCTTCTTTGGCGGTAAAATCACGCCCCATTTCAAACGGGCTGATGAAACCTTTGGTATTGTTTTTGCCGATGGTGCATTCCACCCCTTCTTCAGACACCTTGGTTACCGTGGCTTTCACAGAGCTCTTGTACGGATAGCGGCGTTTCAAAGCGTCGGCCGGGTTGAGGAATAATTGTTTCAAACCAAATTCCAATTTGGGGGTTTCTTTGTCCAAGCGGATTAATTTGGCTTTCAAGCGCTGGCCGCGGCGGAAATTGGCAATGGCGGTTTCAGCGTCTTTCCAGGCAACGTTTTCCAACGTAACAATGCCTTCAATGCCGTGGAAGCGAAGGAATAATTTATCCTTATCCACTTTAGCCACCACTACGCGCAAAACATCACCTTCTTTAATTTCGCTTAATACCTGGGTGCGGCGGACGGCTTCGTCCTCTTCCAACACTTGTTTGCGGGAAACAATCAGTTTCTGTTTTTCTTTAGAAAACTCTACAATCTGGGCTTTAATTTTAGCGCCCACGGGCAGGTAATGTTTATAGGCGGTGTGAAGCTCAGACAAAGAAAGCGGCATAAATCCGCTTACGCCAAAAACTTCCACAATGTATCCCCCTTTCACCGTTTGCAAAATAACGCCTTTTACGCGTTCTTTGGCTTCATAGGCTTTTTTGCATACATCCCAGCCTAAATATTCCAACGCTTTTTTGTGAGATAAAATAGCGGGTCTTTCATCAGAACCTTTTTTAACGAGTACTGCGGAAACCTTATCGCCGGCGGCCGGCAAAGTTTTTCCTTCAAAATCAGACACGGGGATAGCCCCTTCTTTTTTGGTTCCGGTATCCACTAAAATATTATCCTGCGTTACCTGCACAACGGTTACTTCTACAATTTCCCGTTTGTTCAGTTTCTCCGATAAAGACTCTTGCTGCGCAATTAACTGGTCCATCGTCATTTCTTGTTCGTTAATTGTTTCTTCCGTGGTTTTAATTTCTTCGTTTGTAGTCATAAGTCCTTATTTACAGTCCGTCGCATGGTGCGGACTGCGTAATCCTCCGTTAGATATTAATTGATATAATTGCGTCCATTATTTCGTTTGCAAAACGTTTGTACTGCTCTTTGGGTTCTTGGGCAGGGTCCTGCCGCAAGTGCATTACCGTGCCAAATTTCACCCGTATGCGGCGCACCCACGGCCAACCAAAAGTGCCCTCCACCTTTACAGGCAGCACCGGCGCCTGGGTATGATACACCAAGTAGCCTATGCCGCTTTTCGGTTTGCGGGGTTTGCCGTCTTTAGAGCGGGTTCCTTCCGGAAACATTACAATACTTTGCCCTTTCTCCAACGCGCGCACCACTTCTTTTAAGGCGCCAAAATCGCCGATTGTGCGGGTACGGTCCACCGGGATATAGCCGCTGCGGCGGAAAAACCACCCCAGCCCCGGCACGGCAAATAACTCTTTTTTGGCAACGAAGAGGGAATCACGCACCAACCCCGCGAACGAGCCGATTGCCGGCGGATCCGCGTTGGAAAGGTGGTTGCCCGCTATAATGAGGGCCCCGGTTTTGGGGATGTTTTCCAACCCCTCTACCTTAAAGTCATAACAGGTTTTAAAAAAGATCCTTGCTAATAATTTTACCAAATTAAGAAGCATACTGGGAAATCTTCTCCGTCACAAAGTCTATCACTTGCTGCATGCTTAAGCGGGAAGTGTCCACCACCACGGCGTCTTCGGCCGGTTTCAGCGGGGCCACGGCGCGGTGGCTGTCACGCCAGTCCCGCTCTTTAATAGAAGCCAAAATGGCCTCGTATTCAACGGGTTTGCCGGCTTCTTGCAGTTGTTTTACGCGGCGGTTGGCGCGTTCTTCGGCGGAAGCGTCTAAATAAAATTTTAACTCGGCATCCGGGAAAACCACGGTGCCAATATCGCGCCCTTCCATCACTACTCCGCCTTCCTGGCCCACTTCGCGCTGGCGCTGGGTCAGCACCGCGCGCGCCTCTTTATTGGTGGAAACTTTGCTGGCAACATTGCCCACTTCTTCTAAGTGCAATTTGGAGCCCAAAAATTCCCCGTCCACCAGCATTTTTAACGCGCTGGAAGGCTGGCGTTCAAACGTGAATTTTAAATTTTGTGCCAAAGCCAGCACCTCATCGTGGGAGGAAGGATCCACCCCTTTTTCAAACACTTTATAGGCAAGCGCACGGTACATTTCCCCCGTGCTTAAAAAACCGTATCCTAATTTAGCCGCAACGGCCAGGCCGACAGAAGATTTCCCCGTGCCGGCCGTGCCGTCTATCGCTATTAATAAACCTTTCTCGCGCATGATTAATTCTCACCCGCTACGGCTAAGCTGTCCGTTACGCCGCGGATAGCCAACATGATAGCGTCCGGAGAAGTGGCCGCGGAAGTGGCCGTTTCCATATCAATAGCCCCTTCTTGATAAAGTTTAGCCAAAGCTTGGTCAAAGGTTTGCATCCCGTAAAAAGCGCCATTTTGCATTTGTTTTTGGATGTCGCTGGGTTTATTTTCCATAATCAGCTTGCGGATTTGAGGAGTGGAAACCATAATTTCCAGCGCGGGGCGCATACCGGGTTTTATAGTAGGCAGCAAACGCTGGCAAACAATACCGCGGATTAATTCAGACAGCTGCAAACGCACTTGGGCGTGCTGTTCCACCGGGAAAGCGTCCGTTAAACGGGAAAGCGTCTGCGTAACGTTTACCGTGTGCATGGTACCCAATACCAGCTGCCCGGTTTCCGCCGCGCCGATGGCGGCTTTCATTACCTCTCCGTCGCGCAATTCACCGATTAACACGACATCCGGGTCCTGACGCATGGCCGCGCGCAAAGCGCTGGTATAAGAAGGCGTATCCACCCCCAGCTCTAACTGGCTGATGATGCAGCGGTTTTCCGTATGAATAAATTCTACGGGGTCTTCCACTGTTAAGATATGGCCGGTACGGGTTTGGTTGATATAATCCACCATGGCGGCTAAGGTGGAGGTTTTACCGGAACCGGTCATACCCGTCACCAAAATTAAACCGCGGCGGTTTTCAGCCATTTTTTTAAGTACGTCTCCCGGAAGGTGGAATTCTTCAAAGGTAGGGATTTTAAGAGGGATGTGGCGTATAGCCATACAAATTTTGCCCATTTGGCGAAACACGTTAAAACGAAAACGCCCGTAGGATTTGGCGTCTAAAGAAAAGTCTACGGAACTATACTGCTCAAAAATTTTGCGTTCGCGGTCACCCATACAGGCATAGGCCATTTTTTTGGCTTCATCGTTAGGAATAAAGCTGTCGTCAATGGGTTTAATCTGACCGTTCAAACGCACAAAAGCGTTGGAATTTCCGCGAATATGCAAACCGCTGGCGCGGTTATCCACTACCGTTCTAAGCAAACTCTGTAATCCTACTGCCATAGAATATCCCTCCGGGTTATTATTTCCGGCCCTTTTTTCTTCTTAAAAACGCCGGGATGAGCATATCGTCTTCCGGCGCGGCGGGTTTAGGCTCGTCAAACCCCGCCAAAACAGTTTCCTGCAAAGCATTGCGTTTAGCGCCTGCCGCCATGTCCGGCAATGGACGGCGGACATTATACAAATTGGCTTTTTCCGCGCTGAAACCGGTGGCAATCACCGTTACTTTAAATACGCCGTTCAGCGTGGAATCATACGAATGGCCAAACATTACGATGGAATCGTTACTGGCATACTGGCGGATTAAATTCATCACTTCCCCTTGCTCCAGCAAGGTCAAGTCCTCTTCCGCCAAAAAGTGGACAATAAAACCTTTTGCGCCGCGGATATCGGCATTTTCCAACAACGGGGAAGAAATGGCCTTTTTTACCGCCTGTAAATGGCGGCCGGGCCCGCTGGCTTCCCCTATGCCGATAAGCGATTTTTGGGAGCGGCACATCACTTTGCGTATATCGTTAAAATCTATATTTACTTCGCCCGGTTTGGTAATCACTTCCGATATTCCCTGCACCGCCTGCAAAAGCACTTCATCCACCATTTTAAACGCGTCGCGGGAAGAAGTTTCCGGGTCTATGTTGGCAAACAGTTTTTCATTAGGCACAATAATCATGGAATCCACATACTTTTGCATTTCCTTAATGCCTTCGTCTGCCTGCCTTTCACGCACGTAACCTTCAAAATTAAACGGACGGGTAACCACGCCCACTACCAATAAATCGTCGCCATATAAATCTTTGGCCAGTTTAGCCAAATACGGCGCCACGCCCGTACCCGTGCCGCCGCCCATACCGGCCGTGATAAACAGCAAATCACACTGGCCGATAATAAGTTTTAATTTTTCTTCGGATTCTTCCGCCGCCAGCTTGCCACGTTCCGGGTCTCCCCCAACGCCTAAGCCTTTGGTGATTTTTTCGCCCACTTGCACCAAATAAGGGGCCTTGTTGCGGCGCAGGTCTTGCGCGTCCGTATTAACGGCAATAAAATCCACGTCTTTTAAGCCGCTTTCCACCATGTGGTTAATTGCGTTGCCGCCGCCGCCCCCAACGCCAATTACTTTTATTTTGGCTTTTTTGGTTTCAAATAAATCGGCCGGCATAAATAAATTCTTCATAAAAGCCTCCTTCAACCGCCAAACAAGTTGAAGTTTTTAAACGCTTTGCCTATTTTCCCAAAGAAAGAAGCGTCTTTATCAAAACCTTCCCGGGAATAATCTTCCACCCCGCCTCCCTGGCACGTATACAGCGCCAGCGCCATGGCAGTAGAATATTTAGGCTCAAAAAATTCTTCGTCAGAAGTTAATAAATCACGCTGCACTCCGCCCAACCGGACTTCCTTCATTCCTAAAATATTAATGCAGTGGTCCGTTACGCCGGGCAGCAAGCTGCCCCCGCCCGTCAGCACGCCCAACATAGGAAAGTCCTTATAACCGGACTGTTCCACACAGCGGCGGATGTACTCAAACAATTCTTCCGTGCGGGGCTGGATAATATCCAAAATAAAACTCTTTTTAATATTGTGTATGGTGCGCCCGTCTAAAGAAGGAACGGGGATTTCGCCGTCTTCATCCAAAGACGTGGGGAAAGAAACGCCGTATTTTTCTTTAATGTCCTGCGCGTTTTGGCGGCTGGTGCGAAGCCCGCAGGAAAGATCCCGGGTAATTAAATCACACCCGTAAGGAATATCACGGGAAAATTTTAAAATGCCGTCAATATAAATACCCACGGACATGGTTTCCCCGCCCAAATCTATTACCATGGCGCCCAGTTCCTTTTCTTCTTGGGTCAGCACGGCATCCCCCAGCGGAACCAAACCGTAAACGATATTATCTATGCGGTAACCGGGGCGCTGTATGGCTTTGGCTAAATTGTTCAAATGCGTGGAAGAACCCGTGGTAATATGCACGTCCACTTCCAATAAAGAACCTTCCATCCCTTCCGGGTTGGAAATACCTTTTTGTTTGTCTATGGCAAAACCTTGGGGGATTACGTTGATGATTTCGTTATCATTCTTAATGGGCATGGCTTTGGCGTTCTCTATGGCCAGAGCCATATCCGCCTGGGTAATTTCCTTGTCTAAGCGGGAAATATTGTACGTACCGTGGTTGGAAAAAGACTCCAAGTGAGAACCGCGCACGCCCACCACTAGGGTGGAAACATCTTGGTTCAATTCACGCTCTATACTGCCCAGCACGTGCTGCACGGCGGCGGAAGTTTCACGTATATCCAACACCACCCCCCCGCGCAAGCCCTTGCAGGGAACGCTGCGCCCCGCCAGTACCTGTAAAGTTCCGGTTTCGTAATCCTGCGCGGCGGCGATACACGTCATTTTGCCGCTGCCTATATCTAAACCTGCAATGATATTTGTTTTAGCCATAAAACAACCCCTAAATCCATTATAAAACTTATTGGTCAATCTGTGTTAAAAAAACTTGGCCGTTTTCAAAAAAACGGAAATCCATTTTTTGAGGTCCTTTCTCATTGCGGCGGCACCAATCTATAATTTGAGCCGCCCGGCGGGACTTTTCTTTCAGCTGGCGGGCCGGGCCAAATTCTATTACGGTCCCGTCAGGCATATGCATAGAAACGGCGTCTTTTGTTAAATTAAAACGCAAAAAAGCGAAAGAAAGTTCTTTTTCCAACCGCAACGTGTTTTGTACCAGTTCCACAAACTCACCGGATAATTTCTCCGGCACTTTGCCTTCCAGCTCCACAAACGGAACCGGGTTTTCCAACACGGCGGAATTATCGGCATACACGGTGCTGTCGTTATCTATGTAACGCACGGTTCCGCCCGGCAAAACAAATTTTGCCACCGGGGAACGCCTCTCAACATGTATCTTTAACGCGTCGGAAAATAAACCGCGGCTTACGTTTACCTCACGCAGCATAGGGTATTTTTTTACCAGCTGTTCTTGTAAATCCGCCGCCTGTTTAGCCGTAAAGGGTTTATTTAGTTTGCTTTTCCCCAAAGACTGCAGCTCTTTATATAAAGCGCCTTCCGCCCCGCAAACCTCTACCTTTTTGGGTTGCCAGTTAGATAAATCAGACGAGGCATACGCTTTATAGCTTTTGCTTAAGCCTACGCAAACCGCCGCCAAAATAAAAAGGGAAAATAAGATAATAGAAAAACGTTTTAAGCCCTTACCGCGCCGCCGGGGAGTTCTTTTACTTACAAAAGATGACGGCCGATAATAATCATACTTTTTCATGTGCTTAAAACCAAAAAGAAAAAATGGGCGGAAAGGGAGTTGAACCCTTAAGGACTTTCGTCCACACGGTCCTGAGCCGTGCGCGTCTGCCATTCCGCCACCCGCCCATCACAAAACATATTATAGAAAATTTTTCAAATTCTTGCCACTTTATTTTATTAAGCCTAAACCATCGCGCCAAAATACAGCCACGGGTTAGAAACGGATTTTATTTTTAAAATTTTGTTCCATTTCACGGTTTAAATCCCGCTTCTTGATGGATTCACGCTTATCAAATAAATGTTTCCCTTTAGCCAAGGCCAGTTTTACTTTGGCCCAACCGTTTTTAAAATATACTTCCAGCGGAACCAAAGCGTAACCTTTTACCTCCGCCTTGGACGCCAGTCTGCGTATTTCTTTTTTGTTTAACAACAGGCGGCGCGGGCGGGTGGGGTCAGGCTCGGTAAGCGAGTTAAATTTATACGGCTTAACGTGCATATTGTATACATACGCTTGTCCGTTTTCCACACGCACAAAAGCCCCCTCCAGGCTAAGCTCTTTCTGGCGGATAGACTTTACCTCCGCCCCTAAAAGCTCCAGCCCGGCTTCAAAAGTTTCTTCAATAAAAAACTCGTGAAACGCTTTGCGGTTGGTGCATACCACTAAAACAGATTGCTTGCTTGGCATGGTTATATCATAGCAAATTTTAAGACGGCAAAACTGCTTACGGCGCTTGAAAACGGAAACAAAAAGACCCCCGAAAACCGGGGGCCTTACGCAAAATACAACGGCTATTTATCCGTTACATAATGACAGCCGATAGACTGCGGGTTTTTTAACGCCGCGTAGGTAATTAACAAGGCCGTCTGCACGCCGTTACGCAAGTCCAGCAATTCCTGGCACAATGAATTGCCTTTATAGAAAGAGTCAATTTCATTATGCAAGTGGCGCAATATTTTTTCCGCACGGCTTAAATGGGTGCGGCTGCGCATCAACCCCACGTAATTCCACATGGTGCTTTTAAGGGTGGCCAAATCTTGCTTTACCAGGTTAATATCCGGTGTTTCCCGCGGGATGACCCATTCCTTAGGCTGGGGTAAACAGAACGTTTGAGAAGCGATGTCCTTGGCGTCTTCCTGCGCGCACAAGTAACCCATGCCCACCGCCTCCAATAAAGAGGTGCTGGCCAAACGGTTAGCGCCGTGGTAGCCCGTGCAGGCCGTTTCCCCAATGGCGTTTAAATTTAAAATATTGGTGCGGCCTTGGGGCGTAGCGTAAACCCCCCCGCAAAAATAGTGGGCGGCCGGAACCACGGGAATAGGTTCTTTAGTTAAATCCACCCCGCCTTCCAAACATTTTTTGTAAATGGCCGGGAAGCGGTTTTTGGTAAACTCCGCCGGTTCATGCGAAATATCCAAATACACGCAATCATGCGAAGTTTTTAGCCGTTCTTCCTCTATGGCGCGGGCCACGATGTCGCGCGGGGCCAAGTCTTTGAGTTCATGATAACGGGGCATGAACGCTTCCCCGTTTACGTTACGCAGAACAGCGCCCTCCCCGCGGAGCGCCTCAGAAATTAAAAAGTTTTTGCCTTTGGCAAATACCGTGGGGTGAAATTGCACAAATTCCATATTCATCACGCGCGCCCCCACACGGTACGCCATCGCCACGCCATGCCCATACGCATGGGTGGAATTGGTGGTATGGCGGTACACCTGCCCTATCCCGCCGGTGGCCAAAACGGTTTTCTTGGCCACAATGGCGTATACCTCGCCGCTTTGGTTATCCAGCACGTAAGCGCCAAACACGGTAAGCGGGTGGTAACGGTCCAAAATATTGGTGGAAGAGTGGGATAAGGTTAATAAATCAATGGCGGAAGTATATTCTTTAATGGTAATAAGCGGGTTTTGCGTTACCGCTTTTTGAATGGCCGTAAGCAAAGCGTGCCCGGTGGTGTCTTTGGAATAAATAATGCGGTTCTTGCGGTGCGCGCCCTCACGCGTAAAGCAAAGGTTGCCTTTTTCGTCCCGGTCAAAATTGGCGGGGGCTTCTTTTAAAAAAATCTCTTTAACCGCTTGGCAGCCGGCTGTGGAAAGCGTGCGGACGGCTTCATCATTACATAAATGGGCGGTAGCCATTTGTACGTCTTCCAGCAAATCCTGCATAACCAAGTTGGGTTCGTACACAATACCGCCCTGGGCCAAATCACTGTTTGCGTCAGACAAAGGGCCGCAGCACAGCATAATGGTACGCAGGCCTTTTTTGGCGGCCTGGTGCGCATATACACAGCCCGCCACACCGGCGCCTATAACTAAACAATCCGTTGTTATTGTTTTCATACATATATTATATATAAATTAAAATCCCGCAACAGAAAAATGACTTGCTTTTTTGTTTTTATTTTATTATTATATATGCCCCCTTTTTACAAATGTATATAAAATTTGATATAATTTTTATGTAAGAAAATTCTCCTGTGCCTGAAAAGACGCAGAACGATTTTTAAAAAGGAAAAATAGGAGAAACAAGAAAATGAAAAGAATGAACAACATCTTGGAAGCTGTAGCCAAAGCGTTGGTGAAAGTGGGCGAAAACGTAAGCGGCGCCAACTACATCACCTCCCGCCACGACTAATCCAAAGAATCGTTGAAAAGTAAGCAGTTTGAAGCCGGCCAGATACCCCCGGCGGACAGGTGAGAAGATCTTTCTTCCCCTGTCTAAAACAGCCGAAAACAATTTGAAACATTACTTGAAACGCGGCCCGAAAGCCGCGTTTATTTTTGGCATGAAACTCCCCGGGCTTACGCCCGGGGTTTCTTTCTATACGAACAATTTCATTGTTCGCCCCAAATCTTCTTTTC
>CALUXF010000020.1 GCA_944324655.1 Candidatus Avelusimicrobium aviculae
AGATTTGGGGCGAACAATGAAATTGTTCGTATAGAAAGAAACCCCGGGCGTAAGCCCGGGGAGTTTCATTTGGTTTTTTCAACAATCTGTTTTGTAGGGTGCCTTTGCGGTGTAAAACAGAGTAGAAAAATGTTTTCCCGGGTCTTTTTATTTAATACAATAAAAGAAAGGGCGGGTAGGTCCTTAAAACAATAGCTTTTTGCCGTAAATTGTTTTATAATAATAATAGGTACTTACCGCCCGGTAAATAAATTGGGGCAGTATATGGCGCTGGGACCTTTTAGCAAACAGGACCATTTAGAAATTACCACACTGGGGCTGGAATTTGCCGTGTCTGAAATTCTTGGCGCAGGCGCCGGGTATTTTCTAGATAAACATTGGGGAACTTCTCCCTGGTGTTTGGTGGCGGGAGCCATTGCGGGGTTTGCGTTGGGCATGTATCAAATTATCCGCGGTGCCGGTAAACTAACCCATGGGAATGTACATTTAAAAAAGGCAGAACAAAAAGATGGACGTAGCTGAAATTATTTCTCACCATATTTTAGACCATGACTGGGGGGTCACCCTGGCTGGTTTTCGTCTCCCCATTACCACGCACACCGTTACCTTGTTTGCAGTAAGCGTTGTGCTGTTTTTAGGATTGTATTGGATTTCTTTAAGACGCCAAAGCCGCCGCGGGCGCTTGTTAACCACGCTGATGGAAGAATACGTGGTTTTTATTCGCGACGGTTTAGTGCTTCCGAACATGGGGCAAGAGGGCAAACGCTTTCTGCCCTATTTTTGCACTTTGTTTTTATTTGTGCTTTTTTGCGCTTTGGCGGGGCTTGTTCCCAACATGAAAACCGCCACTTCCAATATTTCCGTTACTGCGGCCTTGGCGTTGTGTTCCGGCGGGCTTATTTTGTATTGCGGGCTGAAATTCCATGGTTTTGTAGGGTTTTTGAAAGGCTTTATTCCGTCCGGCACGCCGGGCTGGCTGGTGCCGCTTATTTTCCCTTTGGAAGTAGTCAGCTTAATTATTAAAGTATGCGTGTTGGCCATCCGTTTGTTTGCCAATATGCTTTCCGGGCACATGGTGCTTATTTGCTTGCTGCTTATTGTTTTTGTAGTGGGGCAAATGCATATTGCCGCCGGGGCCGGGGCGTTGCTGCCGGCCATGGGGCTGGAACTTTTTATGACCTGTTTGGAAATTTTGGTGGCGTTTTTGCAGGCGTATGTGTTTACGCTGCTTACCACCATTTTTGCCGGATCGGTCATTCATACGCATTAATTTAAAAAATCTATCAATGGGGCAATGCCCCAAAAGGAGAGTAATTATATGGAACTCGTAGCACTTAAATACATTGCCGCCGGTCTTGGCGCCGGTTTAGTGGTTATCGGAGCCGGTTTGGGCTTGGGTAAAATCGGTAATGCCGCTTTGGAAGGTATTGCCCGCCAGCCGGAAGCCAGCTCTGACTTACGCTCCACGATGATTGTTATCGCCGCGTTGTTAGAAGGCGCCGCCATGTTGGGTTTGGTTATCTGCTTGTTGACGCTGGTGCTCAAATAATCCGTTAGGACGCTCTATTTATGGAAGATTTGTTAAAGCCGGACTACGGCGTGCTGGTACTGACTATCTGTAACTTTTTGTTACTGGTCTATTTGCTTAAAAAATTTGCGTGGAACCGCATCATCGGCGGTTTGGAACAGCGCGAACAGCAGATAGCCGATGACAAAAAGCAAGCGCAGCAAGCCCGTGCCCAGGCCGAAGAGATAAAGCAAGAGCTGGACGCCAAACTGGCGCAAATATCCGAGGAAGCTTCCAAAAAAATACAACAAGCGGTTTCCATGGGTGAAACGCAAAAAAACCAGTTGTTGGAAGAGGCTAAAGCTCAGGCGGAAAATTTAATCGCCCAGGCCAAAGTGCAAATCCAGGCGGAAAAGGACAAAGCCCTTGCTGACGTGAAAAACCAAATCGTCAGCACCGCCATGCTGGCCGCCGCGCAGGTGGTGCAGCAGCAAATCAACCAAGACTCCGCCCAAAAAGTGGTGGAAAAAGTATTGGCTGATGTACAAGGCAAGTAATTTATGAACAGTTCAGACAGAATACTGGCCCAGCGTTACGCACAAGCATATGACGGGTTGGCTGAGTCCTCCCAACAGGCGCAAGCCCGAGCCGAGGAATTAGCCGCCGCGGCGCAAGCGCTTCAAACGGCGGACGCATTTATGCAAGACCCCAAAATTTCCGCCGCCCAGAAAACCGGCCTGTTAAAAGAAGCGTTGGCCGGCGCGCCTGCCGCCCGGGCGTTTTTGGAAACGCTGGTGGCTTGCAAGCGCTACGCGCTGCTGCCGGAAATTGTGCGCCACGTAAACGCTTTGCTGGACGCGCGCTTGGGCATTACCCGGGCGGAAGTGTTCAGCGCCAGTGAACTGACGGACGCGTTAAAATCCCGCACAGAGGCCGCCCTTTCTTCCCGCTACGGGGGCAAAGTGAAAGCGGCGTATCATACGGATCCGTCTTTAATTGGCGGGGTAAAGATTTTATGTAAGGGGGAACTGATAGACGGCAGTATCAAACGCCAGTTTGAAAAACTGCAGGAACAGTTAACCAAATAGACGGTGTAATTTATGGCAATAAGACCAGAAGAAATAACCAATATTATCAAAGAAAAGATAAGCAAATTTGAATCGTCAGCGGACTTGAGCGAGGTCGGCACCGTTATCCAAGTGGGTGACGGTATCGCCCGCGTACACGGTTTAAATAATGTGAAAGCTTCCGAATTGGTGGACTTTGGCCACGGCGTAAAAGGCATGGCGCTTAACTTGGAGTATGACAACGTAGGCTGCGTGCTGATGGGGCCGGACCATTTGGTTCACGAAGGCGACAGCGTAAAACGTACCGGCGAAGTAATCAGCGTGCCTGTCAGCGCGCAGATGATTGGCCGCGTGGTGGACCCGCTGGGCAACCCGCTGGATGGCAAGGGCGCTATTAAAAGCGAAAAGATGATGCCGCTGGACATTGTAGCCCCCGGCATTACCGCCCGCCAGCCGGTGAAACAGCCGCTGCAGACGGGTTTAAAAGCCATTGACGCCCTGGTGCCGATAGGCAAAGGCCAGCGTGAATTAATCATTGGCGACCGTCAAACCGGTAAAACCGCCATTGCGGTAGACGCCATTATCAACCAAAAGAACATTCCCGCCAAGGACCGCTGCATTTGTATTTATGTAGCCGTAGGCCAAAAACAGAGCACGGTGGCGCAAGTGGTCAAAACGCTGACGGATTTCGGCGCGATGGATTACACCATTGTAGTGTCCGCCACCGCGTCTGACCCGGCTTCCTTGCTGTATATTGCGCCGTATGCCGGCTGCGCGATTGCGGAATACTTTATGTGGCAGGGCAAAGACGTGCTGATTGTGTACGACGATTTGTCTAAACACGCGCAGGCCTATCGCCAAATGTCTTTGCTGCTTCGCCGTCCGCCAGGGCGCGAAGCTTACCCCGGCGACGTTTTTTACTTGCACTCCCGCTTGTTGGAACGCGCGTGCAAACTGTCTGACGCCAACGGCGGCGGCTCCATTACCGCTTTGCCCATTATTGAAACGCAGGCGAACGACGTTTCGGCCTATATTCCCACCAACGTTATTTCCATCACCGACGGGCAGATTTACTTGGAAAGCAGCCTTTTCTTAAGCGGTGTAAAACCGGCTATTAACGTAGGGCTTTCCGTATCCCGCGTGGGCGGTTCGGCTCAGCGCAAAAGCATGCGCAAAGTGGCCGGTACGCTGCGTATTGATATGTCGCAGTATCAGGAATTGGCGGGTTTTGCCCAGTTCGGTTCTGAACTGGATAAAGAATCCCAGCGCCAAATTGCCCGCGGCAGACGCATGAGCGAACTGTTAAAACAAAACCAATATGCGCCGCTTCGCGTAGGGGAGGAAGTATTGGTGCTGTTTGCCGGCGTAAACGGCTATTTGGATGCGGTGGAAGTAAGCGACGTGCACGAATACGAAAAGCAACTCTTGGCGTATGTGCGCGCGGAACAAACCGCCTTGCTGGACGAATTAAACAGCGCGAACGAACTTTCCAAAGAACTGGACGAAAAAATCCGCAAAGCGTTGGATACGTTCAAAACTATTTTTAAAGGGAGCAAATAATATCCCATGGATACGAAGAAAAAATATTTGGTAACCGGCGGGGCGGGTTTTATCGGCAGCAATATCGCCAAAACCCTGGAAGCCCAAGGCCATGAAGTAACCGTAATGGATGATTTTTCCAAGAACGGTCACTTTAAGAACCTGATTGGTTTTAAAGGGGACGTTATCGCCGCGGATTGTTTTAAATTTATGCCGCGGGATATGTATTTTGACGCCATTTTCCACGAAGCCGCCATCACCGATACCACGGTAATGGACCAAAAAGCCATGATGGAACAAAACGTGGAAGCCTTTAAAAACGTATTGGCTTTTGCGGCCGAGAACGAAGTGAAAAAAGTGATTTACGCTTCTTCCGCCGCCACATACGGCAACGGTCCCGTTCCCAATGTGGAAACGCAGCCCACCCACCCGGAAAACGTATACGGTTTTTCTAAAGTGATTATGGACAATGTGGCCCGCCAATTTGCCGAAGACAATAATGATATGACCATCATCGGCCTGCGTTATTTTAACGTATACGGCCCCGGGGAATATTTCAAAGGCAAAATGGCCAGCATGGTGTTCCAGCTGTATAATCAAATGCGTGAGGGAAAACGCCCCCGCGTGTTTAAATTTGGGGAACAACAGCGCGATTTTGTATACGTAAAAGACATTGTAAAGATTAATTTGTGCGCGCTCAATAACGGCAAAGAAACGGGCGTTTATAACGCCGCCACCGGTATTCCGCGCGACTATAACGCCATTATCGCCTGCTTAAACAAAGAAATGGGCCTTAATTTGGAACCGGAATACATTGATAATCCGTATCCGTTCTTCCAGTTAAAAACGCAAGCGGACATGACGGCCGCCAAAGAAAAATTGGGTTATACGCCCGATTATACCTTGGAAGCCGGCATTGCCGATTACGTAAAAGTGCTGGACGCACATTACGGCCGGAAATAAACAGGACAGGACATGGAATCGCTTAGAGACATACGGCAAAACATCAAGGCCATTAAATCCACGCAGCAAATCATGCAAACCATGAAGATGATTTCCAGCGCCCGCATACGCAAAGCGCAGGAAGCCATGCAAAACGCGCGGCCTTTTGCCCAAAAGATGTTGCAAATGGTGGACGACCTGAAGATGGATATTTTATCCATGCCTGCCGACGGGGAAGAAGCCGAAAGCTGGCCGTCTCGTTTCTTTGTGAACAAAACGGGCAACCCGGACAAAGTAGGCCTTATTTGCATTACGGGGGACAAAGGCTTGGCCGGTTCTTTTAACGCGGTGATTTTGCGCCGCGTGCTGCAGTTTTTAAAAGAGAACCAGGGCAAAGAAATCAAAGTGTTTGCCATCGGCAAAAAAGGGCGTGATTTTTTGGCCCGTTTAAAAATGCCGGGGCTGGAAATTGTATATGAGAGCGTGGGGATATTCCCTAAAGTCACTTACGCCCATGCGGAACTGTTGGGCGAAGCGGTGATGAAGGAATTTTTCCAAAGTCATTTGGGCTCCATCACGCTGATTTACAATGATTTCAAATCCATGGCCAGCCAAAATTTGGTGGCGCAGAAGCTGCTTCCTTTTGATTTTGAGCTCATCCCCAATGAGAAAGAAGAAAGCGATTTTGCTTTTGAGCCGGGTATAAAAGAAATCTTTCAGATTTTGGTCCCCCGTTTGGTAAAAGCCAACGTGTACCGGGTGTTGCTGGAAGCCCAAGCGGCTAACTTGGCCGCCACCATGAACGCCATGGACGCCGCCAGCAAAAACGCCGGGGAATTGGTTTCCGCGCTGGGCGTTAAATTAAATAAAGTGCGCCAGGCCGGCATTACCAACGAGATTTTGGACATTGTAAACGGGGCGGAGGCCCTCAACAATTAGTTTATACCACTTACATAGGAAAAGATATGAAAAGCGGAAAAGTAATTCAAATTATCGGTGCGGCGGTGGATATTCAGTTTGAACAAGGCCACCTGCCCGCTATCGAAAACGCCATTGAAATTGAACTGACGCCTGAAAAGAAAATCGTGGCTGAAGTGGCCCAGCAGATGGGTGACGGCATTGTGCGCTGCGTTTCTTTGGAAAGTACCGACGGTTTACAGCGCGGAGCCAAAGCCGTAGATACCGAGGGCCCGTTAAGCGTGCCGGTGGGGGAAGCCTGCCTGGGCCGTTTAATGAACGTGTTGGGCAAACCGCAGGACCAAAAGGGTGAAATTGCCGCCCCCATGCATATGCCCATTCACCGCGATCCGCCTTCTTTGGAAGACCAAAACCCCACGCCGGAAATTTTTGAAACCGGTATTAAGGTAATTGACTTAATCGCCCCGTACATGAAAGGGGGGAAAGTAGGCTTGTTCGGCGGGGCCGGCGTAGGCAAAACCGTATTGATTATGGAGCTGATTAACAACGTGGCGCGTGAACACCACGGCAGCTCCGTCTTTGGCGGCGTAGGGGAAAGAAGCCGCGAAGGAAACGATTTGATGCTGGAAATGACCGAATCCAAACTGTCTGACGGCAGCACCGTATTGGATAAAACCGTGTTGGTATACGGGCAGATGAACGAACCGCCAGGCGCGCGCGCCAAAGTGGCGCTTACCGCGCTTACCCAAGCGGAATATTTCCGCGACGTAAAAGGGCAGGACGTGCTTTTGTTCTTGGACAATATTTTCCGCTTTGTGCTTGCCAACTCGGAAGTGTCCGCCTTGCTGGGCCGTATGCCTTCCGCCGTGGGTTATCAGCCTACGCTTAATACGGAAATCGGCAACTTGCAGGAACGCATCACCTCCACCAAGAAAGGGGCCATTACGTCTATTCAGGCCGTATACGTCCCCGCGGACGACTTGACCGACCCCGGTGTGGCGGCTACGTTTACGCACTTGGATTCCACCTCTGTGCTTTCCCGCCAAATTGCCAGCTTGGGTATTTACCCGGCGGTGGACCCGCTGGATTCCACTTCCCGTATTTTGGATCCGCGCATTATTGGCGAAGAACATTATAATGTTTCCCAGCGCGTGCGCCAAATCTTGCAGAAATACAAAGACTTGCAGGATATTATCGCCATTTTGGGTATGGATGAACTGTCTGACGAAGACAAGAAAACCGTTGCCCGCGCGCGCAGAATACAAAAGTTCTTGTCGCAGCCGTTCTCGGTGGCGGAACAGTTTACGGGCCACCCCGGCAAATACGTTAAACTGGCTGATACCATCAAAGCCTTTAAAGGCATTGCGGACGGCGAATATGACCACATTCCGGAATCCTGCTTCTATATGTGCGGCGGGATAGAGGACGTGCTGGCCAATTATGAAAAAGTAAAAGACAAAGAGTAATTCCCGTATGGCCAAAAAGCTGATTCTAAACCTGATTACGCCGGAAAAACAGCTCATTTCCAATTTAGAGGTGGACATGGTCATCCTGCCCGCCTTTGAAGGGGAAATGGGCGTTTTGCCCCGTCACGCGAAGATGATCGTGCAGCTGGGTATGGGCTCGCTGCGCTATAAACAAGGCGATAAGAAGGAAGAATTCGCCGTTTTGGGCGGGTTTGCGGAAGTATTGCATGATACGGTAAACGTTTTTGCCGAAGGGGCTGCCTTAGCCGATGAAATTGACGCTGAGGAAGAAGCCCAAAAAATCAAACGCGTAAAAGAAAGCCTTTCTAGAAAAGACGCGGATATTGATTTTGAATTGGCGGAAATTGAAATCAAGCAAGCCATTGCCCGCATGAAAGTGAAAAAGAAACATATTTAAGTTTTTGTTTCTGATAAAAAGCCCCGCTTGCCGCGGGGCTTTTTTATGGGGCGTTGGTGCAGTTTATCAGGCATGTGGCGTGCGGGCTTGGTATAATAAACATAACGGCAGGTTGAACAAATAAAAGAGGGTATAACCATGAAAAAACTTTTACTGGTATTTTTTATATTGGCGGCTTTTTGCGCCGGATGGTACGGGGCGTTAACGTATACCAAGCGGTTTTTAACGGGAGAGAATACGGAAATATTGCAAGATCCGGCAACCCTGCGCGAAACGTACGCCCAGCAAGCCGCGGCGGGGGATGCTGCAGCCGCTTATAAATTAGGGGAAATGTATTTAAGTACGCAAGGGGGGGAAGCGGACGCCCAGTCTGCCGTGTCTTATTTCCGTTTGGCTGCCGGAAAAGGCTATTTGCCCGCCCAAAAAGAGTTAGCCCGTTTTTATCAGGAGGGTCTTGCCGGTTTACGGCCCAGCCAAGAATCTTCTTTATTTTGGTGTATGCACGCCGCCCTGCAGGGAGACGCTGACTGCCAAAACCAAATTAAAGAAGCTTTTGCCAAAAACACCCAATTATATGACGCTGTGCTGGCCGCTTTTACGGCCAGTTTGCAGGCGCGTATTGGCAACGGCGCCGCCGCTTTGGAATTAGGGCGTTTGTATGAAGAGGGTTTTTTATCCCCAGACTTGGAGGAAGCCGCTCATTGGTACAGCGTGGCGGCGGAACAGAAAATTCCGCAGGGGCAAGCGCGCTTGGGTTTACTGTATGCGGAGGGAAAAGGCGTAGCCAAAGATGAAGAAAAAGCCCGCGCACTGTTGGCTCCGGCGGCGGAAGCGGGAGATCCGCAGGCGCAGTTATATTGGGGGAAACAAGCCTACACGCAAAGCGAACAGGACGGCGGGCCTGACTATACGGAAGCTTTTAAATGGTTTGCCAACGCCGCCGCACAGGGCAATGTGGAAGCCCAATATTTAACCGGGGTGATGTATATGCAAGGGCAGGGGACGGATAAATCCGTTAAAAAAGCGTTGCAATTTTTCAGCCGCGCGGCCGAAGCCGGTTATGCGGACGCCCAATATGTAGTGGGACAAAGTTATTATAAGGGATTGGGCATACGCCAAAATATGAGTGAAGCCCGCAAATGGCTGGGCAAAGCGGCCCAAAACGGCAATCAAGCGGCTCAAGAACTATTGCAGCAGTTGCCTCAGCCTTAAGCTAGTTGGGGGATAATATCCCGGTAAAAGAATACACGCTTATTTCCCGTGTAGCCAAATGATAGCGGTATATTGTTTGGCGGCAGGGGTCTTCAAACGGCTGGAAATAGGCGGCGGGTTCTTCATAAGTTACAACATAGACTTCATCCGCGTCTTGCCAAGAGATCAGTTTTTCCAGCTGTTTAGGAGAAATGGGCTCTTTGTTGTTCCAAGGGTGCCAGCCTGTTGTTTTAATTTGTGTGAGAATTTGGGAAGTAATTTTTCCGTCTTTTTGCGCGTAGACGGAAAAAATAACTTGATTTGCTTTTAAACTGCCTATTTTTTCCCCGTTAAAAAGAAGGGGCCTTTCCCCTTCTTTCCGCCCGCGGTAAGCGGCAAGCAGGGTGTGTAACTCAGAGGCTGGCACCGCGAAACTGCTGCTCTTGTCTCCCGTGCTGCCGGTGTGTATGGCGGCCAATTTCCCCTGCGCGTTTACCAACGGAGCCCCGCAATAACCCGAAGCGGGGCTGTGCGGCAAAAAAGCGTAAGACGTATAAACGCGCTGAGGGGTGTTTTTTAATGTTTTACGGGCCAGCGCATGATAAAATTGCGCACGGCTGTAACCATATGAGTGAAGCATTTGTCCGGGCTGGGGATCTTGCCCAATGGGAAGAGGGGATATTCCTTCTGCGGGCAATGTCATTTTTAACAAACTTAAGTCTAAGCCGGCTTGTGCGCCGGCAAATTCCACTTGTACAGGCACAACCACTGGTTTGCCGTTTACATAAAATACGGCTTCAAAAGCAGAATCAAATAAGTCGGTAATGTGTTTGGCGGTCACGCCCCAAAGACAGCGTTTTCCTTCAAAAATTTCCTCTATCACAAAGCCGGAGGCGTAAAACGGAGTTTTATATGTATTCGTAGCGTCTCTTAATAAAAAAACCGTTCTTTGGGGTTGCGGCAAGGGAGATTCTTTTAATTGGGCGATGGCTTTTTTTTGCGCTTTGGCCGTGGCACGCCGCAAGAAAGAGCGCAGAAAAGCAAGCGGCTGTTGTTGCTGTTTATGTAAAGTAAGTAAGAACCGTTTTAAAGCGGGGTGAGGCGGCTGGGCCTCTAATGCGGAAGCTCCTGTAAGACAGCATGCGGCGGCTAAGGCGGTTAATAGAAGGATCTTTTTTTCCATATCAGCGTAAACTCTCCCGGGAGACGGTTCCATCACTCTGTTTAAAACGGTAGCGCCATGTTTTGCGGTAAGGGTCATAGGCGTCCCCGCGGGAAACAATAACCAGCAGTTCATCCTGCGGGGCAAGCGCGAACAGTTTTTCCAAATGTGCGTAATCTATAAACGGGTTTTGCCGCAATCGTTTGGTCAGCTTTCCGTTTTGTATTAACGAAATTTCTATTATAGCATCCTCAGGGGCAAGCTGGGTAATAGTCACCCCGTTTATTTTTAACGCCGTGCCGGGACTTTCTTGCCCCCGCGCTTTGGCTAACAGTTGTTCCACCCAGGAGCCTGGTATAGCGACGCTGAAAGCGGGCCAGCGCGCGTCCGGGCTGTTGAGTGATTGCAGATCTCTATGCCATTGAGGTTGTTGTGCGTCTTGCAGCGGAAAGGAGCTCCCGCAGTGTACGCCGGCCACTTCTCCTTGCGCGTTAAATACGGGGCTTCCGCAATAACCCGCGCGTTTGCCTTTAGGCAGTTTAAAAGCGGTTGTGATATAAGCGGGGTAGGCGGTAAAAACGGTACGCCCGTTTATGGTTTGAAGAACGCCTTTTCCATAGCCGATGGAAAATAAATTCTCCCCGGGTTTTGGAAGCTGTTTGGCCAGTTTTAGCGGCCGCGCGACAGCCGCCGCTTCCGGCGGCAGGCGTATTAAGGCAATATCCGCCCCCTGTATATTTCCGTGAAAAGCCAAATGAGCGTAAAAAGAATACGTTTTGCCGTTTTCATCGGCAAACACTACGGGGAAATCCGGCGGCAGGTATTCCTGCATATGGCGCGCCGTTACGCCCCATAAAGTATTTGTGATAGGGTCTTGCACCACGAATCCGCTTCCCCGCATGGGAAAATTAGGGCTTTGGTCTATTAAAAACACGCTGCGGCGGATAGTGCGGTTTGTCCACGCGCGGCTTTTGCGGGCCGCTTGCCGCACGGCGCGCATAGTTTGCTGTTGGGTATAATAAGCCAGCCGGTTGGCTGCTTTTTGCAGGGAAAGGCGTTGCTGGGCGTGGGCCGGCAATGCCCCTAACGCGGCGCAAAATAAAAAAATAAAAAAAATCTTTAATTGCATACGGTCTCCTCACTAACGTCTGTTATGCCGCTGTTTAGGTCTGTTACATATGTGCGCCGCAGGCAGGTTTTATCCGCCCGGGGAGCCGATTGCACCATTATCATAATCCCTTGTATGTTGGGATGGTCAAACGTTTCACGCAAATTCAGTTCGTTTAAAAAAGGTTCTTTGTCCGCCAGCCAAAGAGGCTCGCTTTGGAGAAGATTGTCTGAGTTGGAATAAAAGACAGTAATGTTTTCTATATGTTCGTTTACATCTATTTCCGCCACGGTAAGCGAATCCCATAATATGGGGCGTTTGAAAGATCCTCCTTGGTGGTAAGCGCGCACCAAATCTCCCAGTAATCGGGCAGGAACGGCAAAACTAACGCGTTGGGAATAGTTGTTTACGGGCCATAAATTTTGTCCTTTTGGCAAAAGGGAGGGCCGGTGAGGGGGAAAATCTTCAGTTAAGGATCCGCAATGTAACCCCACCACTTCCCCTTGCGCGTTAAGGAGAGGACTTCCGCAAAATCCGGCCCGTTTATGGCGTTCTAATGTGTATGAAGTGGTAATAAGCGATGGATTTAGTATTTTTACTTTCCGGTTTGGGGAGAGGGAAGGTTCTTTGCGGGCATAGCCCACGGCTGAAAGAGTAGCCCAGGGGACGACTTTTCTTTCGTTTAAAGAGAAAGGTTTTACAAATTCTAAAAATTCGGCGGTCGGTTCAAAGCGTATAAGCGCCGCGTCCAGCCTAAACGATGTCCCGCGCAGCAACAGTTCCGCGCGCACGGTAAGCGGTTTTTTCCCGTTGAGGAATACAACGTCAAATTTTTCTCCTTTGGCTAATGAGACGGGTGTAATATGGGCGGAGATAAGGCCAAAAATTTCCTGCTCCGTTTGATCATTTGTTTGAAACACAAATCCGCTTCCCGCTACGGGAATTTTCCAAGAAGGTTTAATATAAAATACGGAATGCTGCCAAGGCTGGGCCTCGGCGGCTTTGCGTGAAAGGCGTTTGTTTAATGTATTTACCGCTGCGGCAATTTTGGTGCGGGTTTTTGCAGACGCTTGGGAAAGGGTTTGCGTTGCCGTTTTGATTTTTTTCGGCCAACCCCCGCCCGCATATAAAGGCTGCGGGCAAGTGAAAAATAAAACCGTGCACAAAAAACATGGGGTAAAAATACGTATCATTTTATTTTCCTAACGCGAAAAGAAAACGGCGGTTTTCCGGACAAAGTTCTTGTTTGTTTTTCAACACGGGCCGTTTTAAAATTTACAATATACTCAATAATTTGTTTTTCTTGTTCGGCAGGGTCATAAACGGTTACCAATAATCCGTCCGCTCCGGCTGTTGTTAAGAAACGTTCCAAGCGGGTTGGGTCTACAAACGGTCCGCCGTTGACGGCTTGTTCCAAACGGTTATTTTTAATAACCGCCACCTGCATAATATGTTGATGCGGCAGCAAAGCTCCTATAAAAATATTTCCGGCTTTCAAGGGTATTCCCCGGTATTGGCCCAGCCGGTATTGGGCCAGCAAGTCCGATATGTGTTGGACGGGCACGGCTAGGCTGACGTCCGGCGCCGGCATTTTTAATTTTTTAAAATCGCTTCTCCAAGCGGCATGGTGTTCTTGCAAATCGCTGCCGCAATGTACGCCTATTACTTCATTTTGGGCGTTAAGTAAAGGGCTCCCGCAATAACCCCTTCTGGGGGTATGGCGCATCTCATAAGAAGTTACCAGCCGAAAGGGATTTGTTTCTAAAAGCTCGCGGTTTTGCACCTGTTTAAATACGCCAGCCGCATACCCTATGGAAAAGGTTTTCTCCCCCGTTTTGGGCGTCTTTCGGGAGATGGATAAAGGTTTTACCCACTCCGCCGCCTGCGGCGGAAGAAGCAGTAACGCAATATCCGCCCCATCCCGGTGCCCTTTTACAACGGTTGCGGCGTCAAAGCCCATGGGCTGCCCGTCTATCATAAACATCATAAAAGGGGCTTCATACGCGTCTATTAGGTGCGCCGCCGTTACGCCCCACAAAAAAGATTTTCCGTTAAACCGCTCTTCAATGACAAAGCCGGTTGCGGGGGCGGGGTTTGTATCGCTTCCCACAATAAAAAGGGAACGTTGGGCTTGGTTGCGCAAAGCCGCTTTGCGCGCGGCGGCTGTATGGCGTGTTAAAGAGGATACCGCTTTTTGCGCGGTTTGTTGGGCGTTGGTCCCGGCGGACGCTGTTGTTTTAAGGGAGAACTTTTTTGCCAGTTTTTGTGCCGCAGCATTCTTTTGCGCTTGGGAAGAAATTCCTAAGAGCAGCAATAAAAGACAAACGGCGAAAGGCAAAAAACGTTTCATATTAATGTTTCGTTACGGTTCGGTTACATCCACTGTGTAAAATAGATGTTGGGAACGATTTATATTCACTTCAATGTCTGTTTGTTGCGCTCCCTGCGTGGCCCGGGCAAAGGGAACAGTGCTTGGTTTTGCCTCGGAATACAGCGTTTTTGGGCTGTGTTGCGCACGGCAAGGCCCACGCGCAAGAGCAGATTAGGGCTGAAAACCGAAAGCAGTTCATATATAAATTATCTGTTTTTTATAAGCACTCTTCCAGGGCCATTGGACCCACAAAACGCTGGGTCTTTAGGCCTGAAAAAACGCGCCGTTTCGCGGCGCGTTTTAATTGGTTGGGCGTGTAATTATAAATTAGGATACAGCGGGAAAGCCTCTAAAAAGCGTTTTACCCGCTGGGCGATATCTGCCAGCAGCGCCTCATCCTGCGGGTGGGAAAGCGCTTCATCAATAAAAGCGGCTATTTGGGCCATGTCTTTTTCTTTCATGCCGCGCGTGGTAACGGCCGGGGTACCCAAGCGAAGCCCGCTGGTGACAAAGGGTTTTTCCGGGTCAAACGGAATGGTGTTTTTATTGGCGGTAATGCCGGCTTTGTCCAAGGCGGCTTCGGCCGCTTTGCCGGTAAGGCCTTTGGAGCGCAAGTCTAAACACATGACATGGCTGTCCGTTCCGCCCGCCACCAAACGATATCCGCGGTCTTTAAGTTGTTTGGCCAGTTCGGCGGCGTTTCGTTTTACCTGGTGCTGGTAGGCTTTGAATTGCGGGGTTAACGCTTCGCCGAAGCAAACGGCTTTGCCGGCGATAACGTGCATCAGCGGCCCGCCCTGTACGCCGGGGAACACGGCCGAGTTAATGGCCTTGGCCAACGCTTCTTTGCATAAAATCAGCCCGCCGCGCGGCCCGCGCAGCGTTTTATGGGTTGTGGTGGTAACCACGTCCGCATACGGAAAAGGATTGGGATATTCTCCGGCGGCGATGAGGCCCGCGTAGTGGGCCACGTCGCACACTAAATACGCCCCGCAGGAATCGGCAATTTCGCGCAGGCGTTTCCAATCAAATATGCGGGAATAGTTGGAGGCTCCCGCCAAAATCATTTTGGGTTTATGCTCCAGGGCCAGTTTGGCGGCTTCGTCATAATCCAGTTCTTCCGTATCGGGGCGCACGTTCATGGCCACAATGTGATATAACTTGCCGGAAAAATTGAGCGGGTGCCCATGGGTTAAATGTCCCCCGTGGGACAGGTTCAGCCCCAGCACGGTGTCCCCAGGCTGAAGCAGGGCCAAATAGACGGCCATGTTAGCCTGCGCGCCGGAGTGCGGCTGTACGTTGGCGTGTTCGGCGCCGAATAATTTTTTGGCGCGTTCAATAGCCAGGTTTTCCACAATATCCACATTTTCACAGCCGCCGTAGTAACGTTTGGCGGGGTAGCCTTCCGCGTATTTGTTGGTAAGCACGCTTCCTTGGGCCTGCATGATGGCTTGGGAAGTAAAATTTTCCGAGGCGATCAGCTCCAGCTTATTGCGCTGGCGGCTTAGCTCTTTGGCAACGGCGTCGTAAACGGCGGGGTCTGTTTGCTGTAAAAATTCGTACATAAAAACTCCTTTTGGGGCGGGTGTAAAAACACGCATGAAAAAAGTTAGATTTTCCCTATGAAAATCCAGTATAATTTAATATAATTTACTAAATAATTAAGTAAAAATAAAATAGCGCGTGATTTGCGTAAAAAATCAATACAAAAATCCAGTAATGAGGTGTTAAAAAAATGGCAAAATTAACAAAAAAAGACTTTCTGAAAGCAACCATCAAACACATTGACTTGAAAAAATACAATGTGGTTCCCATGGTGGAAGCTTTTGAAAGTATGGCTTACGCTTCCCGCGAAGTGGCTAGAGCAAGCAAAATCTACAATATGATGCTTTCCGACAAAAAATGCTCCGTTATTTTGTGCATTGCCGGGTCTTTGGTATCTGCAGGTCTTAAAAAAGTAGTGGTGGATATGATTCAAAACAACATGGTGGACGCCATTGTTTCCAACGGCGCCAACATTGTGGACCAAGACTTCTTTGAAGCGTTGGGTTTTAAACATTATATAGGCACTCCGCATAACGCCGACGACAACTTGCTGCGTGACTTGCATATTGACCGCATTTATGACACCTATATTGACGAAGACGAACTGAAAGTTTGCGACGAAACCATCCACAAAATTTGCAACACGCTGGAGCCCCGCCCCTATTCTTCCCGCGAATTTATTTGGGAAATGGGCAAATGGCTGGAGAAAAAAGGCAAAGGCAAAGATTCCATTGTTTACAACGCTTATAAATACGGCGTGCCGGTGTTTGTTCCCGCGTTTTCTGACTGTTCCGCCGGGTTTGGTTTTGTAGCCCATCAGACCGAACACCCCACCGCCCATGTTTCTATTGACAGCGCCAAAGATTTCCTGGAATTAACCAAAATTAAAATCAAAGCCAAAGAAACGGGGCTTATGATGTTCTCCGGCGGGGTACCGAAAAACTTCGCCCAAGACACCGTGGTGGCCGCCGAAGTGTTAGGCGCCGATTCCCCCATGCATAAATACGCCGTGCAAATCACCGTGGCGGACGTGCGCGACGGGGCGCTCTCCGGTTCCACGCTTAAAGAAGCTTCCTCTTGGGGTAAAGTTTCCACCGCTTTGGAACAAATGGTTTACGGGGAATGCACCACGCTGATCCCGCTTATCATCGGTTACGGTTATCACAAAGGCGCTTGGAAAAAACGCAAAGCCGCCAATTATGTAAAATTCCTGCAGGAAGAAGACAAAAAAGTGGCCGCGTTAAAAGCCAAAGAAGCCAAAGCTAAAAAATAATGAGCTTTTACCGTCTGTTTGCTGTTCTGTTAATACTGGTCTGCCCGTGTGCGTTATGCTACGGGCAGCTCAGTTTTTCAGGCGTAAACGGAGAGAAAGGCTACGCCGCCCTGCGCGGCGAATATAAGCTGGATTTAGACAACGGTTTTATCCTCACGCCCGATTACGGCTATTACCGCCGAAGCGACAAAGAAGAAGACGAAGCCGGTTCCACTTCCCGTTACGGCTTAACGGTATTGTATGAGCTAAACGATAAAACCGCTTTTACGGCAACCGGGCGCTGGGTGCCTATTACACTGGGGTTTCAAAGCGTGTCTTACCAGGCGGGGGTCAGCTGGAAGCCTTTTTACCGGTATGGTATCATTAAAGAACCGGTGTTGGATTTTGCCGCTGGACAAACGCGTTATGATGTTTATTCGGATCACGCTGGGCGCAGGCTGCCTGCGAAATTTGCCACGGTGGAAACATTTGCCCAAGGGGCGGCTGCCGGTTGGCTGGGGCCTTTGCAGTTGCGGGCCGTCTACCAGAAAGTGATAAAATATAGTAGCCAACCTCCGTACGGCGTAACCGCCAACTGGGCGGATATCCCGTTTATGGTAGCGGTGATACAGGGTTTTGTAAAAGAAACAACCGGCGCGCGCATAAGCTACCCCACCCGCTGGATTACGCCTTATGCGTCTTGGGTGCGTTATAAATACGCCGGGAAAAGAGATTTTGCCGTAGCGGTAAGCGGCGGCTTGGCCCTGCATTTTTGGGATATGGATTTCCGGGGCGGGGTGGAAATATTTGAACCAAAACGGGAAGAAACGCGCAAAACGTATTTTTCCATGTCCGTAGAAGCTAAATTTTAAGGAGATTGCCATGTCTGAATTGGAACTGCATTGTAAAATAGATGAACAGCGTTTTTCTTTAGCCCTGTTTTTAGGCCGCCTGCTTACCGGACTGTCTTTATTATACGTTACGGTAGGTTGTCTGCTTTTTTACCGGGAGTTTGTTTATAACATTACCGCGCTTCGGGTTCCGTTTTCCGTAACGGTGGGTTTTGTGTTGGTGGTGTTGGAAATTTTTTGTGCGCTGTTTTTAATTTTAGGTTGGTTTACCCGGTGGGCGGCTGCGGTGGCGTTTGTCAGCAGCGCGGCCTGCGCGTGGGTGTTTTTCGCGGGGGATTTGAATAAAATTTTTGTGGCGCTGTGTGTGCTGTTAGCCACGCCGCTGTTGATGGTGTCTATGTTGGGGCCGGGGCGTATTAGTTTGGATTTCCGCTGGGCCCAGCGCCGTTTGAAGCAAAAAAGAAGAGGTTAATGTTATGGAAATGTTTGACGAAAGCAATAAATACGTTAGTTTAGCCAATAAATACCGCCCGCAAACGTTTGAAGATATGGTAGGGCAGGAAAGTATTTCCAAAACATTAAAAAATGCGCTTAAGTTGGGGCGCATAGCGCACGCCTATTTGTTTTACGGTCCGCGCGGCTGCGGCAAAACCACTACGGCGCGCATATTGGCCAAAGCGTTAAACTGTACGGGGGAGGGCCGCACCAAACCCACGGACGAACCGTGCGGGAAATGCCCCCAGTGTTTAGAAATTGCCCAAAGCAGTGATTTGGATGTGTTGGAGTTGGACGCCGCCAGCAACACCCAAGTGGAAAAAGTGCGTGAGGCGATTATAGATACGGTGGCGTTGGCCTCTTCCAGGGACCGTTTTAAAGTATTTATTTTAGATGAAGTACACATGCTTTCCACCAGTTCTTTTAACGCGCTTTTAAAAACCATAGAAGAACCGCCTTCCCATGTGGTGTTTATTTTAGCCACTACCGAAAAGCACAAAGTGCCCGCCACCATTGTCAGCCGCTGCCAAACGTTTCGTTTCCGCCCGATTACGGTGGACGAAATTGCCAACCATTTGTTGGATTTATCCGGCGCGGAAAATATTGATTTAACCCCCGGCGCGGCGCGCATTATTGCCAAAAACGCCGGCGGCGCCATGCGTGACGCGTTGACACTGCTGGACCGGGCCATCGCCTATTCCGGCGAGCGTATAGATGAAAAACTGGTGGGGGAAATGTTGGGGCTTACGCCCGACGAACTCATTTCCCAAGCCGTAACCGCGCTGGCGGATAAAAACAACGCCGCCTTGCACCAGGTGTTTGAAACCTTAAAAAGCGAGGGGTTTGACGCCAATTCTTTTCTAAAAGATTTAAAAAACGCATTGGGAGATTTGTTTTACTTTGCCCTGGGCCAAGGTAACGAGCCTTTTGAGGGGGCCAAACAAATTACGGGGCGGGTTTCCCCCGGGTTTTTGGCTTCTTTATCCCGTAAAGTAAACAAGCTGATTGAAGAGGTTAAATTTTCTGATAATACCCTGGTCAGCGCGGAAGTGGGCCTGTTTACCGTTATGGACAGTTGTTTGGATATAGAAAACTTTGTGCGCCGTTTGGAAGCGCTGGAGAGAGGGGAAACCCTCCCGCCCGGCTCCGGTACGGGGTCCGGCCCGGCTGTGGAAAGGGGCTCCTCCGCCAAACCGGCGCAAGTCTCCTATAAACCGCCCATGCAGGCCGCGGCGGCCCCGGCGGAAACAAAAAGAACGACGGAAGATTTTTCTAAAGGGGATGAGGCCGTGTCTTCTTTGTTGGCGCAAGAACCCGCCTCCCCTGAGCCGGCGCCTGCCTCTGCTCCGGCCGAGCCCTCCCCCGTGCTGACGGATAACCAAGCGTGGGAGGCGTTATTAACGCAATTTGCCAAAAGCCCGCTGGTGTATGACGTGATGACCAGCTGTTCCGTTCAATTTGCGGACGGCACCTGGACGCTTTCTTTTGGCCCCGGTAAAGAATTTTACCGTATTCCCGCCCAAAGCAAGCTGGCGGAATTGGAAGCGGCGGCTTTTAAAATTTGCAAAAGAAAAATCAAAATTGTGCTGGCTTCCAATGCCGCCAAATCCGCGGTAAAAAAAGAATCTCCCTCTGCCGCAAAAACTGCCGTGCGGGAAAGCAAACCCGACGCGGCGCCCGCGGCGCAGGCCCTTAGCCAAGAGGAGCCTTTTGTAAAAGGGGATTTTTCCGCCGATGCCCAACCCTCTTCCCCACAGCAAGCGCCGGAAGAATTAAAAGATTTATTTAGTATTATCCCCGGGGAGCTAATGGCTTAATATGAAAAGCTTGGAAAGACTGGTCCGCGCGTTTCGCAGACTGCCCGGGGTGGGCCCCCGGCAGGCGGAGCGTTTTTCCGCTTATTTTTTGCGCGCGTCCCAAGGGGAAATGGAAGAATTTATTTCCGCTTTATTGGCGTTAAAGGAAGATGTAAAACTTTGCTCTTCCTGTTTTGCGTATTGTGAGGGGGACGTGTGCGAAATCTGCGCCGACCCGGACCGCCAGCAAGACGTGATTTGCGTGGTGGAAGACCCCCAGGATATTGAATCCATAGAAAAAACCGGCGCATACAAAGGGTTATACCATGTGCTGCACGGCGCCATATCCCCCATGGAAGGGCGCGGCGCGGACCAAGTAAAAGTAAAAGAATTGTTAGACCGCGTACAGCATGCCACCACTCCCATTAAAGAGGTCATCATCGCCACCGACCCGGACAGCGAAGGCGAAACTACCGCCCTTTATTTGGCCGATTTGCTGCGCGGCCTGGTGGATAAAATAACCCGCATCGGCTACGGCGTGCCGCTAGGGGGGGATATTGATTATATTGACGAAATGACGCTGGGCTATTCCCTCAAAGGCCGAACAAAACTCTAATGCATCCTTCCGCCTATAAACGCCCGCTTTTGTGGGCGTTAATTTTATATATCATTGGGTTGTTTTTATTTTATCACCCGGCGCCCAAACCGGGGGACGCTTCTTTTTGGGTTTCTAAAGAAGAAGTAACGCTAGAAGGGCGTGTGGAAAATTTTTCCGTTTCCAAAAAAGAATACTATAACGCCATTGTACGCGTATTGCGCATAAACGGCGCACCGGCTAAAGGCCGCGTGTTTGCCCGCGTAAAATATACCTGCCCGCAATGGAAAGACCAAATCCTCCTGCAAGGCAAATTAAAACGCCCCTATAATGTGGATTTGTTGGGCAATTTTGCCTGGGGGGATTATTTGGCTTTAAAAGGAGTGTTCGCGGAGATACGCTCTTCTTCCTTACAGGTAGTAAAGCCGGCGCCGTGGCCATACCGCGCCCTTCGCACAGTAAGGGAAAGCATTTTGCACACGCTGGACAGCCGTTTTTCCCCGCAGTTGGCTTCCATAGCCGGCGGGGTTATGCTGGGGGAACGGGGCAATATATCCGAAGCTTTGTATGAAGATTTTCAAGACAGCGGCGCCGTTCATTTGTTAGTGGCGTCCGGCGGCAATGTGGGTTTTGTTACGTTAATGGCGTTTGCTTTTTGTTCTTTATTTGGGTTCAGCCGTAAAAAAACCGTACTTATTGCTTTGGCCGCCGCCGGATTATATACGTTAGCCGCCGGGGCGGACGCGCCTTTGGTGCGCGCTTATTTTATGGCGCTGTGCGCGTGTATGGGTTTTTTGTTAAACCGTAACAGCGGCGTGTTTCAGGGGCTTATTACCGCGTGTTTTATTATTTTGCTTGCAACGCCCGGCGCTTTGTTTGAAACCGGTTTTCAAATGTCTTTTTTGGCTACGCTGGCTATTATTCTTTGTTTGAACTTTTGGAAAATTCCGCCCGCGTGGCCCAAACCCGCCCGGTTTTTTACGCAGATTTTTTTAGCCACGCTTTCCAGCCAGTTGGCGTTGTGGCCTGTTTTTACCAATGTTTTTTATAAAGTATCCGTTACCGGGTTGATTTCCAATATGCTGTTGGTGCCGTTGGCTTCGGCGGTTATGGGAGTTGGCTTTTTGTTTTACCTGTTTGATTTGTGCCACTTGGGTTTTTTGCTGCAAGGGGTGTTGGGCGGCCTGTTATGGGTGTTTCAAAAACTGGTGGAATTTTTTGCCTCTTTGCCGTTGGCGTCAGTTCCCGGCGCTGCTTGGGGTGGCGGATGTATTGCCGCGTACTATTTGGTTTTGTTTTGGCTGTTTCATTTTCCTTGCAAACCATTTGCCAAAAAAATAATGCCTTTTTGTTTGGCGGGTGCGGCGGTATGTCTGGCGGCGCAGGGCTGGTATTCTATGCGAACGCGGGTGTGGGTGCTGAGGGAATGGAACCAGTCCGTTGTATTGGTACGCACTTGTGACGGGCAAAATTTGTTGTTTGGCACGGGTATAAACGCGCCCAGTTTGGCGCATGCCGTGTTAAAAAGCGGGAGTACCCGCCTAGACGGGGTTTTTGTGACGCGCTATGATAAAAAAGAACAACAAAACGCGTTGGAATTAGCCCAAGAGTTTGAGGTAGCTCAAACCGTTTATGCACGCGCGGGCGAGGCTTGGCCGTCCGATACGTGGACGTTTGGCAACAGCGCGGTAAAAGCCATTTGGGGGAAGCATAGCAGCCGTACAAATGGGGAATGGGAACAACCCGGCTACAGCGGCGCGAAAGGGGAAACGCTTTCTTTTGAGGTCCAGTCCTGCGGGAAAACCTTGGTAATAGGGGCGGGGCAATTTTTTGTGCAAACGCCCCAGGGGCCGGTACAAAGCGTGCGCAACGGAACGGTTTCTGTTGCCATTTAAGCTATAATAGAAAAAAGAGGAAGACTTTTTATGACAGAACAAGAACTGCAAGAACACAAACGTTTTTTAACGCGCGCCATAGAGTTGGCGGCCCAAAACATGCAAACCGGCAAAGGCGGACCGTTTGGCGCGGTGGTGGTGCGCAACGGGGAGATTGTGGCCGAAGGTTTTAACCAAGTTACCTCCGCCAATGACCCTACCTGCCATGCCGAGGTGGACGCCATACGCAAAGCCTGCAAAAAATTGGGAACTTTTGAGTTAAAAGACTGCGTGATTTATTCCTCTTGTGAGCCGTGCCCCATGTGTTTGGGAGCTATTTACTGGGCCCGCCCCAAGGCCTTGTATTTCGCGGCGGACCGCTACTGCGCCGCCAAACACGGCTTTGACGACAAGTTTATTTATGATGAAATTCCTCTCCCGGCGGATAAACGCACCATTCCCACCATACACATTGTATTAGACGGAGCGGAAACCCCCTTTGAGGTGTGGAGCGCGCGTACGGATAAAATAACTTATTAATTTGTTTATCAGCTTGCATGGGCCTATTAGTGTATAGGCCCATTTTTTTGTGCGTATAGGTCTAACGGCCCTGGTGGGGTGGGCGGGAAACAAGTAACATAATAATATAGGCTTTTGCCGCATCATAAAAATTTAACAGAAATATATTTAAGCAAAGAGAATGAAAACAATACTCTTTTTATTTTGTATTTTTCTCCCGGCCATGCTTTTCGGGCAGACGTGGCAGCAGGCGGTGGATAAAGCGCTGGGCCAATCTGCTAAAAAGGCCAGTATTTCTTTGCAAAAGAGCAAAACGCGCTTAAAAGCTCTAAACCAAACGCTGGAAAAAGAAGCCCATATGCGTAAAGTTTTAGATAGCTATTATGCACCCGTTACGCCGTATTCTATATCTAATGTTTATCAGACATTGGCCGTTGCTTGGGCCGGCGCAAGCAATAAATTAAACATTATTCATCGCATCATAAGGGAAAGGCAGCTCAATTTTCTTCGCAAAAATGACCAAAAACTGCAAACGGAAATTTCAGTGTTGCCCTTTAGCCAAGCTGCAGATATGGCCCGGCGGATCGGGCCGGATACCCAATACGTTTTTTTAGGGGAAGAGCATTACTTGGAGCAGTCTCGCACGCTGGTGCTGCAGGTGTTGCAAAATTATCAGCTGCGCTATCCAGGGAAGAAAATTATTTTTCTTACGGAAAGCGTAAGAGACAGCGGGGTGTCCGGTGTGGAAGTGTTTTCTAAAAAGGGGGCGGAGGCGGAGTATTCTCCGTTAATGCGGAAAATTAGCGCGCGCGGAATTATTGTGGCTGGGTTGGAAGAGAACCCCAAAACAGATACTTTTTATGTTCAAAATGAGCATTTAATAAAAGGGGCTGTGGCTTCGCAAGGGATACAAGTGCGTAACCTCCATTGGGCAAAACGCATCAAAGAGTGGCGGGCTAAATATCCCCATGCGGTGTTTTTTATTTATACCGGGGCCAACCATTGTGTATATGATATGCCAAGTTCTTTGCCCAATCTGTTGGGAGCCCAAAAAACATATGTAAGTATCATGCAGACGGCGCGTTCTTTGCCTTTGTCTTTTTTTCACGCTTGGACTAAATTTAAATACGCCAACCCGGGTTTACTGTTGTTTAAAAACAAAACTTGGGCCCGGCACATAGGATTTGACGAGCAAATCATTTTCCCCCAATAACCAAACCCCTGCTTGGCAGGGGTTTTTATTATGTTTAGCCGTGGCAAATATATTATAAACCGGGCCTTCGCTCTCACGGCTTGCGTTTTAGTGGCAGTCAATCCCCGTCATTTTTTCTTCTTTAAACAGGGCGCGTAGTTAGAGCGCTACCGGCAGATTCCCTTTAGCGGCACGTTTGCCAAGCAAAATTTCCGCCGCTGTTTGTTGGAAGGCGTCCAAAGGGCAAAAAGCGTGCAGGGTGCTTTGCACTTCTTGTTGTAAATCCAAGGCGGCAAACGGGCTCCCCAGGCACACCAACACGCTTTGAGAGTGTTGTTTTATTTCCTTACGCGCCAAAGCCAGCTCCTGTTCAGACAAATTAATATGTCCTTTAAAAGATTTGTAATTGGATAAAGAAAGCAGAACCAGCGTGTCCGCCCCGTGGGATACCACGTTCACCCCCTCTTGTTTGAGGGTTTCTTCAAATACGGCAAAACCCCGTTGTTCCTGATCTCCCAGCGCAAGCAGTTTTATTTTATTTTCTTTGTTTAATGTTATTTTCCCCGTTTGTACGCAGGCCGCCTGGGCCGCGCGCTGATTAAAGGTGGAAAGCGTTTCTAAACTCCCGCCGGAGCGCGCCGCCAGGCGTTTGGCTTGCTGGCAGAGAGCGTCTATTTGCGCGCAGGCTTCTTGCACAATAGCGGGGTTTGCCGGGTTTTTATGCAGAAAATCCAACAAAGAAACCGGGTCATTCATCGCCAGCAAGATATGGCTTCCCGCCAGCAGGGCTTTTATGGCGGCTTGTTTTTCATCCCCGATGGCGCGCATCAGTAAAGCGTCCGTCAGCACGCAGCCTTTCCAGCCTAATTGGTTTTTAAGCAGCTGCGTCTGTATGGCGGGGGAGAAAGAAGCCGGGTTCTGCGGGTCTAATGCGGGAAGCAGCAAATGCCCCGTCATTACCCCGTGCGTATGTTTAAACAGTTCAATAAAAGGGATTAATTCATGCTGGTTTAATTGGGCCAATGTCCGGTGCAGTACGGGCATGGCCAGATGGGAGTCCGTCTCCGTTTGCCCGTGCCCCGGGAAATGTTTTAAACAGTTTAACGCCCCGCCTTGGGTTAAGCCGCTTATAAACGCGCGCGCTAGGCGGGTGACTGTTTGCGTGTCCGCCGCAAAGGCCCGCGCGTTTACAATGGGATTGTTGGGGGTATCCGCCAGGTCCAGCACCGGGGCGAAAACCCAATCTATATCCAGTTGGCGCGCCTGCAGGGCGGTTAGGAGGCCTTTTTCAAAAGCCAAGTTTTCGTCCCCGGCGGCGCCCAGGGCCAAGTTGGGGGCCAGGCGCGGCGCGTCTTTTACCCAGCGGCCCAGGCCGTCTTCATAATCGGCGCAGATAAGTATTTTTTCTAGGGGGGAGGCCCGGCGCACCCTTTGCGTAAATTGTTTAATTTGCGCCAGCGAGCCGCCGTACACACAAAAACCGCCCACGCCTAAGCGCGCCAATTCTTCGGCAAAGGAAATGTCTTGCCGGTCAAACCAAAACCCGGGGAAAACCAAACGGTTTATTTGCATAAAGTGATTTTTCCTAACACGGCGTTTTTACGCGCCCCGGTGGCGCGGGCGCAATGATTGGTGCGTCCGTTTAAGGCTTCAAAAGCCATGACCGCAAACGCGGCGCTTTCTTTGGCTAACGGGTGGAGCCCGTCCTGCTGGGTTGTGTATATTTGCGCGCGCGGGTTTAAGCGGCGCAAGTTTTCCAGCAGGGTTGCATTATAAGCGCCCCCGCCGCATACGGCTATTTTGCCGCGCGCCGGTTTGGGCAAAAACGCCAGCGCCCGCGTGATAGCGGCGGCCGTAAATAAATTAAGCGTAGCCAGCGTATCTTGCGCGGAGGCCTCTCTTACATATTTTTGCAAAAAGGATTGCCCAAAGGCATTTTTGTCTAAACTCTTGGGTGGGCGTTTGGTGAAATAGGGCAGTAAAAGCCATTGTTTTACCAGCTTTTCATCCGCTTTGCCTTTGGCGGCGCACGCGCCGTTTTTATCAAACGGGCGGTGCAGGGTTTGCTGGCAGAACAAATCCATCAGCGTATTGCCGGGGCCGGCGTCAAACCCGGTGGTTTTTATACCGCGTCCCACGGCGGTTACGTTGGAAATGCCCCCTATGTTTACCACCGTGCGCGGGGCCCGTTTGCCCCATAAAAAAGCGTCAAAAAAAGGAACCAGCGGCGCGCCCTGCCCGCCTAAAGCCATGTCTTTGGGGCGGAAGTCGCTTACCACCGGCGCGTTTAGCGCGCAGGCTAAAAAAGAGGGCTCTCCTATTTGCAAGGTGTTGGGGGTTTTGTCCTGCGGGCCGTGGTAAACGGTTTGCCCGTGGGAACCAACCACGCAAATTTGTTTGGCGCAAAGGCCGCTTTGGCGTAAAAATTTCTGCGCCAAGCGCGCGTATAAGCGGCCCAGTTCAAAATCTAGTTCGCTTAACTGAGGGGCATTAAACGTAAAAGCGTTTAATAATTTATTCTGTAACTCCGGCGGGTAAGGGTAATTTTTAAAGGCCAATACGCTAAACGGACGCACGGTAACGGCGCAAATGGTTAAACCGTCTGCGCTGGTGCCGCTCATGAGCCCCAAAGCGATGTTATTTTTCATGCAGTACCTTGCCTAAAAACCCACGGGATTTTTTAAGTAATTTTTCTGCGGCGGCTTTATCCACCTGTTTGCAGATCATCACACAGGCCGTTTTTACCTGATTGCCGGAAAGGGTTAAATACCGGGCGGCTGTTTTTTCGTCCGTATGGGCAATTTGCATAATCAGGCGCGTGGCGCGCGCCAGTAATTTTTTGTTGGTGGGGCGTACATCCGCCATTAAATTGCCGTACATTTTGCCGCATAAAGCCATGGCCCCGGTGGTAATGGCGTTAAGCGCCATTTTGGTGGCGCTGCCGGCTTTCATGCGGGTGGAGCCGGCCAGCGCTTCCGGGCCGGTGGGCAGGAAAAGGGCGATATCGGCAGAGGAAAAATCCGCCTTGGGGTTGCAGGTAAGCAACGCGGTTTGAGCTCCCAGCCAGCGCGCTTGTTCCAGCGCGCCCAGCACATAGGGCGTTACCCCGCTGGCGGTAAGACCGATAACAAAATCCCCCGCGCGGGCTTTGGCTTGCACATCTTTGGCTCCTTGGGTGCGGTTGTCCTCCGCCCCTTCTTTGGCGCGGAACATGGCGTTTTTTCCGCCGGCTATGATTCCGATGATTTGGGAAGGTTTTGTGCCAAACGTGGGCACGCATTCTGCCGCTTCCAATACGCCTAAACGCCCGCTGGTGCCGGCCCCTATAAAAATAATTTTATGCCCGTTCATAAACGCTTGCGCGGCGGCGCGTATAGCTTGGGAAATGGGTTTTGCCGCCTGTTTCACGGCGCGGGCGGCGTTAAAATCCTGTCCGTTTATTTTACGGGCGATTTGAAGCGGTGTCATTTGGTCCAGCCCGGCCGTTTGCGGGTTGGAGGCTTCCGTGGCAATAGTATAAAGAGAAGTGTTTTCTTTTTTCATATTAATCTGCGTCTTGTAAACCAATCGCGCGGGAGCGGAAATGTTTTTCCGTGTCCGTTAACGTTTTTATTTTCCCGGTAAGGGGAACCACCGCCAGCGTCACCAAGCTAAGCAGGCTGGCTGCCCAAAAAAAGGTTTCATAGCCAAAATGGGTTTGCAGCCAGCCCGAAAGCATAGACGGCACCATCATCCCCAGCGCCATAATCCCGGTGGATATGGCATAGTGGGAAGTTTTATATTCGCCTATGGATATATACATAATAAACACATTAAACGCCATTAAAGCAAGCCCGTTTCCAAAATGTTCCAAGGTAATCAGGGCCGCCGTTACGCTTAAGCCCGGTTTTGCCCAAGCCATATACGCATAAAAAAAGTTGGGCAAGATTAAAATAACGGCAAACGGCCAAATGCATTTTTTAAACCCGTATTTGCCCAGAAGCCAGCCTCCGGCCAAATTGCCGGCGATAACGGCACCCAGCCCCAATGTGCCTTTAATAAGGCCGTAATTTTGCAGGCTCACCCCCATGGCCCCCTCTTGCGCCCCGCGCAGCAAAAAGAGCGGAACGGTCTTTTCCAGCAGGGCATCCCCCAGGCGGTACAACAAAATAAAAAGCAAAATATACACAATATTTTGTTGGGTAAAATAGGTTTTAAAAGAGGCGTTCCAGGCGTTTTCTTTGGGGGGTTGGGCGGGGCGGTCCGAAGCGGGTTTGGGCAAAACGCGTTGGTGGTATAGTGCGCCGAGCGCAAATAATACCGCCAAAAACAAAAACAGCAGCGCCCAGTTATAAGGCCAAGGGACGGTAAGGCAAACGCTCTCTTTCCCGGGTTTTGCCAACGCGCCGGCGGCCGCCACCAAAATACCGCTGCCAAAAATCATGGCCAAGCGGTAAAAAATAGTGCGTATGCCTACAAAGTAAGACTGTTCCTGCGGGTTTAAAGTCAGCAGGTAGTACCCGTCCATGGCGATATCCTGCGTGGCGGATACAAAGGCTCCCGCCAAAAAACCAAAAAGAGATAAAGAAAGGAAGTTTAAATTATTGACCTCCTGCGCGTGGGAGAAAGCGTTCCAGGCATTTAGCGCGGCCAAAAATAAAAAAACAGCCGCCAACGTTATTTGCGCCCCCAGCAGCCAGCGGCGTTTGGTAGAGCGGGAATCTACCAGCGGACTCCAAAACATTTTTAAAATCCAAGGAAGGTAAAGCCAGCCGGTCCAAAAAGCGATTTGGGTATTGGAATAACCTAAATCCGCATACAGTACGGCGGAAACCGTATTAATAATAATATACGGCAATCCCTCTAAAAAATATAAAGAGGGAACATAAGCCCAAGGGGAAACTGGATTTTTGGTTTTCATTTAAACACCAGCAAACGGCCGGCCAAGCAGTCTGCCAGTGGTTTGGTGGTGGCGTGGCGTTCCAAAATCATTTTGGCGATAGCCGTCATCGGCACGGCCAGCAACGCGCCCATAATGCCCCATACCAGCGCCCAGAAAATCAAGCAAGCGATAACCACCAGCGGGTCTAAGTCCATGCCTTTTCCCAGCCATTTGGTTTCTAAAATATTGCCTATAATGAAATGGGCCGCCGTCAGCAAACATAAGGCCAGCACCATGTGCCAGTCAAACCCGTATTGTAAGAACAGAACGGGAGTGGGCAAAATGGTGGAGATAAACGGGCCAATATTGGGGATAAAGTTTAAAATAAACGTAAGGATGGCCAACATGCCGGCCAGTTCGCTCCCTACCAGCAAAAGTACAATCCAAGTAGCCAGTGCCGCTAAAATGGAAACGAAAATTTTAATAATCAAATAGTAAGAAATTTGTTTTTGTATGGTGCTGACCAGGGTGGGTTTGTCTGTAGAGGCGGATGCTTTCCCCATAAAAATAAAGATAACAAACAAACAAATAAGTACGGTGTTGGTAACAAAAGAAACCAAACCGCTGCCGAAGCTTCGTACCATATTAAATACCGGCAGCTTGGCTATATTGTCAGACAGAAACTGGGAATTTAAATTAATGCCGTATTTTTGAGCGGTTTGCAGGGCCCATTCTAACGTGTCGTTTAATTTTTCGGTATAGATGTCGGCTCCGTTTACGAAAGTTTCAATAGAGTTGGAAACAAATAAAATGGCTAAAGTGGCCATTCCCAAAAAACACAGGGCACAGGCGATTAGACCCAATATGTAGGGAACCTTCCAGGTATGTTTCATCCAGCCGGCAACCGTGTTGGCTACGATATAAATAAAAAACGCAATAACAAACGGCATGACGATGGTTTTAGTATATACTAATACCGCGGTTAACGCCGTGCCGGCCAATATCATCAGACAAATATTGTTAATGGGGGCGTAAATGTCCCCGGATTTTTTTTCTGCCATAGGGGTTCCTCTTGTCATATTAATAATATAGTAGCAAAAAACGGCTTTTTTCAATATATATTTTATGAGGCTTGGTTTTGTTGCCGCGGCAAATAATTTAGTTTTCAAACAGCTTGTAAATTGTTATAATAAATATATCTTTTTTGGGCAGTTGGCGCAGCGGTAGCGCGTCCGCCTCACACGCGGAAGGTCACAGGTTCAAATCCTGTACTGCCCACCATTTATTCACCGTCCGGTTCTTATTCCGGGCGGTTTTTTATATATAAAGAACAAAACCCTTCCCCCCGCATAATGGGTATATTTTGATATACTATTTATACACCCCAAGCGGGTATTTTATTACGCGGAGGAGCCTGTATAAGTATGGATTGGAGTTTGCTGGTAAACGCTTTTATTGCTACCGTGGCTATTTTAAACCCTATCGGTAACGTGCCGGTGTTTTTGGAACATGTGGAAAACGACGAGCTAAAAGTGCAGCGCATGGTGGCGCTATTGATGGCTTTATCTATTTTTATTATGCTTACCATGTTTTTTATCTTCGGCAGCAAAATACTTTCTTTATTTGGCATTACCATACCGGCGTTCCGCTTAGCTGGGTCCATTATTTTGCTGTTGGTGGGGCTGCGCATGTTGCAGGGTAAATCTAAATTTGAAAGCAACGGGATTGAAACCGCCTCCCAACAAGGCAACACCTTTGACCGCGCCCGCAACCGTTTAAGCCATATTTTGGTACCGGTAGCCATGCCGCTGTTTATAGGGCCCGGTTCCATTGCTACCGTTATTTTGTATGCGGAAAAGACGACCTCTTTCCCCATGGCGGTGATGATGATTTTTGTGTTGTTTTTATGTTCTGTGCTTGTGGGGTGCGCGTTGGTGGCTTCCCGTTATATTTTTAATAAAATAGGCCCCAACGGCACGCAAATTGTCATCCGTTTTATGGGGATGATTTTGTGCGCTATCGCCATGCAGTTTATGATTGACGGCATAGGCCAGTTGCTGCCCGGTGTGTTGGATTCACACTTTTTGGGCAGTTTGGCTTCTTCGTCCGCCGCATAAGTTTTTGCTCAGTTTGCCAAGGCGGCCCGTTGCAACGGCCGCCTTTTTGTTTGTGTGGGGTATAATAAATATATGGATAAGTTTGAACTGGTTTCTAAATTTAGCCCGGCGGGTGATCAACCCAAAGCCATCGCGGCCCTTACCCAAGGGGTATTGCAAGGAGTGGAGCGGCAAACCCTGCTGGGGGTAACCGGTTCCGGCAAAACCTTCACCATCGCCAATGTAATAGCTAACTTAAACCGACCCACGTTGATTTTATCCCCCAATAAAGTGTTGGCCGCGCAGCTGTATGCGGAGTTCAAGCAATTTTTCCCCAACAACGCCGTGGAATATTTTATTTCTTATTACGATTATTACCAGCCGGAAGCTTATATTCCGCAAACGGATACGTATATAGAAAAAGATTCCGCCGTTAACGAGCATATAGACAAACTGCGTTTAAAGGCCACCACCTCTTTAGTGACGCGCAAGGACGTGATTGTGGTGGCGTCCGTGTCGTGCATTTACAATATCGGTTCGCCGGACAGCTTTAGGGAAATGCGCATTTACGTAAAGAAAGGGGAGCAAATGACGCGTTCCCAATTAAGCGGGCATTTAATTAAAATCCAATACCAGCGGGATGAGTTGGAGTTTACTTCGGGCCGTTTCCGCATGCGCGGAGCGTTTACGGACATTATGACCCCATACAGCCAAAACGCCGTGCGTGTGGAAATAAATGGAAAAACGATTTCCCATATTTATGAAATACACCCCATTACCGGTGACGTGGTGGCCGAGTTGGAAGAGGCCTGGATTTACCCCGCCAAACATTTTGTGGCTACGGAAGAAGAAACGGTAAACGCCATTGCCCAAATCCGCGCGGATTTGGAAACCCGCCGGGCCGCCCTTTTGGCCCAAGGCAAAGAAATGGAAGCTTACCGCTTAAAACAGCGTACGGAATATGACATTGAAATGCTGCTGACGGCGGGATATTGTTCCGGTATAGAAAACTACTCTTTATACATGGACGGCAGAAAACCCGGGGAACGCCCGGCGTGTTTGTTGGATTATTTCCGCAAATTTGATGATTTTTTAATGGTGGTGGACGAATCCCACGTAGCTTTGCCGCAGGTGCGCGGCATGTATAACGGGGACCGCGCCCGCAAGCAAATGCTGGTGGATTTTGGCTTTCGTTTACCCACGGCTTTAGATAACCGCCCGCTTAAGTTTGATGAGTTTGAATCGCTCCTGCCGCAAAGTATTTTTGTTTCCGCCACTCCCGGCCCGTACGAATTAACCGTTTGCGGCAACCACATTGTGGAGCAGGTAATCCGCCCCACCGGCTTGGTGGACCCGCAAGTAACCGTTCACCCTACGGAAGGGCAAATCACCCATCTGACGCAAAAAATACAGGAGCACACCGCCAAAGGAGAACGGACCCTGGTGCTTGCGTTAACCAAAAAAACAGCCGAGGATTTAAGCGCTTATTTTGCCGAACACGGCGTAAAAGCCCAGTATTTGCATTCGGATTTAGAGGCCTTGGAACGGGTGGAAATACTTAAAAAATTCCGCCGCGGGGATTTTGACGTTCTGGTGGGGATTAACCTGCTGCGCGAAGGGATTGATATTCCGCAAGTGGGGCTGGTGGCTATTTTAGGGGCGGATAACGAGGGCTTTTTACGCAACACCACCACGCTTATTCAAATTTCCGGCCGTGCGGCGCGCAACGCGGGTGGGGAAGTGATTTTGTATGCTGACCGGAAAACAGATTCCATTAAATACGCCCTTACGGAAATGAACCGCCGCCGCGCTTTGCAAGAAGCATATAATAAAGAACACCATATCACGCCCAAAACCATTCAAAAAACGGAAGTGGAATTAAAAGAGTTTGAACAGCAAACTAAAACCAGCGCGTTTGGTATTTTAACGCAAAGCCTGCCTGTTCCTACCGCCAAAAACGCCAAAGCGTTGGCGGAGGACTTGGAACAGCAAATGCTGCAAGCGGCCGAAGCCCTTAACTTTGAGCTGGCCGCCGAACTGCGTGACCGCCTGTTTGAACTGCG
>CALUXF010000021.1 GCA_944324655.1 Candidatus Avelusimicrobium aviculae
GAAGATTTGGGGATACACACTCCATCCCTCGGGCTTACGCCCGGGGTTTATTGTGAGCAGTAGTTATAAAAAAGCCCCGGTTAAACCGGGGCTTTTTAATAACAGCGGGCTATGATTAGAAATATAAAATCTTAAAGCCCAGCATTAATTCCCAATCCTGCGAGTATTTATTCCCCGCCAAATGCCACCCGCCGCGGATATAGGCCGACGTGCCCACATTAATCATGGTACCCAATTCAAACTCACCAATCAGTTCCGCCTCGGATTTATTTACATAATCCACCGTGTAGCGGGGGTCAAACTCAAACCACCAGTGGTTGGGGGATACATAACCCAAGATCATGCGGTAGCGGCTTTCGTTAATGTCTTCCCGGCCGGAGCTGCCCGCAAAAGAAAAAATATGGCGGTATTCCGTTTCCACAAAGAAACGCGGGCTTAACTTCCACACTAAAAATATTTCCGGCTCGACCACCCATTTGCCGTCACCCAAATCCCGGTGGGTAGCGGTGGGCATTACCAGTTCGGACCCAACCCCATAAGAAAACACTTTATCCGGGGAGTATTGGGTATAATACCCGGCTACCATAATATCCCCCAAGCCTTTTTGGGTGTAATCCCCGTCCGACATACGCAAAACAGGAATTTCGGACTGGAACTTCCAGTTTTTATTTAATTTAAAAGAAGGCTTTATTTCCACCGTAGCCACTGTTTTGTTGGCGCTGTCATCTTTGGCTTTAAAGCGGGGTTTAATTTCCAAAGAAGTAATGTTTTCCGTAGGCAAAATCCCCCGTACGTATACCTCATCCTGCACATAGGCAAAGGCAGGGGCATACAGGCTGGCAAACAAAACCAACCCCATTAATTTTTTCAACATACAAGCTCCTATTCAATGAATATACTGTGATACACTAATATAAGAGATAAAGGCAGTTTGAATATTGTAGCAAAAGAGCGTTTTGGCTTTCAAACCAAGCTTTTTAAAAGCAATTATGCCAAAGGCAAATTAATTTGATATAATAATTAAATACTTCTTATACCACACACCGTTTTTGGAGAGGTGGCCGAGTGGTTTAAGGCACAGTCCTGGAAAGACTGCATACGGGAAACCGTATCGAGAGTTCGAATCTCTCCCTCTCCGTATCTTTTTTATAACTTTTAGAGCAAACTCCCCGACGGAAAAATTATCCGTCGGGGAGTTTTTCGTTATTCCACTAAAATTTGCTCTAAATAGGGCTGCGTGGGCAAAATAACGGGGAAACGGCTTTTCCATGCTCTGTTTGCCAAAAAAGAAGTGGAATTTGGGAGAAATTAAGCTGTAATTGTTATAATGCTCATTATGAATAAAGAACAAATGATGAGCTGTTTTTCTATTATGCGCAACCGCATAGCAGTCAATGCCTTATCTCTTGGGGCACTTGTTAATCCCCAGAATACATTTCAAGTAAAATCTTATGAAATAGATGAAAGTAGTCGAATTTTTGCGATTCCTGAAGATTTTTCAGTTCTAAAACCTTATTTTCGGGATGTATTGGTTAATGCTGCCATTAGAAATGGAATCGAAGATTTTGAATATCTTTTATGTTGTATTTATATCTATCTTTCTCAACAAACGCAAAAAGAAGTTCCCCAAGAAGATATTAGCAGATTTTCAAGAGAAACTTTCCATAACAAATTACTAAAAATAGACAAATTATTGGATGGGAAATTAACACCCCATTTAGATATTTGGAAAAATATCCAATATATTCGTAATGCTATCACTCATCATGGGGGTAATATGGTAAAAGAAGATGTTGTTTTATATATTCCCACTCCGCAGTTTGACATGAAGATAACCCACGAAAATGCACCAGATCCTATTACAAGAGAAAAACACGTTAATCTGCAAATAGAAATCATTCCTAAATTTATTACAAAAAAATTTAAAAAGAATGAGTGGATAGAATTCTCGGATAAAGAAATTAACGGGTTATTAGTGGGACTCTATAATTCAATTGAATGGCTCCAAAAAATTGTAATAGGTTAAAAAATTTCTGAATATCTTCAGCCAATATATCCACTGTCTTTATCAAATGGAATTTGTAGTGTATTGGACTTATGCTCTGCCGTGCAAACGGACAGCTTGATCGTATTGTTAGCGTTTCCATATAAGAAAATAATTTTATCTTCTTTTTGTATATCTATTATTGGGAGTCTAATGTCGGATAAGGCTGGTTGAATGTTGCCCTCGTGACGTTTGCATTGTATAGTAACTATAATAGCAATTTGCAGGTCGTGGGCCAATTTTCTCAGTTTTGCCAATATACGGTTTGTTTCGGTTTGAGCTTCTTTAATTAACTGGAAATAATCTATAGCTACGACTTTGACTATTGTGCCTGTTTGGGATAATTCTTTATATAGTCGGTAGGTTTGCTGGCAAATTCTATCAATATGAATAGCGGCTGTATCATCAATGTATAACGGAGATTTCTGCAAATTATCTAATGTCGGCAGAATCCGTTGCTTATATTCTTCTTGGGAAAAATCCCTATTTCTCAAAAGCCTAATTTTTATGTGACTTGTTTTGGCTACTAATCGTTCATACAAGTTATTCCGAGACATTTCTATGGAGAACATGAGTGTTGGAAGATGATGAGTCACGGCTGTGTTCGTCACAATATTTACCAGGAAAGCTGTTTTTCCTTGCCCCGGTTTGGATGCTACAAAGGTCAGTTTGCCTGTTTCTAATCCGCCAATGGCGGCGTCTAATGATTGGATACCGGTTGGGATAAAATGTTTATTTATATGCATATTTCCTCCTTTTTTACAGTTTGAATCGTCTTTGCGACAGGCTTCGGTCGTTTTTGAAATTGGGTAAATCTTCAGCACCAAGAGAAAACAGCTTGGTGATAGATATTCTTATTAAGTTATTTTCTCTTTTTCAGCATAGGTTTTACCCCAATTTGTTAGTTTTTATTACAAGAAGGCCTATGGGCAAATTAGATGCTCTCTGGAAAGCATAAAGTAATGGGATTTATTTTTTTGATCAGTCTATACTATCATAATCCTCTAATTTTTCTTGCTTGTTAATAGAGAAGAACAAATAACTCCTTTTGATCCGACTAATACCATGTAGCTGAAGTGTAATGTCAGAGGTTTTTTCTTCTAACCATGATTCTTTCCACATGGGCCAGCTGGGATATATAAGCCCCAGAGATGTTCCATATTCTTCCGTAATAAGAGGTAAATCTTCGTTATACAAATCTGATAAAGATAAATAATATGGATTTTCATGTCGCATATCTTTTAACTGGTCCATACAGATAAAAACAAAAATTAATTTCTTTGTTTCCTTAGCCATTTTGGAAAAGAGATGATATCGTCCTTTCTGCCATTCTTTTAAGGGAACTGAAAAGAACAAAATAGAACTATTAGTTTCATAAAATGCACCTTTAAACTTGCACTAGGTAACTTTTTTAGTTCTGAGAACGCTGACAGATTTGCCTATAATTTCTTATTTGTCTTTATCTGCTTTTTCCAAAAACGAAAGTCTGGGAAAACTAATACCACTCTCTAAAGAGAGAAGCCACTTAAAATCTTCCTCGGGACGTATTTGCTGACCAATAATTTCCACATTTAAAACTTTCTGCATACAATAGTGTAATAACCAAGCTCTAAAATGGGAAAATGCCATATAGTGCTGACTGCCGGCAAAAAGATAGCATTCCCCCAGGGTAAATTCCGTAAAAACTCTTCTAACTTTTTACTCGGACATTTTATAGCCTCTTTTGAGGGCTTTTTAAGCGTTTGCCAAGTGTTTTGCAGTTTTTTGCTATACATGTGTTTCTTCTACAAAGTACATATAATTTCCCTGTTTGCAGTCCTGTGGTCGGTTTCTCCAGTAAGGTTGGGAAACTTTATGCCTTTTAATGACCGCCTTTATTTCCTATTTACTCCTGCGAAGTAATATAACGAGCTTATTTAGGTAATTTTTATTATTTGAAAGAGCTTCTTACTCTCAACATTTTGGACATTTCTGTTTATCTCTCTTTTATATTTTAATATCCTCTCGCGACAGCCTTCGGTCGTTTTTTAACTTGAGTAAATCTCTAACGCTTAAAACTTCTTTTGAAGCACCGGATAGGATATCCAAAATAGTTCTGGCGGGTAAGAAGGATATTTCTAATAATCGGGATATATAGCTGTCAGTATAACCTTCTTGCTTTGCCAATTCTAAAATAGAGGAGGCCTGGCCGGAGAATAGTTTTTCCCGTAAAGTATAACTTTGGCAAATAATTCGTACCAAGGGCTCTTTGGGGGAACTGGACATCGGACATTGTTCCCCTAAAATTATCTTTTTTCCTTTGCACGCCCGTCTGATTTGGAAAGGATATTCGAAACTTTCAAGCGAATCTGCGGGGATAAACTTAACCGGGCGGTTTTCCGCTAAAGAGAGTAAAAATTCTCTGATTTGGGCGGAAGATACGGTTAATTTTAACGTATGGGGAAATAAATCCACTCTTGCAATGAGTAATCTTCTTGTTTCAGTAGATAGTGCTAGCTGTGGGAGTTGCTTTTTAATGTCTTGTTGTAAAGATATGTGGATGTTTGATAACAGCGGGGTTAAAAATGCCGGGGAAGTTAACAATTCTTTTAAGCGTTGGGTAACGAAATTTTCTAGTTCTCCTGCCGGGATTTGTGTAATAACACCGAGTTTGTCTCTTTCTTGCTTAATCATGGCTTGGCTAGTGTAATAGCGCCTTTTATTATTACCCGAACCACTTGCTTTGGGAGTCATCCGATTACCCTTATCGTCAAATAATTTGCCAGCTAAGAAACTAGGGTGCGTGTCATGCCGCACACGATTTACCTGGTGTTCTGCAATAATTTGCTGGACAGAAGCGAAAAGCTCTGTGCTGACTAACGCTTGATGCAGGCCCGGATACCAAATTCCTTTATGCCCAACTTCGCCGATATAAACCCGGTTAGATAGAATACGGTGTAGGTTCATCTTGGTGAAGGGCTTGCCCAAAGAGGTTTGAATATTATTTACTCGGACCCAATCCAATAGTTTTCCTACACTTCTTAATGAATGATATTGTTTAAACAGAGATCTTAGTATAGAAGCTTGCTGTGGATGGGGAATGAGTTTCTTGTCCTTGCGTTCGTAGCCAAAAGGGGGATAGCCTCCCATCCACATTCCTTTCTTTTTGCTGGCGGCGTATTTATCCCGGATGCGTTCCGCCGTTACTTCCCGTTCAAATTGTGCAAAAGATAACAGCATATTAAGTGTTAAGCGGCCCATGCTGGTTGTAGTATTAAAGTGTTGGGTAATAGACACAAAAGACGCCTGGTGGGCATCAAGTACTTCTATAATTTTGCTGAAATCCATTAAACTGCGGGTTAAACGGTCTATTTTGTAGACGACGATAATATCAATTTTCCCTGCTTTTACATCTGAGAGTAATTGTTGCAGGGCCGGGCGTTCCAATGTGCCGCCGGAATATCCTCCATCGTCATAAGCGGTTGGATTCAGAATCCAATTCTCCGATTTTTGGCTTTTAATATACGCTTCACAAGCCTCCCGTTGGGCTTGCAGACTGTTAAAGTCCTGTTCTAGGCCTTCTTCGGATGATTTTCGTGTATAAATGACGCAACGGATAAGTTTATTTGGCATTTTTTACTCCAAAAAAGACCTTCCCATTCCATTGTTTGCCTGTGATTTCCCGAGCGATGGCGGATAAGCTCTTGTATGTTTTGCTGCTATACAAATAGCCGTTTGAAACAATTTCCACTTTGTACTGAACGCCTTTATAAGAGCGCACAAAGCAAGAGCCTTCGGGAAAAGTTTTTTCTTGTAAGATGTCTGTTTTACCTTGTTCTAGGTTTTTCTGTGCTTGGGCGAGTCGTCTGAAGAAATACTTCGGATTGATTTTATTTTCGTAGGATTGTTTATACCACGTGATATATCTAATCAGCAAGGATTTTCGCAAATTGGGCATCGGTTTTTTAATATACTTGGCCCAGATTTTAACCAATTCTTCGTTTGTCAGTGTTTTTGGATATTTCATATTCCCTCCCACGTATATTACCGCTTACGTGGGAGGGATAGTCAAGCTAATCTTGCTGAAGATATTTCTTTAGCATATCGTGCAGCGTATGTTTTAGGGATAGGGGTTCCACAATGCGAATATTCGGGAGCCAAGGCATGAGCGGCAGCAAAACTTCTTCATCCTGGGAAATGGTGGTTTCGAGGGTTAGGCTCCCATCTGAATGTTTGGTTAAAATTTTTTGTCTGGGAAAATAGTTCCGTTTTTCAAAATAAGAGGTAATAGGTCCCTCAATTTTCAAAATTACGCGGGTTTTTGCTTGTTCGTTAAAGAATACGCTGGTACTTACTTTTAAAGCTTCTAACGCTGTTTTGGAGGGTTTAAAAGCCTCTTGTGTGTTTTTGATCTCTAAAATGCGGTCCAAACGTAATGTTTTGATTTGTGTTCGGTCGTTTAAGCCAAACACATACCAAAATCCGCCAGAGTGTAGTAATTTGAGCGGTTGCAGATAATAATTCAGTTTTTTGGCGGGATTCGCCGCAAATGTTAAATATATGGCCGTGTGGGTGTTGATGGCCTGTTCTAATGCCTGCGTGATGGGAGATTCTTCATAGGTTGAAGAAGTAATTTGGAAATAATATGGAGATTCCTTTAAAGGCCGTATAAGCCGTTGATTTAAATTAGAGATTAGGTTTTCAAACCGAGAGCCAAACGGTTTTGCCAGTGCTGAAAGCAATACAAGAGCAGATAGTTCTTCCTTGGATAATTGTAGTTTTTTTAAGGAAAAACCTTCCGTGAAGCTATAAGTCCCCGGTTTAACTTTATAGAGCGGGATGCCGGCTGCTTCCAAATTAAGAATATCCCGTTGAATCGTCCTCACCGTTACGCCCAGTTCTTCTGCTTCGCGAGGGATATCAATATGCCCGCCGTCCAAAACATTAAGCAGGTAAATCGTACGGGTTAATTTATTGAGCGTTTTCTCTTTCATAGTCTTGTTGGAGTTGCTGCATTATTTTATTAATTTGTTCAACAAGTTTGGGATATTCATCATTTAACCATTGATCTAATTTATTGTTGAATTGATTTTCGGTTTCCTCGGTAATGTCTAAGTCTTTATATTGTAATAATTGTTTAGAGTAAATCGTAGTCCATTTTTTGCCAGATAATCGTTTTTTAAAATTGTCTGGTATTCTTTTTAATAATTCTTGTTTGATTTCTTCTGCTTTTTTGCTTTCTCCGGTAGGGCCCACTACTAATTTAACTTGAAGACTTTTCTTGTCGTTAAAAAATTCAAATAGAATTAAGTCTTTACAATCTTTCAACCAAACTCCTTGAGGAACTTGGGTAAAGTCATACTTTTCCCAAGAAGAAGGGGAAAAATCAAAAAAACATTTGCTATCACGATAAATGTGAATTTCATTTCCTTCGGTTTGAAGACGTTGGCTTAAAAGGTTACTAATTTTAGCTTGGATATCTATCTTGTACTCAAGAATTGTTTCAATCGCGTCTTTATGAGCTTCATATAATTGAGAACATAATTTTTTAATTTCATTATCTTCCATAGTAATCTCTCTTTGAATTAATTGTTGATATTGCAAAAGTAAGGTCTGTACTTGAGTGGACATATTAGGAATTGTAATTAGTAAATGTTCAACTAAATGTGTGATATCCGTATATGACAACTGTATAATTTCATTTTCTGATTCTTTTGGCTGTAAACCATTAGGTGTTAAATATAATAAATACTTAGATGGTATGTGTGCAAACTGTTGGTTGATGTATTGGGCATATTTAGCCAGTTGACCAGGGGCATCGGTTGTATCGATTTTATTTTCAATACCAATAATAAATTCTTTTCCTTTGATTAATATATCAATACGTCCTGTTTCGGTGTCGCTTTCCGTTGATACTTCAACTTCGGCAGGATTTAGGTTGGAAATATGTAACAGAGCATTATGCTGATAGTTTTCTGGTAATTGTAACAGTAATCCTTTTAAAGGAGCTGTCCCTAAATGGTGGTTTGCTTGGGGATTAAATAACCAAGCCAGCATTGTAGAATGGCGTATTTCTTGGCGAGTTAAATTCAGAATTGAAAATATATTAAATTCCTGCAACTTGCTTTCTAAAATCGCCAAATTGGGATCTTTAATCAGATTGTACAGGCCGGTAAGTTGCTCTTGCTGGGAGTTATTCATAAAAATCCTCCTTTTCAACAGTATAACTCTATTAAGCGACAAAGGTTGGTCGTTTTTATCAAAAAGAGGGCATAAAAAAGCGACGACCGCACTTTGAGGGTGATCAAACGCTCAGAAATGGGTCATCGCCGCCGTGCCCGGTTAGGCACAGCAAAACCATGACCTCATCTTGGTTTGATCACCACTTAGACGGTAAATCAGTCTAAATCGTTGCCTTTACGGCTCCAAAACGAGTCATACAAATTTGATACTACAATTCTATTAAAACAAATTCGGACAGGAACGACAAATTTCTGTCCGAATAATGAGTTTAAGGGCTCCATATTCCTTAAATTGGTAAAGAGGTATGATCTGAGTCCATTTCCCGTGTTAAAAATTTCAGTACGATTTCTGAAGCTTTGATATCGCCTCGCAAAGCGTCATGCAACCATTTGCGAGCCAGCGCTTGTTTGGCTGCAATTTGGCTTTTTTGTTTCCCATCGCTCACAGTTACCATACGACCGAACTCTTCTTTCATAAGAGAATACATCGTTCGGCTGTTTGCTGGCCGACCATTGGGATTACCCGATTGCCCAGGCTTGAACTGAAATTCTTTTGGCGGATGGCCTGGCCCTACTTTATAAGGTCTACATTTGATACGTAATGTCATGCGAGCTCCTCCTCAAATTTGGCTTTTTGCCCTGTTAATTGTTCAAAACGATATAGAATAACGTCGCAGTAGTGCGGATCAATTTCCATCATATAACCCTTGCGATTTGTCTTTTCACAGGCGAGCAAAGTGGATCCGCTTCCGGCGAAGCAATCAAGAACGATATCTCCGATGTTACTAACGTCCAAAATGGCATCGGAGATCATTCCTACGGGTTTAACGGTTGGATGGAATTTTAAGTCGTTTCGGTTTACGGGATTGGAAACCCTCACGCCGGGATAACTCCATACATTTGTTCTGTTCCGTCCGTATTTCCCCAAATCGATATGATTAATGTGGGCGGCATTGCCATTTTTGAATAGAAAAAAGAATTCATGTTGGGAGCGATATAGCGACCCCATTCCGCCACATTGTTTATCCCATACGCAGATATTTTTAAGAGTAGTATAGGCCTTGCCAGCAGTGGATATTTCGGAAATATGTCGCCAATCCATGCATACAAAATGGAGCGAGCCGTCTTTTGAGAATTGAATCAAATTCTTGAACGTTTGCGAGAGGAAATCGGTGAATTCTTGCGGAGTCATCTCTCCGTGAGCCATGGCAAAGTCTTTGTGCTTATATTTTCCGTTTCCGCAGATATGCCCGTCCGTTTTTACATTAAACGGGGCATCGGTAAACACCATATCGGCCTTTTGGTTTCCTAATAGTTCCCGGTAACTGCTGGGTTCTAGCGCATTTCCGCAAAAAAGGCGGTGCCTGCCTAAACTCCATAAATCGCCCTGTTTGACGCGCTTTGGGATATCAAGGGGAATGTCCAAAGTTTCTTCTTTTGAAGTATTTATTTCGGACAGGAAGAGAAAATCAATATCCGGGGTGGAAAAACCCGTTAAATTGATATCCATTTCATCCTGGCATGAGACTAGCTCTTGAAATTCCAGTTTTAGGGACGCTTTATCCCAGCTGCTTTGCTCAGCAATTCGGTTGTCCGCTATCCGAAACGCTTTTAGTTCAAGCGGGGTGAGATGTTCAATTTTTACCGTGGGAACAGATTGTAAGTTTAATTTTTGAGCTGCTAAAACGCGGCCATGTCCTGCCAAAATAACATTGTTTTTATCAATTAACACGGGATTGTTGAAACCAAAGGCTTTAATGCTTCGTGCCAATAGTTCTATTTGTTTGGGTGAGTGTATGCGTGTATTGCGAGAATAAGCCTTAAGCCTTTCGACAGGGATATTTTTGATTTTCATATTTACCTCCGTTATCGGAATATAACACAGTATAGCGATAATAGAGGTGCCTTACGAGGACATGAAAAGAGGCAAACTATGTCCTTTTGGTTATGAAGAGATTTTTAACGAGTTTTCTAGCCCGGCCACATCTTTTGTGGAAGGCATCAGTGGTTAAATTTGGGATTAATTTCCTTAATACTTTGTCTTTTTGAGCTCTTTCAAATAAATCTGTTTCTGTCATCCGTTTAGTTTGTAAACTAAGTAAACGAATATTTTCCAGGTTGGTTCTTGTGAAATATTTTGAGGATAATTCTTTTAAATTGTCTTCAATATTTGCTTTCTTGGCGCGGAGAAATCCAATTAGTTCTGAAAATTTGACATCGTGGGTAATGTGGATTTCTAGCTGAGGGTCCTCAGACGTGGCGTAGTAGATAGAAATCGGTTCTATATGGTGTTCAATGGTATTACACCATACAATAGAGAAAAAATGGGGTTTTAGAAGCGGATGGACAGAATAATCTCCATGTACTTTACTGGCAATTAAATCCCATTGTACTTGTTGGGCTAATTTAGCGAGTTTTTTGTGTTTTTTATCTCTAAGTATGAAATGACAGGGGCCCGCTTCAAATCCTTCAGGTGGTAAGCCATGTTTTTGACGGAAGTTTCTTACAAATTGGACAAAATCTTGGTTAAGAACAATTGCCCGGGCCAAAAAGATTAATTCCGACGATACTTTTCTGTATCCAGCAGGATAATTTTCCAATGTCCGCCCGCTGGTGACCACTTTATATGGCGGATGGGTATGAATATTTACTCCCCGCAAACGCTTCAATAGGAATTTAATTTGCATAATACAATTAAATATTTTTCTCTGAGACTATAATTGTATAATTAATTATATTGATATAATTATAAAATTTTTATATGGTAAATAGTAATTTTTTAAATATGTGGTTTGAGACTGTATTTTCTCAATTACCAAATCTTCTCCCCGTTATTAGTAATCTGTCGAAAATTTCTTGGGGCGGATCTAAATTTGTGTATAAGGCCCTAGTGAATGGACGTTGGGAAGCAATAAAAGTATGCCACTTAAACTTATTACAACAGGACGATTCTATTAGATTGCGAGCTTTTAGAGAAATAGATTCTCTCACTAAGCTGACTTCTCCCTATATTGTTAAGTTAGGACAAATAGAGCCTCATGTCAAAAAAATTAATGATGTAGAATTTTTGATTTATTCAGAGGAGTATCTGCCAGGAAAATCTTTACAGGATTTAATGCAAGAACGCTATGTCCCTTCAGAAGAAGAATTAAAAAATCTTTTAAATTGTTTGCTAAATGCAATTGAAGAAACCTCATTGTCTCACTTGGTACATCGTGATATTAAACCTGGAAATGTTATAAAAAACATTTCACCACGAACTTTTGTGTTAATCGATTTTAGTATTGCATTAACAACAGATCCCAATCTTTCTTCTTTGACTGCAACAGGGATGATGTCTCCAAGAACTAATGCCTATGCTGCTCCAGAATTATTTGCAGTTGATTACCATCAAATTGTTACTTATCGAACTGATTTATACTGCGCTGCATATACTGTTTTCTCATATGCTCTTGGCGAGCCTTATTTTAAAAATATTAATGAACTGCTGGGACCTAACAGATGTCCGCTATTATGTACATTAAGAACTGATATTAGCGAAAAGTTTTCTTGTTTTCTTGCTCGATTGTTGAAAAAAGATTCAAATTTACGTTCAGGGAATATAACAAAATTGAAAGAGGAGCTAAAATCCTTATGAAAATATTTGCTCAACATGGATATGGGGATGCTACGGCAAAGAAGACGCTTACCGCTATGCAAAAGAATTTTATTGATGGAGTTATTTTTAGTCCCCGAGATATCAAAGATGAAGTACTGGATGAAGTTAAAGGACATTTTTTATCTACTAATAAGATTTTTTTATTTGATCCACAAGTTTATGTTAGTACGTGTCCCATTGAGCCAGATTGGAGACTTAAAAACCTGATAAATTATCCTTATTTTTGCAAGCACGATGAAAAAGAATTCTCTCGAGAACGAAATATTGAAGCTTGCATTAATGAAGTTATTGATTATGAACTGGATAAAGGATTTACTACGCTGCTGGCTCCTAATATTTTTGTAAAATCTAGTTTTGATTCTACCTCAGCTGGAAAGGCAGCAAACTTTATAGCCATATCTGGGGAAATCTGGCAGCAGAAAAGATATGAAAACCAACAGTTATTTGCGACCCTGGCAGTTTCTATAGAAGCGCTTGATTCTTTACCAGAAATAAAAAAATTCATTTCTGAGATTTTAAATCAAGAACCCAAGGTTAATGGAATCTATATTGTTGTTAATTTTAATTGTAAGACCGGAGAAGATGTATTTTTTTCTGCCAAGCAACTTACCAATTTGCTGTATCTAATATATGTGCTCCAAAATGCAGAATTTAATGTGATTATTGGCTACGCAGATATTTATATTCCATTATTTGCTATGGTAGGGGCATATGGCGGGGCGACCGGTTTATTTTCAAGTCAAAAACGTTTTTCTTTAAGCACATTCCAACCAACAGTACGAAAAGGTGGGGGAAAGAGGGTGCACCGATATTTAAGTTCTAAACTTCAATTAAGACTGAAAATTACTGATCTGAATATTTTAAGAAGTTTTTTTTCTGATATTGAAGTTATGAATGGATTTTCCCAAACAGATATTTTGTATCGTAAAGGCTCTCCAGAACTAGAAGATCCTGCCAACGAATCTTTACAAACATGGGAAACATTACAGTATTTATCTAACCAATTTTTAACAAACGACATTTCCTCTAATATATCAAATATGAGTGCTAGATTGGATAACTCTATTGCTTTAATTAAAAAATATAACCAACGATTAGAAGACCCTTTAAATTTTTCTATATTGGAAAATATGAAACAAGCAATTATTAATTTGAAGGAGTTGGTGGAGTTGTAATTTGTTTTATTTTTTCAACAACTCGTTTGCGTTCCCTAATAGAGGATGCAGTGTTTCTTCTTAGATCAAAAATCTTAGTTATCTTTGAAGTACTAGAATCAAAACTCCATAGAGATATTTTTAGATCTTTAAACCATTGTATATTCTGTAAGGCTGCATGGGTTTTGTTAGCAGGAAGGACCACGACTACTTTATCTGCAAAATAAGAATATTTATGAGATTGTGTAAGAGCCTGTTTCCATTTTCCTATTTTCATCTCGAAAGCGATAATTCCACGAATACGTGTAATAACTCTTTTGTTCTTTTCTACACCCGCACAGTGTAGTACATCAGCAATACCTAGACCAGGTATTGCTGTTTCTTTTATAAATATAGAAGAAGAACGAATAGTTTTAATATATGCTTTTAGAAAAGAATTAACAAAAATTTCTTCTCGATTTGTCTGTTGGAACTTTTGTGGTAAATTTGTCCTTGGAGAAAAAGAAGACCCGCAAAAAATGTTATTTCTATTTAATCTCATATTTATAATATACAAAATTAGAGAAAATACGATATCCTTATTCCCTGTTTCTCCCTGTTATGCAGGGAGAAAGAGTAACAGCTAAAAGAGCATTTGGCTAGGGAAATTCAGCTCTCCGCCATTTAAAAAGCCCTTGGTTTTACCCAAGGGCTTTTTATTTACTCAAATTTCTCATGAAGCGCAAGACTCAATGAAACTGTTCCCCCACTAAAACCTCTTTCTCTGGGGAAGCCTGCAAGCCGTTTAACCATGTTACAATTTTATTATCCACCGCGCTATTATAAGAGGCGTCTAAATTATTAAACGCCGCCCCCGCCAGTAATTGGGCGTTTTTAGCTTTGGAGCGCACGTCTTTAAAAAAAGCGCCGTAATTGCTGCCCTGGGTGGAAAAAAAGGCCACCGGTTTGCCTTTAAAATCCGCCCGCTGCAAAAAAGCCAGCACAGGCGTAGCCGCCGTATACCACCATACCGGGGAACCCACAAAAACCGTATCATAAGCGCTCACGTCCGGCAACGGCTCCTGCAAGGAGGGGTACTCCCCTTTGGCCAGCTGTCTTTTAACAAGCAAAGCAAACCACGGCACTTTGCTAAACGGTTTTTGGGTTTGTATTTCATACAGCTCCCCGCCGGTGTAATGCTGTATGCGCCGGGCCACTTCCTGCGTGTTGCCGGTTTTGGAATAATAGATAATTAAAACTTTTCCCAAAGACGCGCTGTACGGCACGTTTTGCCCCATGTACGGGGCCATTTCCTTTTGGTTTCTGGCGGCCACTTTACGCAAATGGACTATTCCGCCCGCCGCGCTGACTAGGGCGATAATAAGAATAATGCCCAATATAATTTTTAGCATGCTGAACTCTCCTTTTTATTCTTTTTTGAGGAAGCCTTTTTGCCCAGCCACCCAAACAACCCGCTAGATACATAATAAGAAACCGCCGCATACAAACACCATATGGCAAAATGGTCCCAAATAAAACTACACAAACTGATGCCTTCCCAACTGCTAAACGCGCGCCGCAACACCAGTTTAGACCCTATATGCCAGACAAAAGAAGCTTTCACTCCATACAAAACCAAGCAAAGCATAAACAGGCCAAACGCCCACTGGCCCCATTTTCCCAGCCGCCGGCCCAGCCAGCCGGTAATCATACTGCCGTGTAAGCCTAAATGGACACCCGCCAAAATAAAGCCCCAATAAGCGGCCGCCGTATGCCAGCGGCGGGCCGTCCAACCGCCGGAAACAGGCAGAAAATCAAACACATCGCGCGAGATAAGCACCCCGCTTATCAACATTCCTCCCATAGCCGCCAGCAAGAACAAATTAATTACCGTCCATACACCGCGGTACAAGGTATAGGGGCCGCGGAATAAATTTTTATACCAAGCCCAGTTTAATATATTATGGACTATAAATAAAGCCCCCAGCAACGCGCCTATAATTTCATGCGCCAAATTACCGGTGCCATGATGCGCCAAGGCCAACAGAAAGAGGGCGCTCATCAGCGCGTCCACCAGAATTTTCAGGAAAATTTTGTGCCGCATACAGCGCCCTCCTTTACGTGAAATACTCTATTTATTTAAGGCCTAATTGGGTTAACCAAGCCTGTAATTCTTTTTGCGGGGCGCCTGAAGAACGCCCGGCAAACGCCACGGGGGAAAGCACCTTCGCCCCGGGCAGCTGACGCTGCAAATCCCGCCCGCAGTTTTGCATTCCGCCGCCGCCGTGGGTAAAAAATCCGGCCACTTGTTTTCCCTCCCAATTATATTGGGACAGGAAGGACGACACCGCCGGGGCCACCGTCCCCCACCAGTTTGGGGAACCGATAAATACAACATCGTATTGTGCCATATTTTCCACCCGGCTGGAAAGCTGCGGCTTAAAGCCGGCTTTTATTTCCCGTTGGGCCTGGTCCACCAAGTCCCCATAAGCGGAAGGGTATGTTTCCACCGTGTTGATTTCAAACAAATCCGCCCCCAGGGCCGCGGCTATTTGCCCCGCTACCGCTTTTGTATTGCCGGAATAAGAATAATACGCCACTAATATTTTTTTACCGTTAGAGGCCTCCTCCTTTGTTTCCTGTGAAACCGCCGCCGCGCCGCCGGCCTGCTCCGCCTCCGCGGGCGCTTTTGCGCACGCCGCAACGCCTAACAGGATCGCCCCGCCGCATAATACACTGCAAATATTTTTTCTCATTCTATTGACTCCTTTCATTACCTAAACACAAATTTTTAAAAATTTATTTATATTCTTTATCGCTCACCGGTTCCAGCCAAGCGGTAGAACCGTTTTTATGGGCATTGGTTTCCAAAGAAATATGCACAAACCAACTGTCCGGCGCGGCCCCGTGCCAATGTTCCACGTCCGGCGAAATAAGCACCACGTCTCCTTTTTTAAGCGTTCTTATTTCTTTTCCTCTTTCTTGGTAACGCCCTTCCCCGTTAAGCACCAGCAAAATCTGTCCGCCGTCATGTTTGTGCCAATGGGTGCGCGCGCCGGGCTCAAACGTAACATTGCCGATAGGCGCCTGAAACACTTCGTCTTTAGGGTTTAACATATTTAAATACGTGGTACCGGTAAAAAATTTACCGTAAGGGTTTACTTCTCCTTGCATAAAAATAGTATCAATGGGTGACTTTTTCATTTGGTTTTTCTCCTTATTATTTGCCTGCACAACCCCAACACCTATCACAAATAGTATAATTGCCGCTAAAGCCGCCTTTTTCATGAAAAAACACATGCGTCCTCCTTTGTAAAAAATCCGGGCTTAGTCTGCCTCTTTGCGGGAGGCTAATACCTGTTCAAACACTTTCTGAGCGTTGGCGGCAATTTGGCGGCCCAGCTGGTTTTGCAAAACCGCTATAATGCCTCGCATTTCCGGCTCCGTAACGCCCACGTTCATCGCCATGCCCATGTGGGCTTGCAACTGCGGGTTAACATTGCCTAACGCGCCCAGCGCGGAAACAGTGGCAATCTCCCTGTCTTTAAAAGAGAGCACCCCCCTGGCAAAAATATCGGCAAACAAATGCTCCTTTAAAAAGGTGTCCGTGCCTTGGATAAACACTGGCGGGCGGGAAGGCAAAGAAGAAGCGGTAAGCACCTCTAAATTTTTCTTTCCCAACTCATATTTGTCCGCACCCTCAGGTAACGCCTGCGGGGCGGGGCCGTTTTCATCCTTTAAGCCTTTTTCAGCCCGCGCTTTTACTACGCTTTCCAACACGCCGGCCGCGTTTAAACAGCGGGGAAAACCGGTATACGCATACAGCTGCAAGGTAACTTCTTTTAATTCGTTAATGCTCAGCTTGGCGTTTAAAGCCTCATTGTAAGCGGCGGATAATTTCTCCAAATCGCCCACGGCAGCCAGCGCCGCCACGGCGGACACGGCCTCTTGTTTTTGTGTTAAACTTGTTGTCATATGCTCCTCTTTGGCGGATACCGCCGCCGGCAGCCACACCGCGCAGGCTAATATCCATAAAATTTTAACGGCTTTCATGTATCCTCCCTGCATTAAAACGCCAAAACAAATCCTTTCGGCATTTTGGCCCCGCCAACCCGGGGCCTGCACCAAACAGTATAAACCCTGAAGTTAGCTCCAAGTCAAGCGTTTTTGCTAAAAACCGGGTTACAAAGATTTTTAGGCGCTCTTTTGGCGGGGTTTACTTTAGCAGTTTTTTCCGGCTTGATACGCTTCCCGCCAGGCCGGAGTGTTTGTTACTTCTCCCACCTGCCAGGCGCCCACCCCGTAAATAACGGCTTTTTCTTGGGAGTTTTCCAAACAATCCTCGGTAAACCCGCGCAGGGCTTCCAGCGTGCGGCGCAGGTTCTTTTTTTCGGTATCGGCGGCAGTCAAAATAAAATAAAAATCTTTGCCGGATATTTCCGTATAACGCGGAACGGTGCGGTCTATAAACGTTTTAAGCTGCCCGTCCATAGAATAAAAATAAACAGGCGTGGCTAACACAATCACGTCCGCCTCAACCAGCTTATCCAGCACAGGGGCCATATCGTCTTTTTGCACGCAGCGGTGCGTATTGTTGCACACCCCGCAGCCCAAACAATAATGAATATTCTTATCCCGAAGGGAAATTTTCTCCACGTCGTGCCCGGCCTCCCGCGCGCCGGAAATAAACCGCTCACACAAAGAATCGGAATTGCCTCCCTTTCTGGGGCTGGCGGAAATAACTAATACTTTTTTCTTCATAATTTCCTCTATTGCAATAATTTTTTCTCACACGCCACAATGCGCTCTTCATATACTTCCACCTTATAATTTAGGCGCTTTAACACCTGCTGCATTTGTTTAATGCGGGCTTGTAATTTGTCCCGCTCGTCAATAAGCAACTGTTTGCGCTGTTTTAAGGTGCGGTTTCCTTTGCGGTAAAGCGCCACGTAGCGCATCAGCGTTTCAATGGATAAGCCCGCGCCGCGCATACATTTAATAAATTCCACCCAGCCGCAGTCCTCCTCGGAATAATCCCGCACGCCGCTTTCCTTGCGTCCCACAGGCGGGATAAGGCCCACTTTTTCGTAATAACGCAGGGTGTCGGCCGGCAGGCCGTATTTTTCACTCACTTCAGATATGGTCATAAAGGCGCCTCCTTACCAAATTATTATAGTACTTGGAGTTAACTCTAAGTCAAGCCTAAAAAAACGCCCGTAACCATTTACGGGCAAAAAAGAAACATTTTTATTTAAATAGATATAGAAGACTGCCGGGCTTTATTCCTCACGCTCCCTGCGCCACGCGCCAACAGCGCGCACGCGCCGGAACATACCGCGCAAAACACAAAAACAATCCCGGTGGAAAGCAAAATATTCCCCATACCCACTAAAGGGGAGACAACGCTTCCCAACAAAAACCCGCCCGCGCCAAGCACGGCCGAACCGGTGCCGGCTTGATTGCGCACACAGTCCATCGCCAGCGCGGTGGCGGACGTAAAACCAAGCCCCAACATAAAAAGCATAGCAAACAAAATCCCTTCAAAAACCCATATTCCGGCTCCGGTCAACAATACGCCCATTACTGCCGCGCCGCATACCAAGGCGCCGGCGCAGCTGGCCAGCACGGCGTTTTCCAGCCTCTTAAACTTGGCCGACACCGCGGCCCCCGTTCCAATAGCCACCGCGTTGACGGCAAAAAATAAGCTAAACGCAAAGGGAGAAAAACCGTAATGCTCCTGTATAATAAAAGGGGAAGAGGCTATATAACCAAACAATATTCCCTGCGCAAAAGCCGTTTGCAAAACGTAAAAAACAAACTTGCGGTTGCGCAACACCTGTTTAAATAAATAGAAGCTTTTCCACAAACTTTCCCGGGAACGTTTTGCATGGGACAAAGATTCATTAAAATGCACGCAAGCCCCCAACAATACCAGCCCCAACGCCAACAACACCGCAAACACGCCGCGCCAAGTGGTTACTTTTAACACGGCGCCGCCCAACACCGGGGCCGCCACGGGAGCAATGCCGTTAATGGCCGCCACCACCGCCAAAGCTTTGGCTAAGTTTTGGCCTTTGAATTTATCGGTAGCAATAGAGCGGGAAATAACAATTCCCCCCGCCCCGGCCACGCCTTGCACAAAACGCAGCAAAACAAACAGCTCTATGTTGGGAGAAAAAATACACCCCAGCGTGGAAAACAAAAACAACACCATAGACGCTAAAAGCGGCACCCGGCGGCCGTATTTATCACTAAGCGGGCCAAACACCAACTGCCCAGACGCCAGCCCCAGCATGGAAAACGTCAGCCCCAGCTGCACCATGGAAATGCTGGTTCCAAAATATTGAGTCATGGACGGCAGACTGGGCAAATACATATCGGTCACAAACGGGCCGAAAGCCGTCAGCATACTCAAAAAGACAAATAAAAAAAAGGCGGAATTGTGCCTTTTTGCGGAGTATCCCTGCCAGGTTTTTTGTATTTGTTTCATATAAATAGTGTATCTTTTTTGAACGTATTTTTTCAAAAATCAACGCTTTGCCGCACCTGGTATGCCGCACATAAACCTAACCCTAATACGCCCCTTGAAAACAGAATCTTTTAATATATAATTAAGAAGCCTGAACATTGCTTTATACACAAGGGGATTATATGGACAGAATTATTTATTCACCTATGAAATACGTGCAAGGCCCGGGCGCCTTAACGCGCCTGCCGCAATACGCCGCCGGTCTAAGCCAAAGCGGCGCATACGCCGTTATGGGGCCGCATATGGTAAAACACCATGGGGCCGGGCTGGAAGAAGCCTTTAAAAAAGAAGGAGTATCCTTAGCCATACATACATTTGGCGGGGAATGTTCCCAAACGGAAATTAACCGCATACTGGCGGATTTGAAAGCCAAAAAGGCGGGGGTAATTATCGGCATAGGTGGAGGCAAAACCTTAGATACGGCCAAAGCCGTGGCCCATCACGCCGGGCTGCCGGTGATTATTGCCCCCTCTATCGCTTCTACTGACGCGCCCTGCAGCGCCCTCTCCGTCATTTACACGGACGAAGGCGTTTTTGAAAGCTACCTCATTTTAAAACACAACCCCAACGTGGTGCTGGTAGACACAGATATTATAGCCAGTTCCCCCGTACGCATGCTGGTGGCCGGCATGGGGGACGCGCTGGCTACGTATTACGAAGCCCGCGCCTGTTTTGCCTCCGGCAAGATTACCACGGCGGGGGGCACGTCTTCCATCACCGCTTTAGCCATAGCCAAAGCCTGCCGCGACAGCCTGTTTAAAGACGGCCTGCGCGCCAAGCTGGCGGCGGAAGCAAAAACCGTTTCCACCGCATTGGAAAATATTGTGGAAACCAATACCTATATGAGCGGGGTGGGTTTTGAAAGCGGCGGCCTGGCCGCGGCCCACGCCATACACAACGGGCTGACGGTGCTTCCCGGCGGGCACGGCGCCATGCACGGGGAGAAAGTGGCATTCGGCTTACTAACCCAGCTGGTGCTGGAAAACGCCCCGGAAGAAGAAATAAACCAAGTGCTTCATTTCTGCCGGCAGGTGGGACTGCCCACCACGCTGGAAATGTTGGGCCTCAAAGACGTGTCTGACGAAGACCTTAAAAAAGCCGCCCAAGCCAGCTGCGCCGAGGGAGAAACCATACACAACATGCCCTTTGCCGTCTCTCCGCAGGCGGTGTTTAGCGCATTAAAAGTGGCTGACGCGCTGGGGCATTAATAAACACGCTTCTTTAAAAAGGCGCTCCGAGACGGGGCGCCTTTTTTGCGCCCTTTGGAAACCAGCCCCCTATAAATTGGTAAAATATAAATAAGCGCGTAAAGTCACATTACGCGAAGAAATTAATTAAGCAAGAGGACTTAATCATGTTACCCAAAGCGTATGAACCGCAGGAAGTAGAAAAAAAATTAGTGGATAAGTGGCAGCAGGCCAAGTTATTTGCCGCCCATATTGACCCCAATAAAAAACCGTTTGTTATTGTCATTCCGCCGCCAAACATTACCGGCGCCTTGCATATGGGGCACGCGTTAAACGATACCTTGCAGGACGTGCTTATCCGCTCCCACCGTATGTTTGGGGAATGCGCTTTTTGGGTACCGGGAACGGACCACGGCGGCATTGCCACCCAAAACGTAATTGAAAAGAAACTAGCCAAAGAAGAACATAAATCCCGCCATGACCTGGGCCGCGAAGAATTTGTAAAAACCGTGTGGGATTGGTATAACGACTGCGGCAACGCCATATTCAACCAATTTAAAAAAATGGGTTGGAGCATAGACTTAGACCCCAAAAATCTCCGCTTTACCATGGACGAAGACCGCGCCCAATCCGTTTATGAATGTTTCCGCCGTTTGTGGGAGAAAAAATACATTTACCGCGGCAAACGCTTAATCAACTGGTGTGTGCGCTGTTCTACCGCTTTGTCCGATATTGAAGTGGAGCACGAACAGCACGCCGGCAAATTGTGGTATTTGCGTTATAAAGGGGAAGACGGGTCCGACGGCATCGTCATCGCCACCACCCGCCCGGAAACCATTTACGCAGACGCGGCCATCGCCGTAAACCCCAAAGATGACCGCTATAAAGACATGGTGGGCAAGAAAGTAATTATCCCGCTGGCCAACCGCGCTATTCCCGTCATTGCCGATGAAGCCGTAGAACTGGGCTTTGGTACGGGTGCTTTAAAAATCACCCCCGCGCACGACGCGACCGACTACGAAGTGGGCCAACGCCACAACCTGCCCATTATGACCGTCATTAACGACAAGGGCAAGATGATGAACTGCCCCGAAAAATACGTGGGTATGGACCGCGAACTCTGCCGTAAAGAAACCGTAAAAGATTTGGAATCCGCCGGCCTTTTGGTAAAAGAAGAAAAATACAACAACGCCGTTTCCACCTGCTACCGCTGCCATAACGCCATTGAACCGTTTATGAGTGAACAGTGGTTTGTAAAAATGGACGAGCTGGCCAAACCCGCCATTGAAGCGGCTGAATCCGGCGAATTGCGCTTCCACCCCCAGTCTTGGAAAACACCCTTTGTAAACTGGCTTAAAAACATACAAGATTGGTGCATTTCCCGCCAAATTTGGTGGGGGCACCGCATACCGGTGTGGTATTGCCGCCACTGCAGCCAGGGCGGCCTGACCTTTGCCAAAGACCAGCAAGGGCACGAGCAACTGACCAAAGTTTCTTTTGAAGACGGTGCCAAACCCATTGTTTCCTATAACAAACCGGAAAAATGCCCCATTTGCGGCGGGCACGATTTGGTGCAGGACCCGGACGTGCTGGACACCTGGTTTTCTTCCGCCCTGTGGCCGATGTCCGTCTTCGGCTGGCCGAAAGACACCCCGGAACTCAATTATTTCTACCCCACCACCACCATGGTTACCGGTTATGAAATTTTATACCTGTGGGTGGCGCGCATGGTAATGACCGGGCTTGAATTTAAAGGAGAGCTTCCCTTTAAAGACGTATTCTTAAACGGCATTGTGCGTGACAAGCACGGGCAGAAAATGTCCAAATCCAAGGGCAACGTCATTGACCCGTTGGACATGACCGCCAAATACGGAACAGACGCGGTGCGCTTTTCGCTCTTAATGCAGGCCATACCGGGTAAAGACATTCCGTATTCCGAAGACAGCATCACCGGCGCGCGTAATTTCTGCAACAAAATTTACAATGCCTCCCGCTTTATTTTAATGAATATGGAAGGCATACAAGGCCCGCTTTCCATGCCCAAAGACATTACCGAACTGGCCGACCGCTGGATTTTGGACCGCTACACCCACGCCATAAAAACCGCCCGCGAAGGCATAGAAAAATATAACTTGGCTTTAACAGCCAATACGCTCTACCACTTCCTGTGGGGCGATTTTTGCGACTGGTACGTGGAACTGGCCAAACAGCGCTTCCAAACCGCCGATAAAGCAAAAGTAATGGCCTTGTGCGTAAACATCTTATACGGCACGTTAAAAGCGCTGCACCCGCTTATTCCGTTCATCACGGAAGAAATCGCCGCTTCCCTGCGGCCCTATGTGGGCGAGAAGGAAGAATTCCTGCTCAACCAAGCCTATCCTCAGTTTGACCCGGCCTTAACGGATAAAGAAGCCGTGGAAAAAATGACGCTTTTGCAAGGCGTTATCAGCCAAATCCGCACGATACGTTCCCAATTTAACGTACCGCCGGCTTTAAAAATTACGGCGGTTCTCTCCGCCAAGACGGAAGATGAGCTGGAAGTGCTTAAAGCGTATGAAAATTACATTACGCTCATGGCCAAGGTGGGCGATTTGCGCATCGGCGTAAATATGGAAAAACCCAAACAAACCGCCACCGCCGTGTATGAAAACATCACTATATACGTGCCGTTAACCGGGCTGATTGATTTTGAAAAAGAAAGAAAACGCCTGGAAAAAGACCTGGGTTTAGCCAAAGCCAACATCGCTTCCCGCGAGGCGCGCTTGGCGCAGGAAAATTTCATTAAAAACGCGCCCAAAGAACAAGTAGAAAAAACGCGCGAGGAACTGGCCGCCGCCAAACTGGCGCTGGCCCAAGTAACCGCTTCCCTGGAGGATTTAGCCTAATGAACAAACGCATTATTTCCGCCCTGCTTGGCGCAGGGCTGGCCTTGGGGCCGATGTGCGCCCACGGGCAGGATTGGAAAACCATCACCCGCTATGACAAAGCCCCCGTTAAAGAACAATTAACCGAGCGCTTTTTAAAATACGTAAAAATGGATACCCAAAGCAGCTCCGATACGGACCAAGTCCCCAGCACCAAAGGCCAAAAACAAATGGCCAAACAGCTGGCTAAAGAGCTTAAAAAGTACGGCGTGCAAGATGTAAAAGTAAACGAGTATTCCATCGTTACGGGGCTAATCCCCTCCAATATAAAAAAGGAGGTCCCCACCATTGCTTTTTTGGCGCATATGGATACGGCGCCTGAAATTTCCGGCAAAGACGTAAAACCGCGCGTCATCCGCAAATACAACGGGCAGGAAATTGTGATTAACGCGGAAAGCAAATTGGCTTTAAACTCCTACACCGCCCCGCTTTTAACCAAAGCCCACGGGCATGATTTAATTGTGGCTTCCGGCGGTACTCTATTGGGAGCGGACGACAAGACCGGGCTATCCATCATTATGACCATGGTGCAGTATTTGTATGACCACCCGGCCATTTCCCACGGGCCCATTACCATTGTGTTTACGCCGGATGAGGAAACCGGCGCCGGTATTGAAAAGCTGGATATTGCCTCTTTGGGGGTGGACTACGCCTACACCGTAGACGGAGAAGATCTGGGCGAATTAATGACCGAAAACTTTAACGCCAAAGCCTTTACCATTGTATTTAAAGGCAACCGGGCCGTACACCCGGGCGCGGCGCAAAACTCCGCCTTTGCCGACAACTTGCTCATGGCGTCAGACTTTCACACTTTACTGCCCCGCCAGCAGCGGCCGGAAACCACGGCGGACAAACGCGGCTTTATTTATGTGGACGAAATATCCAATACAGGGGATACTTCTACCATTAAAGGCATTATCCGCGCGTTTTCTGACGAGGAATTTGCGTCTTTAACCTCTACCGTGCAGAACGCTTTTAATACCGTAAAAGCAATGAACCCGCGCGCCACGGGAGCCACGCTGGAATTTAAGGACGAATATAAAAACATGAAAAATTCCCTCCCGCCGGATATGATTGCGTTAACCAAAACCGCCATGCAGGCAGAAGAAATCACCCCCAAAGAAGTTTCCGCCCGCGGCGGGACGGACGGCGCCACCCTGGCCGCCGCCGGCATTCCCGCGCCGGATATTTTTGCCGGTATGTACAATATCCACAGCGAGTTGGAATACGCCGATGTGGACGTAATGGAAGCCTCTTTCCGCACGCTGATGCGGCTGGTTACCCTGTGGGCCCAACAAAACCCGCCAGCCTCCGCAAACCAAGCCGCCAATTAAACGCTATTCTTGTTTTTCTTGCTCCGCCCGCTTTTGTTGCAGCGGGCGGTTTTTTTAGCCTGCTAAACAATAACTTCTCACTGTTTGTTAATGGACAGGGAATCTGTCTTTTTATAAAAAGGGCAAGGCCAGACTTATTTCCGCTAAAAAACCTACACTAACTCTTATTTACATACTGTAAACAACAGGCTACCCGATAGCTATAAACCCCTGGCCGCTCTTTAGTATGCCATATACCAAAACCCCCGGTTTAATAACCGGGGGTTTGCGCTTAAATTAGGATTTTTTGCGAAGCATCTGAAACATAAACGAGATGCCTATCAGCACAATGGACACGCCAAATAAACCGATGATTCGGTATCCTCCGTCCAAAGCCCATATGTCGGAAAAGAACAGCTTAAACAAAGCCAGCCCAATCAACATCCAGCCTATTTTGGACAGGAAACTTTTTTCTTTTCCCCAGCCCAATAACAAGCAGGAGGCACCAAACACGGTCCACCCCATCGTATACACAATAGCGGAATTAAAAGAGCCAAATACATCTAAATTAATGTTACTCTCTGCCTGGGAGAAGCAAACCGCAATCTCAATATGCATAAGTATAAACAACAACATTCCGCCCAGTCCTTTTAAGCAGGCAATAAAACCGGTTTCCTCCTGCGGTTTCCAAGCGCAAGCGGCATACAGCATGGCCGCCGCCGGAATACCAAACTCATACAGGAAATGATTGATAAACAGCAAACCGCCCTCATTTGCCGGCACCGTATATTTCGTACAAAACAGCACACGCAAAAAGACGATTCCCAGCAACACAAAAGCGGTGCGCGTTAATCCTTTATGCATCAGCTTGCGGTTGAGCCATACCAGCGCGGCCCCTTCCAACGCCCAAGAAACATCTACCCAACTGCCGCTAAATTGCAGCGGGAAAAACGCCGTCAAGAAGAATAACCCCGTCCCGGCCAGCCAAGCCAAACGGCTGCGTTGTATTCCTTCTTCAACCGGCTGCCAAAAAATGGTTAAATAGGTTGCCGTGAAATAAATCAAAGCAAACAGGGCCGATAGCAAGCCGGAATGGATATCATAATACCGCTCCAACGTAAGATGAAGCATTACAAAAGCCGCCAAGCCGGAAACTGCCGCCATGGCCCAGGCAAAACGGTCATTAAAAAACCGTTGTTTAAACACAAACGGCAATAGCATAAATACCGCATTTAGCGCAATCACCAAGCTGATGAAGGCCGGCAGATTGCTTTCCGGGTTTCCCAAAAAGCAGGTAAGCTGGAGTAATACGCTGCCTACCAACGCCCCGGGAAGAATTTTTCCGCTTTGATATATGTAAGACAAGAACAGGCACAACACGTTAAGCCCTAATACAAAAGGCAATATTAACAGAAATTTCTCCGGCATTCTGCCCGCTACGCTCAAAGTAAGCAGATAGGGCATCAGCGCGGAAAGAGAAACCGCTAAATTGGCAGAGGCAAAACGCGAAGGCATCACCCACCGGGCGACCCCAAAAATAAAAAATACCGGCAACAACCCCAAACATAAGACCACCAAATAAGACATTTCTACCAGTTCAAAGCTAGGCTTTAGTCCGATTAATGCCACCAAAAATAACAGCGCCGCAAATAGCGCGGCCCATACTTTTCCTGAGGCGGCGGCAAATAAAATAGAAAATCCCATCAACACACACAACAAAATACAGGTAAACAGGAAAGACTCTGCCCCTCCCGTTAAACCTTGAAATACGGCAGGCAGCATCAAAAACGTGGGGAATAAAACAGCCCCCACACCAATAGGCTGTTCTTTTCGTTTATATAGAAACAGTTCCGCCCCGCCGTTAATGGCGGCAAACGCCACAAAGCTTAACAACATGACAGCCGGGCTGATTAAATCCTGCAAGCGGTAGGACCATATCCACAAAGCCGCAAACACAAACCCTTTGCCTATGCGCCAGGCCAGGCTGTGCATTTCTTTATCCCGGCAGGTTAAATAGACTAGCAAGAAATTAAGCCAAAGCCCCAGCGCCAAAAAATACAAAGAACGCGGCACAAAAAGCACATTCACCCAAACGCCCGCCAAAACAAACCATAAATTACCCGTAATAAAAAACCCCAACAGGCTGCGGGTATATCCTTTTAAACGCTCGGCATATTTCCAGGAAGAAAACGCCGCACCCGCCGTATACAATACGCAAAAAACACAAAAAGTAACGCTTCCGGCACGCAAACCGCCGGAGGAAGCTATAATCAACTGGCAAAGAAAAGTAAACACTAAAGAGCTAATCAGTAAGCCGTCCCATTTGCGCAACAAGGCGGCCGCCGCCGCGGCTATATTAATACAAGCCACATAAGTGAAAAAGAATAAGGCGTTGTCACTTCCTACAGACAACAGAAACGGCGTTATAAAACTGATAACCTGCGCCAAAAAGCCTACGTATTTGGCCTGTTTCCATATGGCTACCCCAAAAGACAAAAACGCAATACAAGCCATTAAAATAAAAGCGCCGCTTGCTCCCAGCAATTGATAAAAGATGTATGCGCCATATACCGCTGCGTACAGTATAGTGAGCCCAACCCCGCTTAATGTATCGGCCGTGGTTTTAAGATTGGGCCTTTTTATGATTAATCCCGCCGCCAGCAGCAGCACGCCTAAAGAAGCGCTTAACACAATGCGCATGGCCGGGCTGATTAAATTATTTTCAATAGAATATTTAATCCAAAAAACCACGCCCAAAAACAGTGTAAAACCACCTATCCATGACAAGGTTTTAACAAGCGTAAAGCTATGCCCGCTTGGTAAGGAGCTTTCCGGGGAAGCATCTTCCTTTTCTTGTTCTTGTGCTTGGGATAATGCGCAGGCCGTTTCCGGGCTGGAAGCCGGAGCGGCATTTCCCCCATCCACCGCCGCCGCCATAACCGGCTGAGGCCGCTGCGGGGCCGAGGAGGCATCCGGCAATACGTTTTCAGGAGGCACAGACTCATCTTGCGCAGGCAAAGCGGATTCTGCTTCCTGAACGGAGGACTCCGCTGGAACGGATTGTTCCGTTTTCAGCGGGAGGGCAGCGTTGTCCGTTCCTTTTTCATGCAGTTGGTCTTCTAAAATTTTTACGCGGGTTTTTAAATGCCCAATTTGCACGAATATGATTATAAACACAACAATAGCAATGAAAGCAAACATACATCGTCCCCCTTATTTGAATAATTGTTGCGTCTACGCGGCATCCGCCAAATAATAAACCGCTGATTAAATATCTTTTATTGTACCATATGCTAAGTTTCTTAAATGTTTAATATATGTAAATACAAAATACGCGCAGCGGTTTTTATGAAAAATATCCACTGCCGCTAATGAGTTCTATTATTTTTTGGAAACTTGTCCAGCTATATGACTCTTGTGCTAGGCAGCCAAATAGAAGAGTTTGCACAGTAAACAGCTCATAGCGATAAATGTACCGTATATTCAAATGGCCTCTGCGGGCGGATTTAATGACCTGGCCCAATTTCTCAAAGATTCCGGCGCCCATTAGCCTAAGTTTATTAAAAACAAAAAATATCCCCCGGCGTAGCCGGGGGTTTTTCACAATACGGGCATAGCCCTCACTCTACTAGCTACTACTTTA
>CALUXF010000022.1 GCA_944324655.1 Candidatus Avelusimicrobium aviculae
AGATTTGGGGCGAACAATGAAATTGTTCGTATAGAAAGAAACCCCGGGCGTAAGCCCGGGGAGTTTCATTTGGTTTTGTGTGCTGTTATAGCGGGAAATTACAAACCCGTGCTGGGAAGGCGGAGAAGGTACAAGCTGTGTGAGTAGATAAAGAGGCCCGTTTGCCGTAAAGCTTTTTATAACGGCCGGAAGTTTCCGAATGGTAAGCGCTAAACAGTGTGCGGGGGTAATGTCCTAGGAAATTCTTAATGGGGAATATTGATAGCGGCTTAATTGTAAAAACGGCCGTATGGGGTACGCCATGCGGCCGTTGAGATTGGGCGGATTACCCGCTGTTTTTTATTCCCTTTCTTTGGTGGGGCGCTGCGCTAAACCCGTAATATGGGTTTTAAAACTGCGGCGCAGGTCTGCCAGGTCTTTGCGGTTGGTGGCAATAAAGCAGAAGCCAGCTTTGCCGTTTTTCACGCCGGAAGTAAGCACCACCCCGCCGCGGAATGTTACTCCCGCGTTTATTTTTTCCAGTTCATCAATTACTTTTTTAGTGGTCCAATCCGGGGAAAAGCGTATTTTGGTGTCCAAGTAAAAATGCAGTTCTTTTCGGTTTATACCATAGACGGTGGACGCCAGCCTTAAGCATAAGCCAAACCCGTTATAGCGGGAGTTGCACTCCAGCGCGCGCAGTTTCAGCTCTCCGTCTTTTTGGCGGATGGCCCAGTCAAAGTTAATTTGTCCGCGCACGCCTTTGCCATAGTAATAGCTGGCCAGCATGAGGGATTTTTCCCGTATTTCCTCCAGCAGTTTTTTGGGCAGGCGGGAAAAGGGGAAAGAACAGCCTTCCCACGCTTCTTTATGGATAATTTGGCTGTCTATGCCTACAAAAGATATTTCATCATCTTTTAATATGCATAAAGAACCCAGCGTTTTGTATATTTCTTTAAAACGCTCCAAATAAAAGTCAGACTCTTTGTGATACAGTTTAATAAGCGGCAGCAAATCGGCCAGTTTTCCTTTTACGTTGCCGTACCCCCCGGCGGAAAACGGGCGGCGCAGCAGGTATGTTTCCCGCGGGTCCAGCAAGGCCAAAACGCGCGGCATTTTATTCATGCCGGCTTCGTACACGGGGGCGATGGTGGTGATATTGAATTTTTTGCATAATTCTTTAAATACCAGTTTGTTGTTGGCCTCCTGTACGGCGATGGAGTTGTTAAGCAGGGTGTTTTCACACTGCCAGCTGAGGTGCGCAAATTCTTTGGTATACATCAGCGGGATGATGACATACCCTATGCTGCACAGCTTGCGCAGCTTGGAAATTAAGTGTTCATCGCGCGAAACGGCGGATATTAAGCTTTCGTCTTCTTTTTGCTCCCGGGGCATAAACATCCAGTTTTTATGCTCCAGCTTTTTAATGCGCGCCATGTAGTTTACAAAGGCTTTATCCGGCTCTGTTAAGGGGGATACTACGCAAAAATCCCCCGGTTTTAACAGCTGGATATATTTAAGGGAGTGGCTTTTTAATGCGTCCAGCGCTTTGCTTTTAAAGACAAAGTCGTCCAAGTTTAAAATCCAAACTTTATTAGGCATAGAATTTACCGTTGCACACCGGGCAGAAACTCTTTACGGAGACGATGTCGTCTTTATCGGAAGATTTTAACCCGCAAACCACAAAGTCAAACCCGTATTCTTTAAGCAAAGCGGCCACGCGCTTAATGCTTTCCAGTTTTACTTCGTGTTTTAAGGCGTAGTAGGTGGTTTCCGTTTGGTTGGGCAGAAGCTGCCTGTCATCATGCAGGTAATTTTCTTTTAATTTAGAAAAGAAGTCCTGTCCAAATTTTTCCACAATATTTTTGGCTATCGTGTAATCATACAGCAGGTAAGAAAACATGACGCGTTTTAACCCCGCTTCTTTGAGAGAAGCCAAAAACGGGCGCAATACTTCTTCGGTATCTTCCACGCCGGCAATCAGCGGGTCCATATGCACGGTAACCAGTGCGCCCGCCTGTTGGGCCTGGGCGGCGCGGCGGATGCGTTCCTCCCGTGGGGGGACGTTTGTTTCCATGCAAATAGCCGCTTGGGGTTTAATTGCCGCGCTGTAAGAAAATTTAGCCGGGTATTTGCGTATTAAATCCATAATGGCGTCGTTCGGCACGCCTTTGGTGGTAATAATGATGCGTTTGATTTGCGGATGAGTAGCCAGCAGGGTAAGTACGTCCAAAGAATAGCCGTCATCCACAAATTTTTTACAGAAAATATCCGTATAGCGGGAAAGCTTAATGGTGTGTATCTTTGGGTCCGCTTCTATTTCTTTTTTCATGGCGGCCAGCGCTTCTTGGCGCGGCATGCCTATTTGCGGGTCCGTAAATGGGCAATGTAAATCCGCCAGGCGGGTGGTTACATCGCTTCTGCCTTTGGCATAGCAATAAACGCAGTCATGCTGACATCCGGTAAACGGTTCTAAATAGTGGTAATTTCCATACCAGCAAGTACCTAAACAACCGGGTACAAAAAAGTGGGTTTTTAGGGGGGAGTTTGTGTTGTTTGTGTTCATACTTCTTATATTATATAAAATTACGACGGAGTATAGACGAGGATTTTAGCGGGGCAAGTCTATATCCAGCACGGGGTGGTTGTTTTGCCAGCCGGTTTTGTCAAAGTGCCACCATTCGGTGCGGGTGTAGGTGAATCCGGCGCGGGTCATAATTTTTTTAAGGGTTTCCCGGCGGGTTAAAATGTCTTTGGGCAGGTTATAAAAATCCATATGGGCGCGTTTGGTGAAGTTGTCAAACTCCGTTGGCATGGGAAGGGGGTTCCCGTCAAAATCGCACGGGGTTAGGTCCACCGCCATGCCCCGGTTATGGCGGGAGCCTTTTGCCGGCGGGGCCACATAGCTGGCGTTTGGTACGGCTTGCCACAGCTTTTTCTGGGCGGAAAGCGGGCGGTAACAATCCCACAAACAAAAAGTAAAAGGTTCTTTTTCTTGGGAGGCCAGTTCCACGGCTTTTAACAGCGCCTCTGCCGCGTCTTTGTGAAGGTAGCAGCGGGGGGAGTCGTAAATTTTTTTCTTGGTAAAATTATTCGTGGTGGCGTAGCGTATATCAAAAAACAAAGGCGCGGCTAGGGTTTCCACGTCCACTAGGCCGGCTTGCTCCAGTTTTTCTTCCAAAGCCGCTTGGGCGTTTAATCCGGCGCACGCCAAAGCGAAAATAAGGGTTAAAATCCACGCTTTTTTCATTATTTTTAGTATATAAAATTTTACGTTACGCCTAAAAACAGGTACAATACAATATATGGCTGAAAAACACTTTAAAAGCGGTTTTGCCGTACTGGCCGGCCTGCCCAACGCCGGTAAATCCACCCTGCTTAATAAATTGGCGGGGGGGCTTTTGTCCCCGGTTACCAGCAAGCCCCAAACCACGCGCCAAAATATTTTGGCTATCAGCGAGGAGGATAATTACCAGGTGGTATTTGTGGATACCCCCGGTTTTTTGCAGCCGCGCTATAAATTGCAGCAAACCATGGTAAACGCGGTGGACCGCGCCGTGGGGGAAGAAGCCGATTTGGTGGTATTTATGCTGGACGCCTCCGCCCCGTATGATTTAAACGCCGGGTTGGTGGAAAAATTAAAAAAAGTATTTTGCCCCATTTTTTTAGTTATTAACAAAACGGATTTAGTGCCGGACGACTCCCGCCTGAAAGAATTGGAGGACTCCGCCCGCAAAGATTTGCCCGTTTCTCGCGCGTTTTGCATATCCGCCGCACAAGGCAAAGGCGTGGATGAATTAAAACAAGCCGTTATTGAGGCTATGCCCGTCAGCCCGGCGTATTTCCCGCCCGGGCAGTGGACGGACCGCTGGGAGCGTTTTTACGCGGCGGAGTTTATACGGGAACAAATTTTTCTGCTGTATAAAAAAGAAATTCCTTACAGTACTTATGTAGAAGTGGAAAAATTTACCGAAGATTTGGGCGATAAAAACTATATCCGCGCCATTATTCACGTGGAGCGGGAAAGCCAAAAGCCCATTATTATCGGCAAAGGCGGAGCGGCGATTGCGCAGCTTCGCAAGAGTGCGCAAAAACGCATAGAGGAATTCTTAGGCCGCAAGTACCGCTTGGAACTGACCGTAACCGTTACGCCGGATTGGCGCAACAATACGCAAATGCTGGAGCGTTTTGGTTATATCGTAAAATAATTTTTCCTGACGCAAAAGCCCCGCCGCAAAACGGCGGGGTTTTTTGTTTCCAAAACGGGTGTTTTATTGGGGAATTCTTTCGGCGGCCCAAGTCCCTCCTTATCCTGCGCCGGGCGGCTTGCGGGCGAAATGTTCTATGTTGCTAAGCGTTTTCTGACGGGGGTTTTGTGTCGTGGCGTTTTAACGCATAAAAAACCCCGCTTGAAAGCGGGGTTTTTTGCGTTTGGAAAAACTTATTTCACGCGGCCGGCGGAACCGAATACGTTTTCGTTCTTTTCGGCGTACATTTTAATCAGTTCTTCGCGGGCCGGGCCCAAGTATTTGCGCGGGTCAAATTCGGCCGGTTTGGTGGCGAATACTTTGCGGATGGTGGCGGTCATTACCAAGCGGCCGTCGCTGTCCACATTGATTTTGCACACGGCGGATTTGGCGGCCTTGCGCAGTTGTTCTTCCGGAATACCGGCGGTGTCTTCCAATTTGCCGCCGTATTCGTTAATTTGTTTAACGGCCCATTGCGGTACGCTGGAAGAACCGTGCAGCACAATCGGGAAACCGGGCAAGCGTTTGGAAACTTCTTCCAAGATGTCAAAGCGCAGTTCGGGCAATTTTTCGCCGGGTTTTACTTTAAATTTATAAGCCCCGTGGGAAGTGCCGATGGAAATAGCCAAGGAGTCTACCCCCGTGCGTTTTACGAAATCTTCCACTTGGGCAGGGTCCGTATAGGTGTGGTGTTCGGCGGAAACTTCGTCTTCAATACCGGCCAAAACGCCCAATTCGCCTTCTACGGTTACATCATGCTGGTGGGCATAGTCCACCACTTTTTTGGTAAGGGCTACGTTTTCTTCATACGGCAGGTGGGAACCGTCAATCATTACGGAAGAGAAACCATTGTCAATGCAGTCTTTGCACAATTCAAAGGAATCGCCGTGGTCCAGGTGCAAGCAGAGAGGTACCGGTTTGCCGATTTCTTTCATCATTTCCACCGCGCCGCGGGCCATCCAGCGCAGCAAAGTGGCGTTGGCGTATTGGCGGGCGCCTTTGGAAACCTGCAAAATCACCGGGGAGCCGGTTTGCACGCAGGCGGTAACGATAGCCTGCAATTGTTCCATATTGTTAAAGTTATAAGCCGGAATGGCGTAACCGCCGGCCATAGCGTCTTTGAACATCTGTCTGGTGTTTACCAGACCGAGGTCTTTGTAAGAAACAGTCATTGAACAGCCTCCTAAAATAAATTCTGTCCCCATTATTTTACAATTTTTGTTCCGTCTTGTGGCAATGGAATAAGCGGGAAAACTACGGGGGTGGCCGTTAATCCCGTGAATTGCTTGCCAAAATGTGTTTTTGTGAGTATAATGTAAATACCTTTATTGCCGGATTTCAAGGATAAAAATGGATTTTTCTATTCTAAAAACACTTACTTCTTTGCCTGGTATTTCCGGGCGGGAAAGCGCCGTACGCCAATATGTGCAGCAGCAGGTTGCCCCATATGCAGACGACGTAAAAACAGACCCTTTAGGCAACCTGATTGTGTATAAAAAGGGTTCCTCTTCCAAAAATTTACTTTTGGCCGCCCATATGGACGAAGTGGGCCTGATGGTCCACTATGTGGGGGCGGACGGATTTTTGCGCTTTGTGGTGGTGGGCGGCATTGACCCGCGCACCCTGCTTGCCCAACGCGTTACCGTGCATACGGCCGGCGGGCCGTTGGCGGGGGTAATCGGCACGCGCCCCGCCCATGTAACCACCGAGGCGGACCGCGGCAAAGCCGTACCCGTTAAAGACTTGTTTATAGATATTGGCCTTAGCGGGGCGGAAGCCCAAACCCGCGTACAGCCGGGGGATTTTGTTACCCTTCGCCGGGAGTATGAGGAGTTTGGCTCCGGCTTTATTACCGCCAAATCGTTGGATAACCGCTCCGGCGTGTTTGTGTTGCTGGAATTTTTAAAAGAAATCAAAAACCCGTTTTATAATATTTACGCTGTGTTTACCGTGCAGGAGGAAGTGGGCCTGCGCGGCGCCGTAACGGCGGCCTATGGGGTGGAGGCGGATGTGGCCCTGGCGGTAGACACTACCGGCGCGGCGGATATACCCGGCACGTCCCCGCAGGATTATATTACGGCTTTGGGGCAGGGGGTGGGCGTTACCGCGTTGGACGCGCGCACCATCACCCATGAAGGACTTTTTGAAAGTTTAAAACGCCTGTGTTTGGAAAAGCAAATCCGCTACCAGGTGCGCATTGCGCCGCGCGGCGGCAATGACGCCGGCGCTATCCATTTGTCCAAAACGGGGGTGGCCTGCTGTGCGCTGTCCATTCCCACCCGCTATATCCATTCCAATACGGAAGTGCAGTTTAAAGAGGATATAGAACAAACGTTGGCTTTGGTTTTAGCCGTCGCCCAAACAGATTTGGCTTTATAGGAGATTTATGAAACCCTTTCCTTTGGCAAGCAAAAGAGCTGCTTATTATGAAGCAACCGATTATTTGCAGCAGTATCCGCTGGACGCCGCTTCCAAAGACGCCCTGGAATGCTTAGACACGGCCTACCGCGCTTTGGCGGCGGTTATGTTTAATTTTGTTCCTTCATCCGGTCATGTGGGGGGGAGTATTTCCAGCGGCCGGTTTGTAAGCCACCTTATATATAAGGAAATGGCGTATGACCTTGCCTCCCCCAACCGCCCGGAGGCGGACATTATTTCCTATGCGGCCGGGCACAAGGCGCTGGGCATGTATGCGTTGTGGGCTCTGCGTGATGAATGCGCCCGCATTGCCAAGCCGGAATTATTGCCTAAAGACGTTAAAAACCGCCTGCGCTTGGAAGATTTACTTGGCTTTCGCCACAATAAAGTACAGGGTACGCCGCTTTTTGTTAAATTTCAGGCAAAGCCTTTAGGCGGCCACCCGGAGCCGTCCGTCCCGTTTGTGCGTGTAACCACCGGGGCCAGCGGCGTGGGGGACGGTTCCTCCGTAGGGCTGGCTATTGCCGCGGCGGATGTATATGGTGAAAACGGCCCCGTTGTGCATATCATAGAGGGGGAGGGCGGCCTTACCGCAGGGCGCGTAAGCGAGGCGTTGGCCACCGCCGCCACGGCGCAGATTAAAAACGCGGTGTTTCATTTGGATTGGAACGAAGCTTCCATAGAAACCAACCAGGTAACCGCCGACGGTAAAACCCCGGGCGATTACGTCCAGTGGACCCCGTGTGAACTGTTTTATATTCACGATTTTAACGTTATTTTTGTGGCGGACGGTATGGACTTTGCCCAAATCCACGCCGCGCAGGAGCTGTTAAAAACTATTCCCAACCACCAGCCCACCGCCGTTGTATACCGCACGGTGAAAGGGTGGAAATACGGCCTGGAGGGGAAGGCGGCGCACGGGGCCGGGCATAAGTTTTGCTCGCCGGAGTTTTACGCGGCGGTGGCTGAGTTTGAAGAAAAATTTGGGGAAAAATTCCCCGCGTTTGAAGGGGATAATACGCCCGAAAATATTGAAAAACACTATTGGGCGTTTTTGGAAACTTTCCGCCGCGGGCTGGAAAAACACCCCCAACTGTGCGCTTTGCTGGCCAAGCAGCTGCAAGAACGCCAGTCCGCGCTGGAGAACGCCGGCAGAAAAGAGCGCCCCGGCGCGCCGGACGCGCAGGTGCTTTTTACCGGGCAAGACCCTGAAAACGCCCCCGCCGCTTTTGCTTTTACCCCCGGCGATTCCCACACCACCCGCGGCGTGTTGGGGGACGTGCTGGGCTATTTAAATAAAGAAAGCAACGGCGCGTTAATGACCGCCTCGGCCGATTTGTACGGCTCCACCAACGCGGGCAACGCGGCCAAGCCGTTTGCGAAGGGATTTTTTAATGCGGTTTCCAACCCGCTTTCACGCAGTTTGGCGGCGGGCGGAATTTGTGAGGACGGCATGTCCGCCGTGTGCAGCGGCATCAGCGCGTTTGGCAAACACGCGGGGGTGGCGTCTTCTTACGGGGCGTTTGTTGCGTTTGAGCACGTAGCCGCCCGGTTATACGCCATTGGCTGCCAGGCCTTAAAAGAAGCCGGGCAGAAAACAAACAGTTTAATACTTTTTAACGGGCACGCCAGCCTGCCTACGGGCGAGGACGGCCCCACCCATGCGGACCCGCAGTCTTTGCAGCTCTTGCAGGATAATTTCCCGCAGGGGGCGTGCATTACCGCCACCCCGCTGGAAGTGGACGAAATTTGGCCGCTGGTGACCAAATCTTTGTCTTTGCGGCCGGCGGTGTTTGCTCCGTTTGTGGTGCGCCCCAGCCAAAAACTGGCTGACCGCGCCGCCTTGGGGATGGACCCCGCCTGCGCCTGTTTAAAAGGGGTTTATTATTTGCACCGCGCCAAACGGCCGGACGCCGGGGCCGTGTTTGTACAGGGTGCGGGCATAGGCAAAGTGGTGACGGACGGCGTACTGCCCCGCCTGAAAGAAGAAAATTTGGACGTAAATATTTTGTATGTATCCAGCCGGGAGTTGTTTGAACTCCTGCCGGAAGAAGAACGGGAAGTATTGGTTCCCGCCCGCCTGCGCCGCGTAGGCATGGGGCTTACGGATTTTACCCTGCCCACCATGCACGCCTGGCTGCTGAGCGAAAAGGGCCGCCGCCATACCTTATATCCGTTTAAACACAGCGGATATTTGGGCAGCGCCGGCGCCGCCAATATTTATAAAGAAGCCGGCATGGACGCCGCAGGCGTAATTGCCGCTATAAAAGCGTACATGAACGACTTGGAGAGCTCCGCCTGGTAATACCGGCGGCAGAGGAGAACACAATGGCAGAAGAAAAACCTTATTTAACCGGAAGAACTTATCTTTTTAAACTCCCTAAAGGAAAAGATTTGCTGGAAACCCTGGCGGATTTTTGCCACGACAACCAGGTAAAATGCGGCATTGTAAGCGTGATAGGTTCGGTGGAGAACGCCACCTTGGGCTGGTATGACCAAACTAAAAAACGTTACGAAAAAACCATCATCAACGCCCAGATGGAATTGTTAAGCTTAACCGGCAACATCAGCATTCAAGACAACCGTCCCCAGGTGCATGCCCACGCCATGCTGACGGGGAAAGATTACAACGTAATCGGCGGGCATTTATTCCCCGGCACTAAAATTTACGTGTGCGAGGCCTACATTCAGGAAATGGTGGGCGAACCGAAAGTGCGCCGTACGGATAAAGTAACAAAGCTTTCTCTGTGGGCGTAACAAGTTTGGAAAACTTGCTTAAAAATCCCGCGTGTCAAACGCGGGATTTTTTGTTGATGGGTAAAAAATGGAGTTTTTTGTTAGGATAAACTAAAACGGGTTTTACGACGGAGAAAAAGCATTTTGCGCCTTTTTAAAATAAAGTTTTTATTAAAGGGATAAATAGAATACCAGTTATGGGAAAGCTTGTCAAGCTTAAAAAAAAATAAAGTTGCAAACGGTATGGAAATTAATTTAAATGAAAGAGTAGGGTAGTTTAAAAAATACTTAAGGAGGATGTAGCTAAATGAAGAAACTACTGGGCTTGTTTTTAGCCTTGGCAATGTCTTTCCCGGCTGGGGCCGCCATTGTAGACAATGTAGAAGCTATCGGCCGCATTGATGTAATCGGTGCGGATTCCAACAGAACCCCTGTGGGTTTTCCGACGGCCGCTTCCCGCGTAATGGCGGGCCTGTCTGCGGACTTGACCGAAGACGTAAAAGCCAATGTGCTGTTTACGTATGTCACGCCGTGGGACGGTTCTTTAAGTGGCAACACTGTAAACGGCTATCAGGATAACATTTATTTGTCTGCAGCCAATGTGGTGTTGTCTAACCTGTTTGACTGCTTTGAGCTGACCCTCGGCCGCCAATTCTACGGCGACGAAGACAGCATGACCATGTACTTCGGCCCCAAGAGCGGCTATATGGCAGCTACGAGACAGGACCCTATGAGCTTGGAAGCTGCCAAACTGACCTATGCCGATGACTTCAAGAGCGTAACCTTATTGGCCGGTAAAACGGCGGAAGATGCACCGGTCGTTCCCGGGGTTTCCTCTTATGACATTTATGGGGCGGACATCCGCTTAAACTTAACGGACGCCATGAAAGCCCAAGTGTACGGCTATGCGTTGAAAGAAAGCTCCGCCGACCCGGAATATACCGGTTTCTACGGCGCTAAACTTTCTTACCTGCCGGAAGCTTTTGGCTTAAGCCTGGAAGCTGCCCGCGGTCATGAAGGCAACCGCCTGATAAAAGAAGGCGCGGATACTCCGTATTTTGTAAAGTTAGACGCTTCTTTAAATATGGATGCGTTTACTCCTCGTGCGGCTTTCTTGTATCAGAAAGGGATGGTATCTCCCTTTAGTACCTATGCGCCTGGTTTAGTGGCCGGCAAATACTTAACGCCGGAGTTCAACTATGGCGGCGTAATTGCAAATGCCCGCATTTTTAACGTGGGTGTGGACTATAACTGGAAGAAGATGAAATTTGCCTTGGACGGCTTTGCCTTCCAGGACAGAACGGCCCAGTCCGCCGCCACGTTGGAAGCCGATTTGACCGCGACCTACCAGCATAACGAAAGCGTAGAGCTGTTTGCCGGTGTTGGTTACGCCAAATTGGGCGGCGACTTGAAAGAGCAGAATGAGGCCCAAGATGCTACCGTCTATCAACTTGGTACCACCATCCGCTTCTAATCTGTTTTAATACAGATAAAACCCCGCCCGAAAGGCGGGGTTTTTTATTGTTTATAGCCCCCGGCTTGGCGGGTAATATATTTATTGCTTAGGCCGCTTATAGTGGGCATAAACAGGCAGGTGGAAAGGCGTGGTGTTAGTCCTCCCCGGGCGGTGATACAGCAACATAACGGGGTCGTAAAACGCAAGTAAGATAATAATAAATATAGCTATTTTTTAATTTAAATAAGTTATATGAGGGGCCGCACTTCAAAAGGTACAATAAATACATGAAATACGGCCGTTTGTTGTTATGGGGCGCGTTGGTATGCGCCTGTTTTTTTGTGCCCGTAAACCTTTTTGCCCAAGATAGCGGTTTTAACGGCGCTCAATCTTGGCAGGCAAACCGGATAGAAGCCGGGGTGGGCGGTTATTATCAGTTTACTAAGCTAAGGAGTTCCAACCTTCATGTTCCTCTTATGGATAATGACCGCGGCCTAACTGGCTATGCCGGCGTTTGGCTTACCCCGTGGCTGATGTTGGGGGGAGAATACGGCCAATCCTTATCCCGGCTGGAGCAGTCTACCCTTAAAAATTTAGATTTGAAAGAGGCGGGGGGAATTATAAAAATAAATTTCACCCCGGACACTTTCCCCCGTCAATATATCATATTGGGCGCTGGTTCCAAATTGTGGGAATATACGCCTTATTGGGGGGATAAAAATAAAGGGCATGCTGTATATTACCGTTTTGCTTTTGGAACAGACGCGGAATTTTGGGATTTTTTAGTAATAGGGGCGCAGTGGCGGCTAAGTTATGTGCCTGACCAAAAGATGGGGGCGCATTTGGAAAGAACTTCTAAATGGGATAACGCCCTGTTGCTTTATTTGGCTTTGCGTCTTTAATAGTATAAACAACGAGGGGCGGACCCCTGTTGTTAGGCAAGAAGGGGGAAACTGTTTTAAAGGGAGGGGGAAGGGGACTTTTTTCCTTTTGCCCCTCCTCTTCTTTTTATAGTTTTCCCCCACCCATAAGGCGGTGTAGCTTAAAACGCTTTTGTTTATATCCTTTGTCCCCTTTTCTAAATTTGCTGATAGAGAGCTGTTGGTAACTTATGGTTGCTCTTGCCTGGTTGTTGTGGCTTGGGATATGCCCCTAAGTTAACGGGACTTTTGAAAATGTTTCATGAAAGGAAACAAGGGGTTATCTCTTTCCTGCTTTAGGTAAGGTAACTTCTTTCCGGGCGGATTTTTAATTTTTGTCTTATGTACGCGTGGGCGGATACTTTATTTGTAAAGACCATCTTATCCTAGATGGTCTTTTTTATTGGGTTTAAAAAATAAAAAAATAGCTTAATAGATACAGTAAAATATTGAATTTAAAATATACTTAAAATATAAGCATATTTTTTTAAAGTCTTTAAAATGCCTTATTTTGAAAGGGGGGTATATCTATATACCCCCAAATCAAATTTGGGCTGGTTACATATTTTTGAAAAATAATTTAAAAACAGATGTTAATTTGCGTTTGTAATAAATTGTATAAATTTATAAAAATATACAAAAATAGAGGCTGTTTTTTATTTTATAAATTTAAAAATCATATAAAAATTAATCATTGAGTTATAAATCAGGGAATCAAAATACTACTTTTCAACTTAAATAAGAGGCTCCTTTTGGTGCTTATCCGGCTTCCGATTCCTGCTAAAAAAATATATTTATAAAATGTATTAGATATATATAAAAATATTTTATATTTAAAGTATAAATAAACTTTTTTTGATAATAATTGTATGCTTATTAAAAGCTTCTTTTTTTGGTCATTTAGTTAACATAATAAAAATTATCGTTAGTTAAATGGATTTGACAAATACTCCCCCTTTTCAAATTTTTTTACATTTTTCCAGTCCACATATATCTTGTTAGTTTGTTAGGTTTTTATTTCTGGCTGTTTTTAAATTTTTTGGCATACAAAAGGGGGTATAAAATCTAATTTGAATAATTAGATTTTTAAATTGTTAGAAATAGGGGAGAGTTAAAGGTTTGGGAGTTTTATAAAGGGGGTATATTAATTGGTTTGAGTTCTAAAACTGTATATTCCCCCCTGTGTAAGAGCTGTAAAGCTGTTTGGCTGGTTTAAGTGTTAATAAGGAAGGATATTCCTTACAAGTCTTCCGCTATTTTTTCTGCCAGAACTATGGCGCGGGCAAACCCTTCGCTGGATAGTTTATAGGCGCGGCTGCGTTTGCTGCCGGCGGATTCTACGCTTCCCGCCCTCATTTCAGAAAGCAGTAACCGGTCCAGCCTCCCCTCCCCATAGCCAGACTTGCGCAAAGATTTGGATAAATGCAGCGCGCTGTATTCGTTTTCTTTGCGCAATACGCGTGCGGCGGCTATCAGCACTAAGGCGGCCGTTTGCGGGGTGAGCAGGCGGCTTTTTCGGCGCAGCACCAAAGCCCCTTCTTCTACCTTAAACAGTTTTTCCCATAGAGAGGGTACCCCCTCTTGATTTAACGGTACTTTAGGGGCAAAGCCTCCTCCTGAGGCCGGGATAACGGTTGGCTGGAGCCCGGTAGGAAAGTTTGCCTCTTGCGGTATAGGCGTCTGCTTGGCGGGATATATAGGGTAGGTGGGGCGCTGGCGCGGGGCGGGCTGAACAGGGGTTTCTGGCTTAGGCAGAGGGCTTACTGAGGAATAAAGGCGTTTCCCCTCCCCCTGGGTAGGCTTCTTACCGGTAAGGTTTAAAAAATAGGCCCGTTGTTCTTCTATAAAATCTTTGGGGCCTTGGGCTTCAAACTCCTCTCCGGAAGGAAGTTTAAAGCGTATTTTAAAAATTTGTGTATCCTCTGTTTCCATGGTCAAATCCCGCTCAGAAAAAAGTTATCCACCGGGTTTATCCCCGGGTTACGACATATAATACAACATTAAATGACATATGTCAATATATGACATTTAATGTCATTATATGTCAATATCTGTTAACAACTCGCATTTTCCGACGGTAAAAATCATTTTTTATGAGTGGAATTGTTTGATTTTTAGCTATCTTTGCTGGCAATTTAGGTTAACATATGTCTTATAATCAGGTTTTTTATTGTTTCTGTCTGAAAAATTAATGTTATAAAATGGCGGAGTGTATTTAAAATGGAAGCTTGTTTTGACAGAGAAACAGAGAGGCCTCTTCTTTTATAGTCAGCAAAAACAGGATTGATTTTTTAAAAATATGGAATTATTTTGCCGTGTGTAAAAAAGACCTGCTTTTTGAGAAATTGTGCGAAATAATTTGAAATGCAAAATTGGCGTTAATTTTGCATTGTTGATAACTGGAAGCCTTGCCCTAAAACGGAAAGGTGTTTTGGTTGGGGTAAATTGCTAAAATAGGATTATAGTCTTAAGAAGGTTTGGAAATGTTTCCTTTTTCTGAAATTTTAATTGCATGGTATCACCGGCATAAGCGGGATTTGCCTTGGCGCAATACCCGGGACCCTTATTTAATATGGATTTCTGAAATAATCCTCCAACAAACCCGTGTAGCCCAGGGGATGGATTATTACCGGCGTTTTGTGGAACGTTTCCCCTCCCCCTCCACTTTAGCTGCCGCCCAAGAGGACGAAGTATTAAAGCTTTGGCAGGGGCTGGGCTATTATTCCCGTGCGCGCAACTTGCATGCGGCGGCCAAAAGTATGAAAAACGGTGTTTTCCCCTCTTCTTATAAAGAGGTTTTGGCCTTAAAGGGGGTGGGTCCGTATACGGCGGCGGCAGTTTGCTCGTTTGCTTACCGTATGCCGTATGCGGTGGTGGACGGCAATGTATATAGGGTGCTTTCCCGTGTGTTTGGGGTAGAGTCTTCCATAGATACGGCGGCGGGTAAAAAGGAATTTTCTTCTTTAGCCCAGCAAGTGCTGGACAAGCACCGGCCCGACCTGTTCAACCAAGCCATTATGGATTTTGGCGCCCTGCAGTGCATACCTCTTAATCCGGAGTGCGCGGTGTGCCCCTTTATGTCGTTTTGTAAAGCCCGGGCAGGTAACTTGGTAGACAAGTTACCCGTAAAATCAGGCAAGACGCCGGTGAAAAACCGCTTTTTTTATTACCTTTATATAGAGCAAGGCAATACGGTGTGGTTGAACAAGCGCCCCGCCGGGGATATTTGGCAAGGATTATATGAACCCCCTTTGGCGGAAGGAACCAAGGCAGATTTGCCTGCCGAGGAAGTTTTTAAAGAAAAAGGTTTTATTCCTTCAGCTTTAAAACCCAGTTATGCGGCCGGGCCGGTAAAGCATATTTTATCCCACCAAACCATATATGCTTATTTATATAAAGTGAAACTTTCCCCCCGCATGCCTATGCCTACCCCTTTTCTTGCCGTGCCCAAAGAGAAAATGAAAGACTATCCTTTTCCCCGCTTGGTACTTAAATTGTTGGATAAAGCCAGTTAATGAGCCCGTGTTAATACGACACAGACACTTTATTTGACTGGTATGGTTGATATTATAGCGGGTAGAAAGCTCTTGCTGTAGATGAAGAGTGTAGTAAGGAATACTGCATTACCGGCTAAGGATAGTAATGAATAAAAACCCCCCAGTTGTCTGGGGGGTTTAGTGATTATTTTATTTAGAATTTGTATCCAACCGTAATGCCAAAGATATCGCTTTTGCCGTCGGTATATTCAATAGGCGTATTGGATAACTGATGGGAATATCCGCTCAAATCTTTCCCAAAAATGTGGGCATAGGCTAAGTCTACGCTCCAAGCGTCTTTTTGGTATCCCAACCCTACGCTGGCGATATGGCGGTCATCCACGGGGACCAGGGTGTCCATTTCCTTGGGGTTGATGGGGGATTTGTCAAATACATATCCCGCGCGCAGCGCCCAGGTGGGATTTAATTTGTATTCCGTACCAAAGTTTAGGCGGTATACGTCTTTATATTTCTTTTGGTTGCGGATAACGGGGCTGGTTTCGCTGTCTTTGTACTGGATTAAGATTTGGTCGTAAGCGCTCCAGAACGTTCCCACGATGCCGGCTTCCAACGTCCACTGTTCCGTAGGTTTGAAAGACAACCCGGCGGAAATGCTGTCCGGCAAAGAAATGGAACCTTCTGCGTTGGCACCATGAATATTAATGGTGGGGAAGGTTTTTCCATTGGTTTCTATGCGGCCGTTTAAATTTTGTTTTACTTTACTGCGGTACATAGCGCCCAAGGCCCATTTTTCCGCCCACTCCGGTCTGTAAATAAAAGAGAAGTTTCCCCCCCAGCTTACGCCAGAGCCGCTGATTTCAAAATTTCCCCCGTTAGCCGGGCCCGCCAAATTAAAATAAGAAGATTGAGAAAAACCAATCACCATGGCTTCCAACCCCATGGCGATGGAAATTTCATCATTGGCTTTTACCGCAATGGTGGGAGTAAAGGAAAAAGTTTCCAGCTTTACTTTGTAAGCCAAATTGCTTCCCAGCCATGTTTCCACGGGAGAGTTATATTCCCCCCCCAGTCCATAGCGGGAAAAACCGCCTAAGCCCAGGGAAATTTGGTCGCTCCATTTTTTGGTAATAAAAAAGTTGGGCAAATACCAAATATCATTTTTCAGCGAGCGGGAATCCCCGGCCACGCTGGTGGTGGCGTCCGCCGTTACCATGGTTAAACCAACTTGAAGCTGGGTTCCGTCCAGCTCGGTAATTAAGGCCGGGTTTACGGCTAGGGAAGCGGCTTCTGCCGTATTGGCCATCGTAGCGCCGCCCATAGCGGTGCCGCGGGCGCTGTATTCATACAGCGCGAAACCCGCCCCGTAAGACGCGGCGGATACTGACATGAAAGAGACTGCCAGTAATAATGCGGTTAATTTTTTCATAGCGTTTTAAAATGGAAAATAGACATAAAAAACCCGCCGCTGGCAATACGGCGGCGGATTTTTTAATTATTTTTTAAGTTCGTTAATTTTGTCTTGGGCAAAAGAACCCCAATAGCTTTTGGTGTAGTTTTCCAAGATTAATTTGTAGGTTTCCAAAGCTTCTTCTTTTTTGCCCGCCAATTCCTGAGACATAGCCAGCGTAAAATAAGCCTGCGGCAAGGCGTAGCTGGTGGGGTGTTTTTCAATAAAGTGCTGCATGACGTCAATAGAGTCTTGATATTTTTTCATTGCCTGGTATGCCGCGCCCAAAGACAAATCCGCCACTACGGCCACTTCTTTATTTTTGGCGTTGGCGTGCAAGTCTTTATATATATCGGCGGCTTGGGCGTAGTTTTCTTGCGCGTACAGCATGTCCGCTTTTAGCAGTTGGGCATATTGCGCCGCGTCTGAACCCGGATATTTTTTGTTTAAGGTGTCCACTAAATAAAAAGCTTGTTCCTGCCCGGCGGTAATCAGCGCAATCTGCGCGGTGTAATAATCCGCCCAGGAATTTTCCTGAACCCGTTTGGTGTGCGCTTGATAGGCTCCTCCCAATACGGCGGCTACCACCAGCACGCCTAGAGCCGTAAGTACCGCTTGTTTGCGGCGTTTGCAAAAAGAGCCGAATTTAATCAGGCCCGAAGTTAAAAAATCTTGATTTTCTTGTTGTTTGTTAGCCATATATTTCATTATAGTAAATGTAAGGTTTAAAAAAAACTTTCTTGCCGGTTATTTTAAATCGTCCGGCGTTAATTGGCGGCACTCAATGCCGTTTCTTTCCAAAAACACAATGCCTTCTTGGCTTCTGTCATACATATTTAAATAATAAACGTGTTTAATTCCCGCGCTTACAATCACTTTGGCGCAGTGCACGCAGGGGGACCACGTCACATAAATGGAAGCCCCCGCCGTGGAAATACCGTTTTTTGCGGCAAAGGCGATGGCGTTTTGTTCGGCGTGCAGCTCATTGGAAATGGACCATTTGCCGTGCAAGTCGTAAAAATCGCGGCTGGCCACAAAATCCGGGTATGAGGGATATTTGTCGGCAAATTCGCTCCGGTAAACCTTGGTAAAATGTTCTTCACAATGTTGTTGTCCGGTAGGGGTGCCGTTAAAACCAATGCTTATGACGCGGTTGTCTTTCACTAATACGGCCCCTACATTCAAACGGCAGCAGGTGGATTGCTCCGCCACCAGTTCTGCCATTTTAATAAAAAGTCTGTGTTTGTTTTTCATAGTGCGGTTATTCTACCATTTTTTAAATACAAAAAATACCGCCGCCACCAAGCATAAAAAACCGGCCAGATGGTTCCATTTAAAGCTTTCTTTGAAATACAAGACGGAAAAACCCGTAAATACCGCCAAGGTAATGACTTCTTGCATTACTTTTAACTGGGTAACGGTAAAGAAATTACTGCCAATGCGGTTTGCGGGCACCTGAAGGCAGTACTCAAAAAACGCAATAGACCAGCTGGCCAAAATCACAATCCAGAGGGCTTTGCTTTTGTATTTCAAGTGGCCGTACCAGGCCACAGTCATAAACAGGTTAGAAGCCGTAAGAAGGGCGGTTGTTTTCCACATATTTTATATTATAATAAATATCGTTATGGCAAAAAAAGTTTGGGCAATAGTTTTTATTGTGCTTGTAATGGGTATAATTGTACATTGGGGCGGAAATTTTTTTAATTCCAAAAACGCTCTGACCATTTTACCTGCTCCCCCCGCCGTGTTTACGGATACTCAGCCCAGCCGGCAGGATGTCTCCACCCCCTCTCCTATGATACGGCAGATTCCGGATGTGGATTACAGTTGGCTGTTTCGTTCCTCTACGGGAAGACTCCGTGGAAAATTAACAAATTTGCCCCTGCCTGACGCTCCTCAGTCTGTTGCGGTGAAGGCTAAGCCGCTGCGCCCGCGGTATTCTAAGCTTCTCCGTTATGCTTATCAGCCGCCCCTCATAAAAAATGCGCTGGCGGCCTCGGAACGGTGTATGGTTTTTCCAAACAATTCCGATTGCCGCGGCCGAGGAATAGAAGAAAACATACGGGCGGATTATGTGGTTGACAATAATCGTATTAACCGTATCATTTATGATGTTTTCTCTCGGGAACAAATATCGGACACCATTATTTGGTTGGACCCGGTCAAAAAGCCGCGGGTAGAGTACATGTATACGCAAAATTATTTACCCAGCTCCGAGTGTTGCAGCTTGGCCCGTTGGATATTTGACCGCAAGGGAAACATTTCCCATATAGAACTGACAGACGAAAAAGGGCGTTTTGGCATAGTGAAATACGCCCCTAACGGCGCTATTACCCAAGACACTACCCCTTTGGGCGGCCCGATCCCCAAAGATTATACAAACCGTCCCCGCAGGTATTGCGATATCCATCCTTTTGACAGTGAAATTTGCTCTTACTAAAATACATGTAATAAAAGAACGGCTTTTTGTGTTTTAAACAAGCGGGTAGTGTTTGTTTATTTTATTTTTTCGTGCCGGTTTTCCGGTGTAAATTTATATAATATGATGAAGATGAAAACATTTAAAATTTGTACGGTATTATGTACGGCGTGCGTGTTGGGCGCGCTGGATAACGCGTGGGCGGAAGTGATTTCCCCCCAGCCCCGTACACAGGCGCAGCAGGAGAATGTTTCTCCCGCGCGGCGCGGTGCTGACGGAAAACATATTGAAGGGTTAGATGAAGCTTTAACTTTACAGCAATGCATTGATATTGCTTTGGAAAACAGCCCCTCAGCCATTGCCGCCCGTTTGGCGGTAGCCACGGCCGAGGTGGACGTCAGCCTTTCCAAAAGCCGCTTTTTGCCCACGGCCAGCGCCGGGGCCCAGCAAGGGTATGATATTACCAAAGTGCCCGGCTCTTCCCGTACGGACCACGGCACCACCAATTCTTATGTGGAGGCATCGTTAACTATCAGCGGTATTACGGATTTAGCCCGTGATGTAAAAGTATCTAAATTAGCGTTAGAGCAAGCCAAATTGTCTTTGGAAAAAACGGAACAGGAAATTTATAAAGACATTAAGAGCAAATTTTACGCTTTGCTTTCCGCCCAGCGCGCCGTGGCCATACGCACCCAGGCCAGGGATTTGTACAAAGACCAGTATGAACGTACCAAAGCCTATTATGATAACGGCCTGCGTCCTAAAGTGGACGTTACCACCGCGGAAGTAAATTTAAACAACGAGGAATTGAGCCTTATCCGCGCCAAAAACTTGGTGTCCACTTCGTCTGCCCAGCTGGCCAATGCCATGGGCGTTCCCGCCGGGCATACGCTTACGCTGGACGATAATATAGACGAAAGCCAATTTTCCATTACGCTTGATGAAGCCGTTCGCACCGCTTACGCCCGTCGGCCGGACGTGCTGTCTTCCCAGACGGGGCTTCAAATAAGCCGTATTAAACTAAGCCAGGCTAAAGCCGCTTATTGGCCTACGTTTTCTTTCTCTGCCAGTTTTGGCAAAAGCGGGGATGATTTTTATTTGGACAATGAAAACACCAAGCTGTTGGCTTCGGTGGAACTTCCTTTATTCAATGCGTTTCAAACGTATAACGGGGTAAAACAGGCCAAGCTGTCTTTGGCAAACGCCGTAAACAGCGACCGCAGTTTAATGAACGACGTTTTCTTGGAAGTGCAAAGCGCTTTTATCAAACTGCAAGAGGCAGAGGAAAGCGTTCCGATAGCCAAGCTAAACGTTCAAAAAGCCAAAGAAAATTTGGATTTGGCCCAAGGCCGCTATAACGAAGGTATCGGGGATATTATTGAATTAAAAGATGCGGAAGTTTCTTACACGGATGCGGAACTGAGTTATCTTACCGCCCGTTATGATTACGCCACCGCCGTGGCGGAGCTGAAACAAGCAATGGGGATGAAATAGATATGAAAAAGATAAAAGGTATTTTTAAATTTCCGGCGGCATGCTGGAATTGGTTTAAACGGCTTGGCCTGTTTAAAAAGATAATTATTGTGGCGGTGTTGGCTGCCGCTGTTTGGTACGCGTGGACGTTGCTTTTCCCCGCCAAACAGCCGCCCCGCTTTCAAACGGTGCGTATAAAAAAGGGTGATATCGCTGACGTGGTGGAAGCCTCCGGCCCGCTTGCGCCTATTACCACTACCCAGGTGGGGGCGTTGGTTTCCGGCGAAATTTTAAAAATTTACGTGGACTATAATACTCCCGTTAAGAAAGGGGATTTGCTGGCGCTGATTGATCCCACCCAAATCCAGGCCGATTATGACCAGGCCGAAGCCAGCTTGTCTTCCGCCAAAGAAAGTTTGGAATCTGCCAAAATGGCTTATAATTTAGCTACTTTAAACCGGGACAGATACCGTGACTTGTTTGCTAAAGATTATGTTTCCAAATCCAGCTTGGAAGAATATGAACTGGCCTATGTAAACGCGAAAAGCTCTTTAAATTCAGCGGAGTCTGCGGTCATCCAGTCCCAAGCCCGGTTAGACAGCGCCAAAAAAGACTTGGATAATACCCGCATTGTCGCCCCGTATGACGGCGTTGTGCTTACCAAAATCGTAAGCGAGGGGCAATCCTTAACTTCCGGTTATGCCACGCCTGAAATGTTCACCTTGGCGCAGGATTTGACCAAAATGCAAATTGAGGCCAAAGTATCTGAGGCCGACGTGGTAAAAATCAAAGAAGGGCAAAAGGCGGAATTTACCTTAGACGGTTACCCGGACCAAAAATTTGAGGGTACCGTGCGCCAAGTGCGTACCAACTACTCTGCTTCTTCGTCTTCTTCCAGCGGGTCTTCTTCCACCACTACCTATACGGTAGTAATTGAGGTGGATAATACGGAAGGAAAATTTATGCCGGGTATGACGGCTACCATTACTATTAAAGCCCAAGATAAAAAAGACGCCCTGTTGGTGGCCAATGAGGCACTGCGTTTCTCCCCCTCCAGTAATGACCAAAAATATGAAACCACCGGCTTATGGGTGCTGGATGACCCCGAAGCGGAACCCAGACGCGTAGGCGTACGGGTAGGCATTGTGGGCACCACGCAGACCGAAATTACCGAAGGTGACGTGAAAGAAGGTGACCGTGTCATCGTGCGTGAAAGCGGCGCCGCGGCGCTTACCATGGCCAATACCGGCCGCCGCCCGGGCGGAAGGAGACGCTGATGCCGTTAATTGACACCCAAAATTTATTTAAAATTTACAAATTGGGCGATGTGGAAGTCCGCGCGCTCAATGATGTAAGCGTCAGTGTGGAACGCGGGGAATTTGTGGCGGTAATGGGCCCCAGCGGGTCCGGCAAGTCTACTTTTATGAATATTTTGGGTTGTTTGGATAAACCCACCAAGGGTAAATATATTTTAGACGGTATTGATGTAACCGCTACGGATTTATCTAAACTGGCCGGGGTAAGAAACCGCAAAATAGGCTTTGTATTCCAAGGGTTCAACTTAATTAAGCGCACTACGGCCTTGGAAAATGTAGAACTGCCCATGATTTATAACCATACCCCCATGCATTTGCGGCGGGAAAAAGCCATGGAAGCTTTAAAAGCCGTTGGGCTGGAAAAACGCGCTTACCACTTGCCTAACCAGCTTTCCGGCGGGCAGCAGCAGCGCGTGGCGATTGCCCGCTCTTTAGTGTGCGACGCACCCATTATTTTTGCCGACGAGCCTACCGGTAACCTGGATACAAAAATGAGTATAGAGGTAATGGAACTGTTTACCCGCTTAAACAAAGAAATGGGCAAAACCATTATTCTAATCACGCACGAGCCGGACATTGCCGAATACGCCAGCCGCCTTATTAAGTTTAAAGACGGCCAAAAAATAAGTGACGAGAGAAAATAACTATGTTAGATATGCTTTATTCTATATTTCGCCTTTCGTTAAAAGCCATATCCGCCAATAAAATGCGCGCCGCTTTAACCAGTTTGGGTATTGTTATCGGCGTGGCGGCGGTAATTACCATGTTGGCGGTGGGCAGCGGAACGCAAAAAAGCATGGAGGAGCGCTTTTCCCGCTTTGGAACCAATATTTTGTATTTGCGCCAACCGTGGGATTTGGACGAAAGCATCTCCTCCCCCAAAGACGTTACCATGACGGACGTTTTAGCCATACGCAAGCTGCCCGGTGTGGAAGCGGCGGCCCCGTACATCAACTCCGGCTTTGAGGTAAAATACGGCTATACGTCCACTTCTTTGGACGTATTGGCTACCGATACCGATATTTTTAAAACCTATGACTGGGAGCTGGAAAGCGGGCGGTATTTTAATGAAAAAGAAGTGGATTCTTACGCGCAGGTAATGGTGCTTGGCGCCACCGCGGCCCAAACCATTTTTAATGATATGGACCCGCTGGACCGTACCGTGGTGCTGGAAAATATCCCTTTTAAAGTAGTGGGGCTGATGAAGAAAAGTGGACAAGGCGGCATGGGGTTTGACATGGACGAAGGGGCCCTTATCCCCTATACCACCGGCAAAGTAAAAATGAACGCCGGGTGGAACAGTACAGACCGCCGCGCGCTGGACCGGGTAATTATCCGCGTGAAAGATTTTAACACCATTGAAGACACCAAACTGGATATTATGAACACCGTGCGCAATACGCACCGCATACATCCACTGGCGGCGGATGATTTCCAGCTGGACGATTTCGCCTCCTTTGTGGAAGAAGCCAAAAGCGCCAGCAAAACCATGGGGATATTGTTGGGCGTGATTGGGGCGGTTTCCTTGTTGGTAGGCGGTATCGGCGTTATGAACATTATGCTGGTGTCCGTGACGGAGCGCACGCGTGAAATCGGCATCCGTATGGCCATTGGTGCCACCAGCGCGGATATACGCCTTCAATTCTTGGCGGAAGCCGTCACCCTTTCCTGTATTGGCGGGTTAATCGGGGTGGTGCTGGGGGTGGGCGTGAGTCTGTTTGTGGGGGAGCATTCCACGTCTATTCCGGTGCAGTTAAGCTTTTTTTCCATTGTGTTGTCCGTGGGCTTTTCTGCCGCTACTGGGGTATTTTTCGGGTTTTACCCGGCTTATAAAGCTTCCAAGCTGACCCCCATTGACGCCCTCCGATACGAATAGTTGTTTATTTTTGGGGTTTTATTGGGCCGTAACCTTGTTAATGGTTACGGCCTTTTTATGTTATTTTAACCCTAAAGCGAGAGATGTTTTTGGCGTGTGTATTTCACCGGGGGTGATTTTCCCCCTTTTTAGTGTTTTTGTTTCCAGACAAGAAAGGTTGCCTTTTCCCTATTTGGGGCAAAACCAGCAGTTTGGCTACCTTGTATGCTTGATGAGAAAACGCCTTGTATGCGCAATTTTTTATCAAGGGATTAGAAACAATATTTGTTTTGAGCCGGGACGATGAAGCAATAAAAAACCTCCTTAAAAAGGAGGTTTTTTATCTATGTTTTTAATTTTGTTCTTGGGGTGGATTGTTTTTTTGCGCTTTAGCTTCTTGGGCGTTTTCTTTTTTGATTTTTTTCTCCATTCTGAATAATAACCAGTTAGCCAGTACAGCCATAATTCCCGGAATAGCTATTAAGGCCAAGGCCATACCGGCTTTTTCGCCCACTATACCGGTGTTTATACCCCATTGCCCGATATTAGCCAACCACAGCGGCCCTACCGCGCAAGAAATGGCGGACGCGATGATTAAAGACACCATTCTTGTTTGGGTTTGGGGGTTTCTGGCCGAGGCCCCAAATAGCAGGGCAAATAAGGAAGAAATCCCTATTTGTGCCAATGTTAAAGCGATGCTAAACACATAGGCGTTGCTTTGTGCAAACGGAAAGGCAACGGCTATTCCCCCCAAGGTTAACAAAGAGCTCAGCGTCATTTTGTAGTTAGGGAAAGTGGACAATACCCAAGGGGATATCATTCTGCCCGTTAAAAATGCCGCGGCGTATTGCATCATGGTTAGAAAATAGCGGGTGCCGTCCGGTATGCCCATGGTAGGCAGCAAGAACATTAAACCGTTATGAATGGTTACCTCAATCACGTTCATCAAGAATGCGGCCGGGATTAAGTATTTAGCGGTAGGTTCTTCTTTAAATAAAGAAATATACCCGCTGTTTTTAAGTTTGCTCCACAGGCTTTTGTGAATTTTTTCCTGGGGCACGGCCGTTTCCGCTATAATTTCTTGTGCGGCGGCTTCTGGGGCCGGCCCTTCGCCTTTCATATTGGGCAAATTAGCCAGTAAAAACACGGTTGCACCTAATGCCATTACCGGCAAGGGAATGACAAAAGCATAACTCCAGTCTTTATGTAACAGCGCCGCTGCCGCCCACGGGAACAAGTACGTCATAATAATACCGGCGGAGCGGAAAATCTGCATTTTGATGTTGCCTTTTTCCAGGGTGTTTAAGCGCTCTTTTTCCGGCACGGAAGCCATTTCCGGGGCTACGCGGGTTAAGTGTTCAAACACGGCCCCAATGGAGCTTTGGATAAAAATCATCCCCAAGCTGGCGGTGGCTATTGCCGCCAAAATGCGCTGAAAGTGGGCTTGGGTATCAACTTCCGGGGTAAAAGAGCCGTTCAGCCCGCATAAGAATATTCCCCCCAAAAGCCCGGTAATATTTAAAGCCAGGCCCAGTCCTAAAGTCCTTTTGGCCCCCAGGTGGTTGTGCAGTGTGGAACTTAACATAGCGCCCAAAAAGTAAGGCAGGTAAGTGGCAACGGTTACCCAGCTGTTGTCATCCATGTTGAGGCCTAAGCTCATCCCCAGGTCTGTCATTACAGGAGAGGCCACTTCCAACCCCATTAAAAAACCCATAGAGTATATAGTGTAGGCGCTGCCTTTATAGGTTTGCGGGAAAATCTTTTTTAAGTTGGTTACCGCTTTTTTAGCCGCTTTGGCTAAAGAGAATATCGGCAAACCGCTGTATAAATAGCCGGAAGAGTTTTTCCCTTTGACTGACGGGCTTAAAAATTTCCAGGTAGCGGCCGCCGGCTGTAAGGCCAAAGCGGGGGCCAGCGCCGGGGCAACCTCTTTAATGGGAGTAAAAATCTCGGCCTGCGGCAATTTAAACCAACCGGGGGTTTCCATACTTCTTGCCCCCCACTTGCCAAAGGAAAGAGGTTTCACTTTAGCGGGTTCCGCCATATAGAACGGAGCTCTTGTAATGGGTTTTGCCGTTATGGACGAGGGAGTCCATTTAAAAGTGCGCGCCGTTTGCGTACCGCGCCCCAAGGTTTGCACCCACTCTGTTTGTGCGGCCGCTTTTAACGGGGCGGCTCCGCGGGCGGCCATTAAGGCTTCGGGGCTGCCCATATTGAGCAATAAACTTAAATTGAGAGCAAAAGCCCGGTCCCGCAGCACTTTTAAAAATTGGGAACCTTTTCCAAACGTCCATTTGTCTACTTTAGCGTCAAAAGCGGCCTGCCGCGCGTAGCGTGCGTTGGCGGCGGCTTGTTCCGCTTTGTAAACGTCGGTTTGTTTCCAGGCGGCGTCTCTTTGTACTTTCTGTTCCGTTTGGGCTATTAAATCTTTATCTATTTGGCGCGAGCGGGCCTGGTTTTGCCGGGCCGTGCGCAAAGCCGCCTGCTGGCGGGCCTGTACCAATTCCCGTGCTTGGATTTCCGCCGGTGTCAACGGTTTTTTAGCGGCGTTCAAGCGCGCGGCTTTGGCTTTCGCAAAGGCGGCTTCTTTGTCAAAAGCGGCCGGCGCAAAATCCGCCGGTTTGGTTTTATATACAGCCGTCTGAGCCGCCGGTTTGGCGGCAGCCGGTTTTAAATTTTTGACAACCGGTTTAGGCAACAGGCTTTGAATATTTAAGGTATTGCGCACACTGCCGGCAATGACTTCAGAGGCGGAAGCCACCCCATACTTCTGCAAACGCCCTAATCTCACCACACGGCTTAAATTCTTGCCCAGGCTTAACCCGTTCACCGCTTGACCCGCTCTGGCTAACTTAATCAAACGTACCCC
>CALUXF010000023.1 GCA_944324655.1 Candidatus Avelusimicrobium aviculae
TACGGGGAACAGTTTTAGGGTAACGTCCAAGGAAGACGGAGCGACGGTGAACAGTTTCCATATGTTTAACGAGATCAGCAACGACTTTCCCGGGTGTGCCGGTACGGTGACGTGGCAGGAGTTGGAATTAGGAGCGGATGTAGACACAAACACTACGTATACGGACGTATACTTGGTATGTAACGGGACAGGGGATGTAACGCCGCCGCAGGAATGCCAAGCGCCCAGAGGGCAGACGTATACGGAAAGTTGTCCTTCTGGCCAAACTGGAATCATTACGTATACTTGGCAGGGGGAACCTACCTGCAGTTACAAGAAAACGGATAACTGCCAAGAAGAAGTCTGCCAGCCCACAAAAGGGCAGAGCTATACGGAAGAGTGTCCGGATGGGCAGACAGGTACTATTACGTATACCTGGAACCAAAGCTCCTGCAGTTACAAGAAAACGGATAATTGCCAAGAGGTATGCCAGCCTACCAATGGTCAGAGCTATACAATAGGATGTGGTGCAAATGAAATTGGTTCAATTATTTATACTTGGAACCAATCCACCTGCAGCTATGATAAACAAGATACTTGTGAATGTGATGCAGACCATCCCTATGACATAAAAGGAGTGGGCTGCGTGGCCTGTAATACCCCCGGAACCACATGGAAATGTTTTGATACCTATTGTTCTCGGTCGTATCGTATCCGCTATTGTCATGATTCTTATTATGATTATGACAGAGATGTTTGTTACAGACCGGCGGGAGATAAAACATATTGTTACCCCAACTACCCAAGCAGTGATCACAACAGAGCAAGCGACGGAACTTGTATGCCGGATAATCCTGGAAACGGAAAATGGAATGGACGTGATTATTGCTTAACGGACAGGTGTAATTGCTGATAACAAATTACCAGACCTCCCCGTTGGCAACCCCAACGAGGACCAGCCCCCCGGACACGGGGGGCTGTTTGTTTATTAGGTTTATTGTAAAGGGTCCGCCCACTAAAAAGAGCTTACTTGGTAGTAAGCTCTTTTTATATATAGTGTTTAGCGTTTTTTGGCTTCCCGCCGCATGCGGCGTTTAGCCAAACGTTCCGCTTTGGTCTCACGCTGTTTGTAGCCGGCGTGTTCGGGGGATACGGGGGCTTCTTCGTCAAAATTGCCGTTCCATTCAAATTCCCGTCCGCCCACCATCATGGGGTCCCCGTCTTGTACTCCAAATTTAAGCAGGGCTTTTTCCAGTCCGATTTTTTTGAATATTCCTCTTAGCCGGGTAACGGCCTGCGGCTGGGAAAAGTTGGTCATGCGGATAAATTCTTCCACTTTTTTGCCGGTAATATGTATCACGCCTTCTTCATCCCGTTCTATACGAAACATCGGCTCCACCTTATGTGTTGCCGTTGTTTTTTGGGGCTTTACCGGGGCAGGCACCGGGGTGACGGAAAGAACTTTTACCACTTCGTCCAGCACTTTGTCCACCCCTTCCCCCGTGGCGGCGGACATGAGCATTACTTTGTGTTTTTTAAATTTCTTTTTAATGCTTTCATACGCCTTTTGCGCGCAGGGCAAGTCCATTTTATTTACGGCGATGATACGCGGCTTTTTTGCCAGTTCTTTATCAAATGTTTTTAATTCATTTTCTATTACTTTTACCGAGGCGGCCGCGTCCATCGCGTCAAAGCCTTCCGGGTCCACCAAGTGTAAAAGCACGCGGGTGCGTTCAATGTGTTTTAAAAATTGATATCCTAAGCCTTTGCCCTCGCTGGCGCCTTCAATAATGCCTGGTATGTCCGCCGTAGCAAAGCTGCGCCCTTTGTGCATGGTAATGCCCAAATTGGGGTTTAAAGTGGTAAAAGGATAATCGGCTATTTTGGGGCGCGCGGCGGAAATACGCGTTAAAAACGTGCTTTTGCCCGCGTTGGGAAAACCCACCAGCCCCAAATCCGCCAGTACTTTTAATTCTAAAATGAGGGTTACCTCCTCCCCGGGTTGGCCCAGTTCCGCAATGCGCGGGGCGGTGTTGTTGCGGGTTTTAAAAGATTGGTTTCCCCGGCCGCCGTTTCCGCCTTTGGCTACAATAACCTCTTGCCCGTGCTGGGTTAAATCCGCTATGACTTGCCCGTCTTGGCGGATGATGGTTCCGCAGGGGACCAGAATAATTTTATCTTCTCCCGCGCGGCCGGTTTTGTTATAAGTGCCGCCTTTTTCGCCGTTAGGGGCTTCAATATGCGGGTTGTAAGCCAGTTCCAAGAGGGTGGTCAGGTTGCTTTCGGCGCGGATAATCACGTCTCCGCCTTTGCCGCCGTTTCCTCCGTTCGGCCCGCCGAATTCTATGAATTTTTCTCTTCTAAAAGAAAGGCAGCCGTCCCCGCCTTTTCCGGCGGTTACATAAATTTTTACACGGTCTAAAAAGCTTCCTGATTGCATATCGTATCCTTACAAATTGCGCAGGCTAATTGTTTGTATCCCGTAATGCCTGCCCTACTAATTTTTTTGAAAGTTGCCGCTTGGCCTTGCCCCGCGCGCGTTTTACTTTGCGCCGTGCGGCGCTTTGCGTGCAGGTGTAGGTCCATTCGTCTTGTTTTACATGTAACGGGTCTTGCTTCATACTACATTTTACAACAGTTTTATTTCGTCAGGCGGATAAAAAAAGCGGCAGGACAAGTCCCGCCGCTTTTTAAAACCGTACGATTTTATTTAGCTGCTTCCGCTTTTTTGGCTTTGGCAGGCGCTTTTTTGGCCGCCGTTTTCTTGGCGGCGGGTTTAGCGGCCTTAGCCGTTACTTTTTTGGCAGCTTTGGTTTCTTTGGCTTCCCCTTCTTTAGGGTAGACGGAAACCTGTTTCTTGCCGCGGGTTACCCATTCAAAAGTAACGATGCCGGCCACGCGGGCGAAAAGGCTGTCGTCACTGCTGCGGGATACATTGTTACCGGGCAGGAATTTCGTACCGCGTTGGCGGACGATGATTTCCCCAGCGTTCACAAACTGGGAGCCGTAGCGTTTAATACCTAAACGTTGGCCGTGGCTGTCTCTTCCGTTAGAGGAAGAACCTTGTGCTTTTGTATGTGCCATAGTTTATCGCTTTCTCCCAATTTACGCCAACTGGATGTCGGTGATTTTGATTTGAGTTAAATCCTGGCGATGACCGCGGGTTCTTTCGTACCCTTTTTTCGGTCTCTTTTTAAATACGAGGATTTTATGACCTCTCAAGTGTTTGACCACCTGAGCGGTGACCTTAGCCGTGTTAGAGGCTTTGGTATCTGCTGAGGTACCTTCTTCGTTAGCGGCCCAGAGAACTTTCAGTTCTACATTGTCGCCGGCTTTCGCGTCCAGTTTTTCAACCTGCAGATCTTGACCGGGTTTTACCCAGTACTGTTTTCCACCAGTTTCAATAATTGCGTACATAATTTTATTTTACCAAATAAAGAGACAAAACCCCCGCCCAAAACCCTTGCGGTTTGGGCAGACAGGCTTTTGCCCTTCCTTAATTTGTATTTATATTATAGCATAAATGGGGCTTTTGCGGCTTATATTTAGCAGATAATACCCCCGCCAAGTACATTTTCCCCATCATATAACACGGCGGATTGCCCCGCCGTTACCGATAATTGCGGTTGCTCAAACACGGCGGACAATTTCCCGTTTTCTAACACGGTTACGCGGGCCTGGGCCGGAATATGCAGGTTGCGTATTTTGATCTGGCAGTCAAAAACCGGGGCCGGGGGCAGCCCGCTTACCCAGCTGACGTCCTCCGCTTGCAAAGAGGAAGAATACAGCGCCTCTTTGGGGCCGATAACCACTTGATTCTTTCGCGCGTCTATACGCACCACATACATCGGTGTTTTAAACCCGCTTATGCCTAAGCCTTTGCGTTTGCCTATGGTATAGCCCCAAATGCCGTTATGGCGGGCAACGGGGGTTCCGTCTTGTGTAACAATATCCCCCGGGCGGTTGGGAAAATTCAACAACTCATTATAATCCCCACAGTAAAAATCTTGGCTGTCTTCTTTGTCCGCCACGGCCAGGCCCGCTTGGCGGGCTAAGGCGCGTATTTGCGGTTTTGTCATATCCCCCAGCGGAAATAAAACGCCGGCCAGCTGTTCTTGGGTCAGGCGGTGCAGGAAGTAGCTTTGGTCCCGTGCCGGGTCCGCCCCTTTTTTCAGTTGGTATTTGCCGTTTTGACTGTCAAAAAACACGCGGGCGTAATGGCCGGTGGCAAATTTATCAAAGGCGATTCTTTGCCGGCGGGCCTCTTGCGGAAGTACGCCAAATTTAATGCGGCTGTTGCAAATAACGCACGGGTTGGGCGTGTGCCCGCAGGCATATTCCTGCCGGAAATTTTCCAGCACGACTTGGCGGTAACGTTCCCGGCAGTCTATGGCAAAAAATTCTATATCCAAGCGTTTGGCAATGGCGCGTATTTCGCTTAAATCTTCCTTCTCCGGGGATAAGCAGGCGTTTTTGGCGTAAGGACCCGTGGGAATGGGGAGGGAAGGATCCCATATCAACATAGTGGCGCCGATGACGCGGTACCCCTGCTCTTTCAGCAGTACTGCGGCGGCGGCGGAGTCAACCCCGCCGCTTAAACCTATTAAAACGGTCTCTTTTTCCATCAAAATCCTCACAGTAAAAATTGTACTTAAGGTTGAAAGCCAAAAGGACACTATATTGTATTAATTTATAAAGGCGGAAACAAAAACAGCGCCTGCCAGGTGCTGTTTATAAACTTTCGGAAGCGTTTTGTTCTTGTGAATAGTCTTTGGCGGCTTGCGCGTCTGAGGCGGAGGAATTTTCCATTTCCTCCTTTGTGGCGTAAGAAGCCGCCGGGGAATATAATTTGCGAATGGAAGGATAAATTTTCTTAAAGGCGGCCACAATGCGCGGGTCAAACGCTTTGCCGGACTCCCCTACAATATACGCATAGGCATCGTCCGTCTTCCAGGCTTTTTTATACACGCGAAACACGCACAGCGCGTCAAACACGTCCGCCACGGTTACAATACGCGCTTCCACCGGTATTTCTTCTCCCTTTAAGCCTTTGGGGTAACCCCGTCCGTTCCATTTTTCGTGGTGGTAAAGACTCATTTTATGGGCGATTTGCAAAATCTTGGAGTGCGCCCCCTCTAAAATGCGTCCCCCGTAAACGGTGTGGGATTTCATGATTTCAAATTCTTCCGGCGTTAACTTGCCCGGTTTTAACAAAATATTATCCGCCAGCGCTACTTTGCCAATATCGTGCAGCGGGCTGGCGTTTTTAATTAAATCCGCTTCTTTTTTGCTCATGCCCAGCGCCAAGGCCAGCAGGTAAGAAATAATGCTGATGTTTTTTAAATGCGCGCGGGTGTCTTGCTGGTCACGGTATTCCGCGGTGACGGCCAGGCGGTATATGGTTTCCAGCTGGGCGACGTGTACGTCTTGGTATAATTTGGCTATTTCAATGGCGCTGGCGGCCAAAGTGGCCAGCAGAAGCAAAATGCCTTCGTCTTTTTTATCAAAAGGGGTGGCGTCTGACTTATTGGCTACCTGAAATACGCCCAGTACTTTTCCGGAATTGTTTTTAAGCGGTACGGCCAGCATGGTGTGGGTGCGGAAATCGGTTACCATGTCCACATCCATACAAAAACGGGGGTCTTCGTAAGCGTTGGGAAGATTAATGGTTTCGCCCGTGCGGGCCACAATGGATATAATGCCGCTGCCGTTTAACGGGACGCGTATTTCCGTATGTTCCAGCCCGCGCCCTTGGGCTATTTTGGACCAAAGCTCGTTTTTCTCTACGTCTTTTAAGTAGATGGTGCATCTCCCCACGTCTAACATTTTGGTAATTTGCTTGGCTATGATATCCAGCAGTTTATCCAAGCGCAATTCGCTAGAGACGCGGGTGCCGAATTCCACCAGCAGGTTCAGTTTCTCTTCGGCAGAAAGTTTGGGCGCTTCCAATTTGAACGATTGCATAAGCCTTACCCATTCAAACGTACTATATGTTCCGCCTTGGCGCTGGGGTAATACTTTTTTAACCAGTAATTAAGCTCCATGGCGGACAACCCGGAAAGGAAGAATACGGCGTCGGTCTGTGTCCGGGCGATGTCTTTTACCCTGCAAAAACACACCTCTTTAGATAAATTTTCCTTGCGGAAACTATAGCCAAACGGAGGTGTGGGTGTGTCCTTATACCCATAATGTAGCAAATTTTTCTTAAAAATAACACGAAATATTTTTTCCGTTTTTTCAAAAGCCTCATTTTCAAAAGAGAACAAGGCGCTTTTATCTATTTGAACCCGGTTTATGCCTTGGATTTGGGGCTTTTTAGGCAAATAATCCGCAATAAAACGCACCCGCGCGGCAAGGCGGCGGGCTTTGCGTTCCCACACTTTGCTGTGGGAAAAGAGACGCGGATAATTTTTGATAAAGAAAAATACGTCCGCCGAGTCCGTTACCACCGGGGTAGAGCCGTTTCCGGCTGACATCATTAGCTTTTGGGCGGCATGGCGCGCGCGCCGCAGGGAGCCGTATACATACTCAAACAACCCGCTGGAAACGCCAAACAGCACTTTAGGTTGATGCCCCTGCAGTTTTTGGTATGCCGCCAGACCCAAAGAGCCGTCCAAATAAGCCGCTTCTAAAGAGGGAAGATATAAAACACCCGGGTTATGGGGAGGATTTTCTTTTTTAAGGTGTTGGCGTAAAAATGTAATTTTATGCGGGAGGATATCGTCGGCGTGGTTTATCCAGCGCAAAAAAGGAAGGCGGGTGATACCGCACGCGCGCAGCAGCTTTACGCCGTAGCTATTGTGCGCCCAGCGGCAAAGAGCGGCTGTGGTTTCAAACAGGCGGGGGGAGGACGTCCTCCAGGATAAAATTTTGTGCAGCAAAACCGGAAGCGGCCTAACGCCCAATGCGCGCTGCATTTCCAGTACGTGTTCCGCCGTAGGAATTTTACCCGGGCAGCCGGCCGCGCATGCCCCGCACAACAGACAGGAAGCCATGCTTTTTTCTATGAGGCGGCGGTACGGGGCAATTTTAAATTTGCCTTCCAATACTAAACGCAAAATTTGGTTTCTGCCGCGTGGGGAGAAAAATTCTTCTTGGCGCAAACGAAAGGTAGGGCAGCTTTGCGCGCAGCTGTTGCAGCGGTTGCAAAAGCACACGCTGTCATAAAGAGAGCGTATACCCCCGGGCGCGGGCAGGGCGTCTATATGCTCTTTGGGGCGGCGTGGGTCTAACGTGGGGGAAAAGAATTCATTCATGGGTTTCTCTCTCTTTTACTTGACCGAATAAAAAGGCGGGGTCTGCGGCTTGTTTGACCGCTGTGAAGGCTTTTGGCCAAACGGAATTTTGCGCCGCCTGTTTACGCGCTAGGCGGTTTTGTGGGGTGGCATAAATTTTAAAAGTAAGTTCCGTAATAAGCCCCAGCTCCCCGGCGGAGCCCGCAAACAAGCGGCATAAATTGTATCCGGCGGCGTTTTTCATTATTTTACCGCCATAGCAGACAAGCTGGCCGGTAGGCAAAAGGGCTTTTAATCCGGTTACTTGGCGGGAAAATTCCGGGCAGATATTACAGGCGAAAGCTCCGCCCAAGGTTCCTTTATCCGCCGCTAAAGAAGAGAAAACGCCTTCTTTTTCCAACCGCTGGGCTAATTCCGCCGTGGATACCCCGGCCTGCGCCGTTACGGTATAGTTGTTTTTGTCCACTTCTATAATTTTGTTTAAACCGCGCGTGTTGAGAGGGGAGGACGTTGTATGTTTGCGGCGGGAACCCGCCCCCGTAACCCAAGAGGATATGTTTTGGTTAAAGCGTTTTTTTATTTCTTGGGCTAATTGTTCTTCCGCCGGGGATAAAGGCGTATCCGGGCGGCATTTTTCGGCAAAGTCCACCGGAATGATTTTGCCGGGGTTGGAAAGATGCTGCGGGTCCAGCGCGTTTTTTAAGGAAGAAAAAAACCCCAGCGTGTGTTTATCGTATTCAAAAGCCATGGCGGCGCGTTTTTCCACGCCAACGCCGTGTTCCCCGGATACCGTACCCCCGCATTCCACGCAGGCCTGTAAAATTTCTTTAGCGGCTTTTGCCGCCAAGCTGGCCTGCAGGCGGTTGCGCTCGTCAAACACTAAATGAGGGTGAAAATTGCCGTCCCCCGCGTGAAACAATAACCCCGCCGTTAACCCGTAACGGGAAATAATTTCATTTACTTTCTGTAAGGCCAGCGGCAACTGGCTGCGCGGGACGGTGCCGTCCCCCACCATAACGTTCGGCGCGGTGAGCGTGGTGGCCGCGTAAGCGGCGCGGCGCCCCAGCCACAGTTTGGCGCGTTCCGCCTCGGTCCGCGCGGCGGTGAAAGTTTGGCAGGAATTTTTGCGGCAAATTTCTTCCAGCCGGGCGGCCTCTGTTTCTATTTGTTTGGGGGTGCCGTCCAACTCCAAAATAAGCAAAGCCTGGGCGCCGGTAGGATACCCGGCGTGGGAAAATTCTTCCACCGTTTTGGTGGTGTAATTATCCATGGCTTCCACACAGCGGGGAATAATGCCTTGGGCGGCCAAATCGGTTACGGTTTGTATGCCTTCTTGCAAAGAAGAGAAAGTGACTAAAAAAGTTTTTATGTGTTTAGGCTCATCAATTAGTTTCAGGCGCAGTTGGGAAAACAGCCCCAGTGTGCCTTCACTGCCGCATAAAAAGCCAATCCAGTCCGGTCCCGGGTTGCCGCGGGTGAGATGTACAGTTTCCCCGGTGGGGGATATCCAATCCGCCTCCAATATGTAATCCGCCGTGCCGCCGTATTTCATACAGCGTGCGCCGCTGGCGTTTTGGGCGGCGTTGCCTCCCAGCGTACATACGCGCGCGCTGGCGGGGTCCGGCGCGTATAAAAGGCCCAGGCGGGAGGCCTGGTCCTGCAGGTCTGCCGTTATTACGCCGGGTTGAACATCGGCAAATTTTTCTTGGGTGTTAATAGTTAAGATGCGGTTTAAGCGGGTTAAATCCAACACGGCCCCACCATATAAAGTGGCGCATCCGCCCGCATGGTTGGTGGCCGCGGCGCGCGGTGTAAACGGAATGTGGTGTTTAACTAAAAATTGGATAAGGACAGGGAGCGTTTTTCCCTCAGAAACTAAAATAACTACATCCGGCTTGGTGCGGGAGAGGGAGCAGTCATAAGAATAAAGCGATAAAGACAATGCGTCTGTAAGGACGTTTTGTTCTCCGGCAATTTTTTTTAGTTGTTTTAAAACGCTGCGGCTGATTTGCATATTTTTTAGTAAGATTGCACTTTTTTTACATGCTTTTTGTATACTATTATTATATTATTTCATAGGCCTGGCAGACTATGGTTAATGAAAAAATAACAAGAAAACTAATTGTTATCGGTGATGTACACGGACAGTATGATTCTTTTGTTCGTATCTTGCGCCATGCCGGTTTGGTGGATGAACAGTTAAACTGGTCCGGCGGGAATAACCGTTTGCTGCAAATGGGGGACATTTTTGACCGTGGTCCCCAGCCGCGCATGGTGGATGATTTGCTGGACAAACTGCAGCGCCAGGCCGGAGACATGCAGGGGGATATAATCCGCCTAATAGGAAACCATGAACTGGAACTTTTGCTTAGCAATTATTTAATTTCCGGTTTTAATAAAGAAGAGGCAAAATTAATCCGTGATAAATTAATCCGCCAAGTAATAAACGGGGAATTGCGCGCCGCCTATGCGTATAAAGGATATTTGTTTACGCACGCCGGTGTAACGCGCAAGTTGCTTAAAATTTTTGAATTACAGCTGGATGACCCCAATGCGGTTAATTTGTCTATGCTGATGAACATGATTTTCCGCGAAGCCATTAAGCATGAATTTTACCGCCATCCTATTTTTAACATCAGCATTACCCGCAGCGGGCCGGATAAATACGGCGGAATATTTTGGGAAGATTTGGATGATTTGTTAAATTCTTACCCGGTCAGCCCCATCACGCAAATTGTGGGACACACGCAGGTGGACCATATTGATTTAAATAACGGGCATAACATTGTGCCGGTGGATGTGGGGCTGCACCGAAAGCTGCAATATTTGGTGTTTACGGAAGGAAAGCCCGAAATTAAAGAAGCTCCTTTAGCCTCAGAAGTATAAAAACCGCCTTGAACAGGCGGTTTTTTAATGGTTGTTTATATTTATTGGGCCAGCGCGCGTGCGATAATGTTTTCTGCCTGCCGGTCCATTTCCGCTCGTTCGGTAGGGGAGTGGTCGTCCATGCCGGTTAAGTGAAGCGTGCCGTGTACGGCGTACATCATCATTTCCTGCAAAAAAGTGTGCCCAAAATTTTTGGCTTGTTCCCGCGCCACCTGGTAGCAGACAAAAACATCTCCAAAAGCCCAAGGCTCCCCATGGGTAAACGGCGGCCGGGGTTGGTTGAAGGAAATGACGTCTGTTACGTAATGGTGGTTTAAGTACGCTTTGTTAATGCGCAGTATTTCTTTTTTGTCTACAAAAACAATATTTACTTCCGCCTTTTCTTTGCGGTATTCTCCCAATGCGCTCAGTACGGCTTTTTTAATAAGTCCCGTGCGGCGCAGGTGTTTGGGTACGTCCGTTTGATAAAAAATATTTACGTTCATAAATTATTTTTCCGGGTGTTTCTTTTCCCACTTGGTGTAAGCGGCTAAAATGTCTTTTACCAAAGGGTGGCGCACAATGTCTTGCGCTTCCATGGGGCAAAAGGCCGCCCCCGGTACATTCTTTAATATTTTTTGTATTTGCACCAGTCCGCTTTGTTGTTTGGGGGGCAGGTCAATTTGGGTTAAATCCCCGTTTACCACCATTTTGGAATGCAACCCCATGCGGGTAAGAAACATTTTCATTTGGGCGGGCAGGGTGTTTTGGGCTTCGTCCAAAATAATAAAAGCGTTTTCCAGCGTGCGCCCGCGCATGTAGGCCAGGGGGACGATTTCCAACACGTTATTGTATTTCATCGCGCGGAAACGCTCCGCGCCCAGCATGTCATAAAACGCGTCATAAATGGGGCGGAGGTAAGGGTCCACCTTTTCTTCAATATCGCCCGGTAAAAAACCCAGCTTTTCCCCGGCTTCCACAATGGGGCGGGTGACAATAACGCGTTGCACCAACCCCAGTTCCAGCGCGCGCAGCGCGCACGCGCAGGCCAGAAAAGTTTTGCCCGTGCCGGCCGGGCCGATGGAAATAACCAAGTCATTGGCAAAAACAGCCTCTATGTATTTTTTTTGGTTTTCCGTACGGGCTTCTATCGGGCGTGCGTGCTCGGGGCGGAAGAGGATGTTGTCGGCAAAGGGTTTTACGTCTTTTAACAAAGAAAGCGGTTTCTTTTGTGCGCTTAGCGCCAAGTCTTTTTGTATTTTAGCTAAGGCTTTGTCTACGCGGGAATTGGTGCCTTTAATAGTCAGTTCGGCCCCTTCGCCTTGGGCGTTATATTTAATAAAACATTCCACGCGCATTTCTTTTTCCAGCGCGCGCAGTTTGCTGTCCTGTATGCCAAGAACCAGCAGGATTTCGTCTTGATTTTTTAATTTAACCGTTTTGAGCATAATAAAAAACCGCGCGGTTTTTGCCGCGCGGTTTGTGTGTTAGAATTTATTTTTCCCGCGCGGTATTACTACGATACCGGAAGGATCTATATAATATTTTTGGGCATCGGCTTCCGGGTCGTGCCCGATGGTTTGCTTGGGGGCTACCGTGTTAAAGCGGTCCATAATTACTTTTTTTAATTTGGCGCCGGCTTTAATTTCGCACGAGTCCATAATCACGCAGTCTTCAATTTCGGCCCCTTCGTGCACGATCACGCCGGAACTGAGCACGCTGTGTTTTATTTTGGCTTTGGGATAAATTAAGCACCCGCTGCCCAACATGGAGTCCGTCACCGTGCCGCCCAAATTTTTGACGGGAGGCAGCCGGGAGGAGGTGGTATTGATGGGCCACTGGGGGTTATTTAAATCCAGCTTAGGCTTGGGGCCCAGCAAATCCATATTGGTTTGCCAAAAAGATTCTATGGTTCCCACGTCGCGCCAGTAACCCTGTTCTTCATACGGCTTGGCGCCGGGGAGCGTTTGACTTTGGAAATTATAGGCGAAAGTGCGGTGGTCCGTTAAGATTTTGGGCAGTATGTGTTTACCAAAATCCAGGGCGGGCACGTCGCAAAAGCGTTTTTGCAGCACTTGCAGCAAAACATCCGTATTAAAAATATAATTGCCCATAGAAGCGTAAGCCATTTTTGGGTTTCCGGGTATAGGCTGGGGTTTAGCGGGTTTTTCTTCAAATTGGATAATGCGGTCCGTCTCGTCCACCCCGAGTACGCCAAAGGAAGAAGCCTCTTTAATAGACACGGAATTAGCCGCCACGGTAACATCCGCTTTGTTTTTTAAGTGGAAGTCTATCATTTGGCGTACGTCCATGCGGTAAATATGGTCCGCGCCGAAGATGGCCACCAAATCCGGGTTAAAATCTTTTACCAAGTTGATATTTTGGCGTACGGAATCCGCCGTGCCGCGGTACCAGATTTCACCCAAGCGCATTTGCGGCGGCACGCAGGTAAGGAAATGATCCGGTATGATACCTTCGTGACGCCAGGTAGTGCGCAGGTATTCAATTAAACTTTGAGACAGGTACTGCACTAATACATAAGACGAAAAAATGCCGGAATTTACAAAATTGGAAAGCACAAAATCCACAATTCTGTAATTGCCGCCAAACGGAACGGAGGGTTTGGAGCGGTCTTTCGTTAACGGATAAAGACGTTCCCCTTTCCCGCCGGCCATAATCATGCCCAGTACTCTCATAGAGCCCCCTAAATAAGGTAATTTTACTCGGAGCCTAACGGCAGTTTGCGGCTTAACTCCTCAAACGCTTCCCAAGACCACGGCATCTTTTCTTGGAAGATTTTGGCAATGGCGTCTGCGTAAACGCGTATTTCCCATTGGGCGTGTTTGTCTGTACGTAAAGATAAGAAGTTAAGTAAACTGCGGGCGTTAACGCTCCAGTAAAATTGGGTATATTGGCACACGGGCAAAACGCCGCGGGCCATTTCGCGGGCTACGCCGGCTTCTATCAGTTTATTGTAAGCGGCGTAAGAGGCTTCCACGCTGTCTTCATATAATTTAATCAGGGTTTCTTGATCTAAAGAAGAAGTGGGTACGGAGCCTTGTTTGTTTTTGGTATCCTGCCCGCGGAACTGGGAAGGAATATAAAATTCGTCTTTTACTTGGGTGTAGCGGGCGCTTACTTCGTTATAAGAGCCCCAGCGGTGGCGCATCCATTGGCGCGCTACAAAAATAGGGCAGCAAATATGAAATTGAAAATAACAATGTTCAAACGGGGTATGGTGCGCGTGTTCCAACAAATATTTAATTAAACGTTTGTCTTGTTCTTCCCCTTTGGATACCGCCCCAAAAGACACACGGGCGGAACTAACTACACGGTTATCCCCACCCATAAAATCTACCAGGCGGATAAAGCCTTTGTCTAACACGTCAATTTTTTCATTGGAATCAGTCACAGTAATCTCCCGGGTTATTTGGCTATGGCTTTTATGGAACTGTAGCCTTCTTCAAGCGTTTCTGCCGTTAAAATAGCGTCTTGCGTGCAAGCCGTATCATAGACGTAGCCGTCTAATTCCACGGTATCTTCGCTTACCAAACGACCTTTCTCTATATTAAGAAAATGAATTTTTCCGTCTTTGTATTGGCCAAATAAATCCGCCAGCAGGCCCAATTTGGCCGTATTTTGCGCGGCCACGATAACGGGCGTACCGCCTTTCTGGTACACTTGTACCGACGGATAAAATTTTACCACGTCTTGTTTATATTTTACACGATTTGGGGTGGAAGAGAAAAGGCTTTTGCTTTTTGCCCAGCGTTCTTTGCCGGTTTGGGCCTTTAATGTCCCGCTGGAGGTGATGTATACCAGGCCGGTTTTGTCTTGTTCATACGGATAAAAATTAATCCCGTTTAACCATTCCCGGCGGGTGTTTGTATCCTCTTTTGCCAACTCAAATTTTTTGCCGTTATATAATACCTTGCGGGCGTTGCCGGGATTGCCGCCCAAAACAAACGGCGTTTGCCCCCAAAGGGTTTTATCCGGGGAGCAGCCTATTTCTTTCACAAACGAGTTGAATGTGTCCGTTGTTTCCAAATTTTCGTTTTGGGCTTCCAGTACGGAGGTGGATATTATTTTGCGGGAAGGATTGTAATAGCTGGCAAAAATTTGGCTGGCTCCCGTTTTTTTCACGTCTACGGCGGAAATGGCGATAGGTTCTGTTCCCGCGGGGAGATGGGCCGTTAAAACGGGAGTTAACGTATCATTGGCGGGGGAGTATACGGTAACTTGGCCTTTATCGCTTAAGGTAATAATTTGGTTGGGGGCGGTAACGTTGCCCTCCGTTAAACTGACGATGGTTTGTTCCACCGGTTGATACGTGATAATCTTGCGGGAAGACTTTTCTTCTTTGGCGTTTTGCGCGGCAGCCGGGGTTTGGATTTGCTCCGGTTGACTTTCTAAAACCGCTTTTGCCCCGGCAGCGTATTTTTTAGCGTTTTTAATTTCGCCCACGGCGTAAAGGGGCTGCACCTCAGTAATAGTGCCCTCGGGAGAATATTGGTATACATCGCCCAGGTTTTTGCCGGTTTGGGGGTTGATAAGCGGCTCGGACGCCGTAATAATTTTAAACGAATCGCCTTTTTTAAGCGGGGAAGAAAGGGAAGAAATATCTAAATAAATTTTATCCCCGTCTTGTTTCACCACCACGGCTTGGGCGTTTTGCGCCTGTAAAGGTAAAAGGGCTGTTGTGAACAGCAAAAAAGCGGCAAGAATATTTATTTTCATATAATAACTGTATAGCATTTTTTAGAAGGCCTAACAACCAAAAAGGAGCTTAATTAATATGAAGCACAGTTTTGATGAATTGGTGGAAACTTTTGCCATTTTGCGCGGCCCCAACGGCTGCCCGTGGGATAAGAAACAAACGCATGAAAGCTTAATTAAATGTTTGCAAAATGAAAGCCAAGAACTGATAGAAGCCATTGAAAAAAAAGACGACGAAAACATGAAGGAAGAATTGGGGGATGTTCTCTTGCAGGTGCTTATGCACAGCCAGCTGGCCGCGGAAGAAGGCAAATTTACCATACAGGACGTAATAGACGGTTTGTATGAAAAGTTGCACCGCCGTCACCCGCATGTGTTTGGCCAGTATCCCAAAGCCGCCACGCCTGAGGAAGCCTTGGCGGTATGGAAGGAAATGAAAAAGAAAGAGCGGCAGGAAAAGTAACCGTTCAAAATTATAAGGGCTTTGCCCTGTTCTTATCCGTTGGTTCATTGAGGAAAATGGACACAAAAATAAACCCCCGCGTATCATCAGTCGGGGGTTTAGCTCATTCTTGTCATTACCATGACTTATGTTCCTCTTTCTTCCGGGGGCAACGCATCTGGGTCTTCACGCAATCGGGATACACGCTGTGCATCCAGCAACTGCAACCAAAGATGTCGGGCTTTCCCGGAGTACTTTGTACTTATACTTTAATAAAGAAACCGTAAAATTCAAGGGTGAAAAAGGGCCTATAAAACCTAGGCCCTTATAAGGTGTTTGCAGAAGGGGGGAAAAGCGCCATTTTGTTTTCAAGCCATTTGGCAAACAGGCGGTTACTGGGCAATACAAAAGGGGAGAGAAGCATTGTTTTATAAATCACCCGCCGCGGGATTTTAACCCGGTGTGCAACATCCAATAAATTTTGTTCCTGATATACCTTATATAAGGTGTCCGCCGTCCATAACACCGGCCAGGCCACCGCCGCCCGGTGCCGCAGCTGGGTTTTTGGCAGCGCCTGCATGTATTCAAAAGCAGACTGCAGTTTGCTTAATCCCCAATATATCCATTTTTGTTTGATGGGCTCAAAGCGGGGAGAGTTTTTCGGCTCTAATAAATCTTGCGGGGTTAACCCTAAAGGGGATAATTCCTCCAACGGGAAATAGCAGCGCCCGATGCGTAAATCTTTTGGCAAATCCCGCAAAATGTTGACGATTTGCAACGCGTCCCCAATGTTTCTTCCCAAAAGGAGCAAACGTTCTTTTTCAATAGGCAGGCGTACGGTTTGCGTAATGAGGGTGCTCCAAAATACGCCGGGCGCTCCGCCCATTAAATGGCAGTAGTGCTCCAAATCTTGTGCCGTGTGCAAGGAGGCGATTGGCCCGGAATTTTCCGCCGGGAAAGTTTGCAGGTCCATCTGCATGCCGTTGCATACTTGGCGGGCTACTTCTAACACGGCCTGTTGCTGGAGGGGGGAAAGCGCCTGAAATGCCCGCAAACAGCAAGGGAGGTTTTCTAATAGTTCTTTCTCGTAAGGATTATCCGAAGAACCGCATATTTCTTTTATTAATTCGTTTTGCTCTTTTTCGTCCGGATGGGTAATCATTTGCGGATATTTGGCTATCCAGTACAAGCGGCGCTGAGGCGGCAAAAGAGGAGTGTCTGCGATACTGTCCGCATAGCGGCATAACAGATAAGCAATGCCAAAAGCATCCCGTATGGTGCGGGGTAAAATGCGCGCACTTAAATATAAACTGCGCGAGGTGTATTTCAAAAGGGTCTGCGTTTGCTTATCCATATATATAAGGATAGCAAATTTTAGAAAAAGGGCGGCGTTTTCTCTCCCCCTCATATATGTAGCAAGCCGATTGCATTTTTGGCGCGGCAGGAGCGGCTTGCTCTTTTTATAGAAAAAGGATATAATAATAACAACAGGGCAAACAGGTTTTGCCCATATGCAAATATTTGGTGCGTTTTTTGTAAAAGAAAGCAACAAAAAAGATTTTCCCGACGGAGAAAAAACGCTTGACATTCTTTTGCAAATTATATACACTAGATATATAAGGAAACAAAAAGGATTGTTTCCACAGAAGCTCAAGGACCCCTTTTCAAAATATTTTTTGAAAAAGATGAAAAAGGGGCTTGACATTTCTGTCTTTTTTTGATAGACTATATTTCGTAGTCGTAATTGTTCTTTTAAATATTCACTTAACAAAACTTCTGGTTTTTGTAAGTCTGAAGCAAGCAGAAAACTTTTTGGCAGCGAAACGTCACCTTATATAGAGAAAAGGCAGAAGACGGACTGAGCCCAGCCGGACAAGTTAGTCTTGCGGGTCTTGCAAAAACAATTAGCTGTACCGTTAAGTCTTTACCCTCCGGTCCTAAGCGGCCATGAATTTCTTGAATATTCCAAGAAGTTTTAAAAAAGACTTGACGCGAACAAATAAATTTGCTTTAATAATAAATGTAGTAACAAGCATAGCGAAAATCAACCTTAATAAAAAGTGCTTGACAAACGCAAAAAAATATGCTTTAATAAAAGAGTAGTAAAGATTTTGACAAGCCGAGCAGTTGATAAATAAAGCTTTAAAAAAGGCTTGACAAAATAAAAAAGATTTTGTTATAATATCTTTACAGCTTTAACAGCGTAAAGAAGTGAAAAACTTTCCTTTGCCTCTTGAAAAAGAGAGCAACGAGGAAGTTTCGTTCTCTGAAAATTTGACAGCAATGTGCGAATGGGCGATTTGAAATGAAAAAACACTTTGTGTTTAACAGTTCAAAAGCTCATTAAAGCTAAGTCATATAGCTATATATATGACACCAAAGTTAATTCAAAAGAGTAGAGAGTCAAAAGTCAACAGCTCGCTGTTAGCGATTTACGGTCTTTGAACCGCTTGCGGTTTAAAGATTATAAATTCTAATGGAGAGTTTGATCCTGGCTCAGAGTTAACGCTGGCATCGTGCATAACACATGCAAGTCGAACGGGACTTGCTTTGGTAGCAATACCGAAGTAAGTTTAGTGGCAGACGGGTGAGTAATGTATAAGGAATCCACCTTTGAGTGGGGAATAACAGTCCGAAAGGATTGCTAATACCCCATAACATCTTTTAGCGGCATCGTTAAAAGATTAAAGATTTATCGCTTGAAGACGACCTTATATTCTATCAGCTAGTTGGTAGGGTAACGGCCTACCAAGGCTACGACGGATAGCCGGCCTGAAAGGGCGACCGGCCACAAGGGCACTGAGACACGGGCCCTACTCCTACGGGAGGCAGCAGTGGGGAATTTTGGACAATGGGCGAAAGCCTGATCCAGCAACGATGCGTGGAGGATGAAGGTTCTCGGATTGTAAACTCCTTTTAAGGGGGAAGAAACAAATGACGGTACCCCTTGAATAAGCCACGGCTAACTACGTGCCAGCAGCCGCGGTAAGACGTAGGTGGCAAGCGTTACTCGGAATTACTAGGCGTAAAGCGCGCGTAGGCGGAATGTTAAGTCTGTTGTGTAATCTCTGGGCTCAACCCAGAAACTGCAACGGAAACTGGCGTTCTTGAGTGAGGCAGAGGAAATCGGAATTCCTAGTGTAGCAGTGAAATGCGTAGATATTAGGAGGAACACCGGTGGCGAAGGCGGATTTCTGGGCCTTTACTGACGCTAAAGTGCGAAAGCTAGGGGAGCAAACGGGATTAGATACCCCGGTAGTCCTAGCCGTAAACGATGATAACTAGGTGTGGGAGGTATCGACCCCTTCCGTGCCGCCGCTAACGCATTAAGTTATCCGCCTGGGGAGTACGGCCGCAAGGTTAAAACTCAAAGGAATTGACGGGGACCCGCACAAGAGGTGGAGTATGTGGTTTAATTCGACGCTACGCGAAAAACCTTACCTGGGCTCGAACGACTGGTGGTAGCTTTTATGAAAGTAGAAGCGACCCGCAAGGGAGCCAGCCGAGGTGCTGCATGGTTGTCGTCAGCTCGTGTCGTGAGATGTTGGGTTAAGTCCCGCAACGAGCGCAACCCCTATCCTGTGTTGCCTAGCAATAGGATCTCTCAGGAGACCGCCGCGGATAACGTGGAGGAAGGTGGGGATGACGTCAAATCATCATGGCCTTTATGTCCAGGGCTACACACGTACTACAATGGTATAGACAGAGGGCAGCAATACCGTAAGGTGGAGCCAATCCCTAAACTATGCCCCAGTTCAGATTGTGGGCTGCAATTCGCCCACATGAAGCCGGAATCTCTAGTAATCGCAGATCAGCACGCTGCGGTGAATACGTTCCCGGGTCTTGTACACACCGCCCGTCACACCACGAAAGTCAATTGCAACAGAAGTATCCAGGTCGTCTGGGTCCTAAGTTGTGATTGGTGATTGGGGTGAAGTCGTAACAAGGTAGCCGTACCGGAAGGTGCGGCTGGATCACCTCCTTTATTCTAATTTCTTTTAGAAGTTAGAATAGGTCGGTAGCTTTTAAATTGGTGCGCGAAAGCGCTATTCATTTCAAGTCGGCCACTCGCACATTAACAGTTCCAGGGCTTAAGCTCTTTTATGAAGTAAACTTAATACAAGCCTATTTATATTAGTTAGCTTGGGCTCGTAGCTCAGCTGGTTAGAGCGCACGCTTGATAAGCGTGAGGTCGAAGGTTCAATTCCTTCCGGGCCCACGGCTTTAAGTTTTAAGGGGCTGTAGCTCAGCTGGGAGAGCGCCTGCTTTGCAAGCAGGAGGTCGTCGGTTCGATCCCGATCAGCTCCACAATTAACTGTTGCGAAAAAATGTTGCGTCAAATTTGTAGTTCTTTGAAAATCAGATAACTTATATTCAATCTTTTCTCGTAAGTCTCCGGAAGTCAATTCTTGAACAGATAAAAGCAATTGGCGGGCAGCAGAGAAAATGAAAATATATTTTAGAAAAGCCAAGCGTTTGTATTTTTAGTAGTTAATAAAAATACTTACACTTACACAATTAAGCATGAGAACAATTAACTTAAAAGTTAATGGTTATCATAGATAAGCAATTATCTAGCATTTAAATGACCATGATTGATGAAAATCAGTCGGATTAAAGAATATGGTCAAGCTACAAGGGTGTATGGTGAATGCCTTGGTGCCAGAAGTCGATGAAAGACGTGATAAGCTGCGATAAGCTGCGGGTAGGAGCAAATATCCTGTGATCCGCAGATTTCTGAATGGGGGAACCCTTACAGGTGAGAGCCTGTAAATCATCACATGAAGGCTGAGCTTTCGGGCTCGGAGATAGGGTGATAGAAGACAACGTAGGGAAGTGAAACATCTCAGTACCTACAGGAAAAGAAATCAACGAGATTCCCTGAGTAGTGGCGAGCGAAACGGGAATAGCCTAAACCAGCCTCCGCACTGTATGTGTCGTCAGGCGCATAGAGTGCGTGGGCTGGGGTTGCAGGGCTTGTTCGTGTTAGACACAAAGAGTTACCAAACGGCAAGTTAGTTGAATGGTCTGGAAAGTCCAACCATAGAGGGTGATAGTCCCTTAAACGAAAACTTAGCCGTCTCTTAACAAGTACCTAAGTACCACTGGTCACGTGCAATCCGGTGGGAATCCGGGGAGACCACTCTCCAAGGCTAAATACTCTCTGGCAACCGATAGTGAACCAGTACCGCGAGGGAAAGGCGAAAAGAACCCCGAGAGGGGAGTGAAATAGAACCTGAAACCGTA
>CALUXF010000024.1 GCA_944324655.1 Candidatus Avelusimicrobium aviculae
TCCTTAACGTCTCCGTCATACCCAAAACGTGCCTTTACCCCGCTTATTAAACCTACCCCGCCACAACTCTTCTGACCGGATTTAATGCTCTCCCTTAAAATTTGGGAGGCTTTTTGTTTGTTATTTGGGCTTACTGCGCCTGCCGCCGCAAAAACAGGCAGAGTTTGCGCCAATAATTGGGCGCCTGCTTTTGGGTTCTTTTGGGCATAAATAACAGCGGCGGAAGACAGCAAAGATAAGTATTTTCTGCTTTCTGTTTCCGTTTCCTTTTGCCAGGTTTGATAGTCCGAAGAGTTTTTAAATGTATTCCAAGCCTCTTGTATTTTGGCTTCTTCCTGCCAGGCTTTAACAGCTTGTTGAATTTGGGCCGCTTGGGCAGGGTTTTCAAGCAAGGCTTTTTGTTTGAGGTTATTTAATATCTCTAAATAGAGCGTTTTGTAGATTTGGTATTCATCTGCGGGAGCATCCTCAGACGCAGAGAGCGCCTGGGCGGCTTGGCGTATTTCCCCCACCGTAACGACACGTTGTTTTTTTGCTTTTAAATCCGCCTCTTCCAAAACGCTTTTTACCCGCGCGCGCTGGGCTGCGGCATCTTGTTGGGCGTACGCCACGGAAGGAGATATAGTTCCTATAAGAAGAGATATGGTTACTAAAACGGCTATGATTTTTTGCATGGTGTTAATTTACCTTGATATTTAGAACATTAATAAAAAAACCCGCTTCCTTAGTTTCACGGAGCGGGGTTTAATAAATAAAACGATACACACTATTTTACCAAACCACCGCATTGATGCATACGCATATACATGCTAAAGTTAATTAGCATGTAAAAAGAAATACGTCTATGGGATAAGGTGGTTTGTTTCATACTTAAATAATAAAACTTATATTCTATTTCTACAAGGGACAAAAGACCCATAACCAGCATAGGCCTTTTTTATCTCTTCCTAAAAACACAACCTATAAATTATATAAATTTTATTTGAGCATGACAAAGAAAATTTTATAATTTTTTATATATCCAAAAATTAATGTAATAAAAAAGCGACTTATAGGGTTATAAAATATGGCCAATGAAAAAAACGCATTAACAGATGATGAGTTGGTGTTGGATTTTGTTCGGGGGGATGAGTTAGCCTTTGAAGAGTTGGTCCTGCGTTATAAGAACTCTTTATACCAATATATATTGGTAATGACGGGGGACGAAGGCTGCGCCGGGGACCTGTTTCAGGAAGTGTTTTTAAGCGTTTATAAAAACGTTTCAAAATACCAGGCCCAGGGAAAGTTTAAAGCATGGCTCTTCCGTTTGGCAAGAAACCGGGTGTTGAATTATTTCAGAGACCGTGACCCGCTGTTTTCTTTAGACCAGACGGACGAAGAAGGCAAAGAACCTTTGCATGAGATTCTGCCTTCCGGGGAAGAGCTTCCGCTGGAAACTTTAGAACGGGCCGAGCTGGCCCAGGAAATACGGCGCGCCTCAGAGGCGTTACCGCCCAAACAACGGGAAATTATTTACTTGCGGCAGTATATGTCTTTTAAAGAAATAGCCGAAACGTTAAATCTGCCGTTGGGGACGGTATTAGTAACCGGACACAGAGCCATAAAGAAGTTGCAGCATATTTTGCTTAAGAACAGAGAGGTTGTATATGAACCCGTGCGATAAAGTGATGTTGTATGCGTATGGAGAACTGCCCGAGCAGGAAAGAAATTCTTTTCGCCAGCATTTAGAGCAGTGTGCCCAGTGCCGCGCGGAATTAAAATTTATGCAGGCCCAGCAGGCTGCCCTACTTGCACCTGCGGCCCCGGCGAAGTTGGTGGACGCCGTATTTGCCCAAACAACCCGCCGGGCCCCGGCCTATAAATGGCTGGGTGCATTCAAACCCCTGTGGGGCGGCGTACTTACGGCCGTGCTGGCAGTTGGTTTGTTTACCGGCGGTTGGATGTTGGAACACCGCCCAAGCTATGACAGCCAAGAAGTGATCGCCTATATGGCGGCTAATTTGGATGAAGAATACCAAACTTTTGCGTCAGACTTGGCGCAACTGGAAGCAGAGTTCTAAGGAGGACTACATGAAAAAATGGATGATTATGATGCTTGCGCTTAGCTTATTTGCGCCGGCATTTGCGGGGGACAATTCTAAAGCAGAGGGCCCTGCCCCTAAACAACGCCAGGAAGTAAAAGCCGGCCCGGATAAAGCCAAACGCGAAGAAATGCGCAAAGAGCGCAAAGAACGGGATGAGCAGTTTAAAAAGACCCGTGAGCAAGTGGAGAAGCTGGTAAAAGAGTATAAAAAGGCTAAACCCGGCAGCAAAAAGGCCGAAAAAGCCAAAGCCGAATTGGCTGAGCTGGTGGGGAAAATCCGCGAAGACCAGTTAGCGTTCAAACAGAAAATGTTAAATAACTTTGAAGAACGTTTGAACAAAATGGAAAAAGAACTTTCCCAAGCGAAGAAAGACAAAGCTTCTTGGGTGGAAGAAAAGACCCAAGCCGTATTGGATGGGGACGGCGATTTGAAAATCTTGTTTAAAGATAAATTGATGCCTCCTCCTCCCGCCGGCAAAAAAGGGCCGGGCAAGAAACACATTCGTAAACATCATCGCCCGGCTGGCCCGGAAGGAGAAATATTGCCTCCTCCCCCACCGCCGGAACTTGAAGATTAATTCACAAATCCCGCCGTTGGCGGGGTTTTTCATATATGCAGGTCTTATCAGCGGTTTTGTTCTCATTTTGGCCGTTTGTGTATGCCATCATTGCGGATAGTTTAACACGCAGGCCGTTTGTGGGCAAAATCTGAATTCATTTAAAATAAAAAACCCCGGCGTAATACCGGGGTATGTTTTTAAAAGAGGCTTATTAGTTAAGCACATCTTTCCAAGCTTGTTTTTCCGCTTCAATTTTAGCTTTGGTATCGTCTACTTTTTGCTGTAAGGCGGCTTTGCCTAAATCGGCCGCGGTGCTGGCGGCAGAGCTGTTGGCGGCGGATTTGGCGGCCTCGTAAGACTCTTTAGCCTGCGTTAATTTCTGGCGGGTTTCAGCCGATTTTTGCAAGGCTTCGTCCAGCGTTAACATTTGGTTGGCGGAAGATGCGGAAGAGGATGTGCCGGTGGAAGCACAGCCCGCTACGCACATAGCGGCCAAGACGCTTAAGCATAATAGTTTTTTCATGTGTTTGTCTCCTATTTATTTTTAGTTTAGTATATTCTATAAATTTTCTTTTTATATGTACTATTTTTGTTGGGAAAGGAGGGGAGCCTCGTCGCTCAGCGCGCCGGAAAGACTGCGCGCGTGTTTTATTTGCATTTCTTCCAGCTTAACGGCGGATTTAATAATGCCTACATTGCCGGTAAGAGAGGTCATGGCGTCATCGTAAGATTTGCGGGTAGCCGATAGTTTGGTGTTGATGTCTTCCATACGGGCCACAAACCGGCTGACCCGCTGGTGCATTTCCGCGCCCAGGGCCAGTATTTTATCCATGTTTTTATTGGTGCGTTCCATGCGCCATAAATTTTCCACCACCTGCATAACGGCAAATAAATTGGAAGCCGTTACCACGGACACCCCTTTCTGGCGCGCGTATTCGTTTAGTTCCGGGTCCGCCTGCAAGGCCGCAAAATAAGCGTATTCTATGGGAACAAACATAAATACAAAGTCTAACCCGCGTTCTTTAAGCAGGTTTTGGTATTCTTTGGCGGCAAGTTCGTCTATATGGGCGCGCACGTCTTTTACGTGAGCTTTTAAAAAACGGTCTTTTTCGGCTTCGTCCGTGGCTACGGCCCAGTTTTTGTAATTGACTAAAGACATTTTAGAATCAATAACCACCGTTCTGCCTTGGGGAAGGCGGATTAAAAAGTCTGGGTAGTTGCGGGAGTTGTCTTCCCCCCTTAAGAAAGCCTGTTTTTCATAGTCTTTCCCTTCCGCCAACCCGGCGGAGGTAAGGACGTTTTCCAAAATCATTTCCCCCCAGTTGCCCTGCATTTTTGGGTTTTTGAGGGCTTCGGTCAAATCTTTGGCTTCTTTAGCCAGGGCGTCGTTCATTTGGCGGGTTTGTTCCAGCGCGTGTTTTAAATCCCCGTGGCGGGAGGTGCTTTCATTGCGCAAATCCCCTATTTGTTTGGTAAATTCTTCCAGCTTTTGTTTTAACGGGGCGTACAAATCCGTATTTTTATTAATGAGTTCCGTGCGTTGTTCTTTCAAGGCGTCCGCCGCCATGGTTTTAATGGCGTTTTTGGTTTCCCCTTGTATTTTTTCAAAAAATTCTTTTTGCTTGGCTATCGCGTCTTGCAACGCGTCGGCGCGGGCGTCTAAATCGGCCTTGGCCAGTTCGCTTTGGCGCAAGGCGGCGCGCTGGGAGTTTAACTCCTCTTCCAAGCGGGAAGATTTGGCTTTTTCTTCTTCGTAAAGCTGCGCTTTAACGGCGTTTTGGGCGGCTTGGGCGGAGGGTTTTGCCCCCAGTTTGTATCCGATAAAAAAGGCCAGTGCGGTAACGGCTAAAGCGGCTAAAATATAAAAGGCAATTTGCATAAGAACTCCTTGTTTATGTATCTTTTAAAGGCGGCGCGCTTGGGCCGCGCTTGCAAAACGGTTATTCATTTATTATATCTTATTACCGGGGTTGGCTGTATTAAACCGTTTTCTTTATGGTTAAACGAACAAAATATATGTGGAAAACTTGTTTATTTTATTTAAAAGCGCTTTTTTTAGGGGGCGGCTGTCTTTTGGCGGGGGTGTGCCTGTGCGCCGCGCAGCCGTACGACACGGGGGCGGGTTCCTCCCAACATGAGCTTCGTTTGCGGCACCGCCGCTACGCGCGCGGGCAGGAGGGCGGCAACTTATGGAGCGCTTATTCTGCTTGGTTAAAAGAGGCGCAAACAAAATTTAATATACAGGCGGGGGTGGATATTTCTTATGCGTTGCAGCGGGTGTCCCCCTCCGGCAAGCAGACGGCTGTGCAGGGAATATATTACCCGTTTGTGCAGTGGAATGTTCTTTCCGGCGGGTCTTGGGGGGAAGGCGTAATTAACGCAAACTATACCTTGGTGCATTATTGGGGGACAGAAGCCTTCCGGCTGCAGCGGCGCATAGGGGCGGCGGCGGGCATAAATGACGGGTTAACCGGGTCGGAAAGCTTTTCCCAGCTTACTTATACCCATACTTTGCCCGGTAAATGGGATTGGCTGTCACTTACCGCAGGGCAGTTTTCCATAGGAAATTTTGATTCCACTTCTTATTTGGGGAATCAGCAGACCTCTCTTATGAACGCCTCGTTTGCGCAAGATTTGTCTTCCGTTTATCCGTCCAGCAGCGTGGGGGCGTACGGGCAGGCCTCTTACGGGGGATGGAGCCTGTCCGCCGGCTATCAGGACGCAAGCAATTTATCCGGCCAAGATATCCGCCTAGACCAAGCTTTCAGCGGGAAATACGCGTTTTTTACCGCCCTTAGCCTAACGGAAAAAAACGGCGGGTTTTATAATTTTTTGTACTATCACCAACCTTCCGTGCGCGGGCAGGAGGAAAGCTCCAACGGCTTTAGCTTAAGCCTCCAGCAGCCGCTGGCGGATAAATGGGTGGTATTTGCGCGGGGCAATTATTCCGGCGGGGATGTTGCCGCCGTTTCCCGTTCTTTTGCGGCGGGAGCGGGTTTAAAAGACCCGTTTGGCTTAAACGCGCAAGATATTATTTTGCTGGGCGTTGCTTTCAACCGGTTGAATCCTTCAGCGTGGGGAAATCATTTATCTCAAAAGAGGGAAAGCGTTTTTGAACTCCAATGGGTGTGGAATATTACCCCCTGGATAAGCCTCAGCCCCGATGTGCAGCTTTACCCCAAAACGGCGCAAAAAGGCCGCCGTTTTGCGGCGGCGGCCGGCTTGCGTACAACCATTATGTTGTAGGTATTAAATTTGCGGCGGATTTTTCTTGTGTTCGTATTTTTGAAACTCCTGCACAATCCCCCCCGTCAGCAAGGCCGTTAATATGGCAAAAAGCACAAGTCCCATAAAAACCGTAACGGCGGTGATGATTTTGCCGTATAGCGTAACGGGTACCAAATCCCCATAGCCCAGCGTGGTGAAAGTTTGCAAAGACCACCACATCGCGTCCACCATATTTGCAAAATGATGGGGTTGGGCAAGGTGCTCCACGCGGTAAATCATAAAGGAACTCCAAATCCACAGCATAAGCAAAAACGCGCCGCAGATAAGCAGCTCGCTCTTCTTTTTTTCCACCACGGCGTTCATCAGCTGTATGGCGTTGGTATAGCGCATCAGCATAAAAATGCGAAACACCCTCAGCATACGCACCATGCCGGTTCCCAAAATATAAAAAGGGGAAATGGCCAGCAAATCAATAATCATTAAAGGTGTAAGCATGTATTTAATGCGCCCGGCTATGGGGCGGGCGTATTGCGGGTCCTGCGTGCAGGTAATGACGCGCAGGGCGTATTCCAGCGCGAAAACAAGGCTGATAAATAAATCGGTATGATAGGTAATGCGCTTGATATAGGCGGGTACGTCTTTTACGCTTTCCAGCACGTCTATGGGCACGCTGAGCAGAATTAAAATGATGATAAACGTGTTTAGAGCCGTGGTTAATTTGCTGTTATTGTTAAATTGCAGGGTATTATAGATAAATTTTTTGGCGCGGGGAAACATAGGCCCTCCTCGTTTTGAATACTAGCAAACATTGCCGGGGGCGGGCAAGGCGTTTTTGTTATTAGTTTGCGGCGGGAAATTTTTTATACAATACTTTTATGAAAAATATAAAACAAGCGGCGGATATTATTAAAAACGCCACCGGCGCCGTGGCGTTTACGGGGGCGGGAATCAGCGTGGAAAGCGGCATCCCCCCCTTTACGGGCAAAGGCGGGCTATGGACGCAGTATGATCCTAAATTTATAGAAATTGATTTCTTTTACGCCCACCCCAAAGAGTCCTGGCAGGAAATGAAAAAAATCTTCTTTTCCAGCATGGGCCAGGCCCAGCCCAACAAAGCGCACCAAGTGTTGGCGGATTTGGAGAAAAAAGGTTTTTTAAACGGCGTGATTACGCAAAATATAGACGGTCTTCACCAAGCGGCGGGCTCTAAAAACGTACAGGAGTTTCACGGCACGATACACACGCTGTCCTGCCCGTCCTGCCTGCGCAAATACCGGCTGGAGGACGTAAATTTGGATGAAGTTCCCCCTCGTTGTTTTTGTGGGGCCGTTTTAAAGCCGGATTTTGTGTTCTACGGGGAAGGCATACCGCCCAAAGCGTATCAAAATTCCTTAGAAATGGCCCAAACCGCGGACGCTGTTATCATTGTAGGCACGGCGGGGCAGGTAATGCCGGCTTGCAGTTTGCCTTTGTACTCCAAGCAAAACGGCGCCAAAATTATAGAGGTGAACACCCTCCCCTCCAGTTTTACGGATACAATCAGCGATTTGTATTTTCCGGTAAAAGCTACGGAGTTTTTTGCCGAGTTGGAAAAAGAGTTTTAACCCGTACTTGCAAACAAAAACCCTGCCTTTTGGCAGGGTTTTTATTTGCCGTAAAGGGGCTATAATTTAGCTTCTTCTTGCTTTATTTGCTCTTCAGAGGCGCGCATGGCGCATAGGGTTTTGTCCAGCAGGGCGTCTAACTGCCAGCCCAGCATTTCGGCCCCTTGTTTAATGACATCGCGCGAGCACCCCGCCGCGAATTTTTTGTCTTTAAATTTCTTTTTTAAGCTGGCCAGCTCCATATCCTGCACGCTTTTGGAAGGGCGCATGCGCGCCGCCGCGCCAATCAGGCCGGTCAGCTCGTCCGCGGCAAAAAGCACTTTTTCCATTTCGTGTTCCGGTTTTACGTCCGTTACCAGGCCGTAACCGTGGCAGCAGACGGCGCGCACCAGTTCCGGCTCCGCCTGGATTTCAGCCAGCAGCTCAGGCGCTTTTTTGCAGTGCTCGGTGGGATATTTTTCAAAGTCCACGTCATGCAACAGCCCGCACAGCGCCCAAAAATCCGCCTCTTCGGCGTAACCCAACTCCTGCGCGTACCAGCGCATAACGGCTTCCACCGTCAGCGCGTGCTGCAGGTGGAAAGGCTCTTGATTGTATTTTTTTAGTAACTCCAGCGCTTGGGCGCGGGTGATGTGTGTTTGCATAGATTAAATCTCCATAAACAAATTAAAAAGTGTATTCGTCCGTCATAAAAATAATAACGGAAGGGTCTTTATCAAACGCTTGCTGTAAGAAAGTCTTTTTTAAGCTGGGGCGTTTGGTGGTTGAATAATAGATCGCTTTGCGAGTATTGGGGAAATAGGCTTGTAAATACTTATATTTGCCAAAACTGGCGGCGACGGCTTGGGGTTGATATTCTTTTAATTGGCCGGCAAGCAGTTGGTTAAGTTGGGCGCGTTTTGCAGCGCTATGGTTGTCTTCAGCAAATCCGTCCGGTATTTGCAAAAGAATGGGAAGGCCGCACTTCTTTAATAATTTGGCGGTTTCTCCTGCGGGGGTTTCAAACATAAAATGTTCTTTGGCAAGGCCAAAGCGTTGCGCCAAGGAGCGGAAGTATTGTAAATCGGCTTGGGTAAGGGTGGTTTTTAAGTCCAGCCAATAGGTTTTGTTTTGGGGCGCTTTTAGTACGGAAAGAATCTCCGCCAGCGTAACGGCGTAAGGAATAGAGTCTTCGTCGTGCCCAACAACTAAGTTGCCTTGCACATTGCGGATAATGTCTATCTCGTAACCGGGATATTTGTCGTCTTTTGTCTTAGCACGGTACACAGTATTTACCGCGTGTAAAAAACGCGTGCTTGGCGGGCGGTACCCATCGGTATAGTTTCGGGTGTCTGGAGAGGACAGCAAGTCTGTCAGCGGGGCCATTTTATGCTTTACATACAAGCGCATAAACGGGGCGTATAGCACCCCCAATAAAATAAGCAGCCCGGCTGTTAAAAATAAAATCTTCTTCTTCATATTTTTATTTTATCAAATCCCGCCGGGTATAAAAAACCCCGGCTTGCGCCGGGGTTGTAGTTTTTTGTTTTTATTGGGGAATTTGCCCAAAACGGTTTTCCCCCGGTGTGCCGGGAAGCAGTTCAAAAATAAGCAAGACGATGGCTCCAATAAAAGGGACTAAAGCAATAAGAATCCACCAAGCGGAACGGTCAATATCGTGCAAGCGGCGCGCGGTAATGGCCAGCCCGGGAAGGATAGTGCCCAAACCAAACAAAATCAAAACTAAAGAAAACAGCCCGCTAAGAAAGCCAGAGTCCATCATAGCGCCTATGAATACTAAGATTTGCAAAGCAATTGAAATACCGGCCAGCCACAGCGCCCATAGCCAGAACTGTGTGCGGTTGGCCCGGCCGTTGAAATCAATATAATGTTTACGGATTGGGTCTAACAAATAATTCATAACTCCTCCTTTAAATAATTTTTTATTACTATATCAAAAACAAGTTAAATAGGCAATATTATTTGCAAACGTCTATCCACGCCCCGTTTGTTAGGGTTTGCAATTCCTGCAAAGAAAGCTTAACTGCATTATCCGGCGCGCCGGCGGCGGGGTAAACGGGGTCAAAGGCTTTTAGGCTGGCGTCTAAATAAACTTTTACCTGCGGGTTAAGCGCAAACGGGCAAACGCCTCCTACCGGGTGTCCGGTTAAGGGTTCCACCTCGTCAAACTTCATAAAGCGGGCTTTTTCATGGAAAACCGCCTTGTATTTGGCGTTATCCACCTTTGCCGTTCCGCAGGCCACCACCACCAAAGGGCCTTGCCTGGTTACAAAACCCAATGTTTTGGCTATGCGCCCCGGTTCACAACCGATAGCCTGTGCGGCCAGCTCCACCGTGGCGCTGGAAGTGGGGTTTTGAATATAGCGGTCTAAAAAGCCGTGTTGTTTTAAGAATTCTTTTACTTGTTCTGTTCTCATAAAAATAATATGGAGTGAATTTATGTTGTTTTGTTACCCGCCGCTTCCGGAAAGCAACGTTTTTACCCGGTGTAAACCCATAAATTGCGCTGCCCCCCTTAGAGGTTGTATCTGGTTGCGTGCATGAAGCGTGTTTTTTAACAGGTATATTTTATAAAATTCTTGCCCGTGGCGTACGGCATAAAAAACCCGGGCTTTTGGGGCCCGGGTTTTAGGTGCAAATAAAGCTTATTTGCGTTTTTTGCCTTGTTCAAACAGTAAGGTGATGGTGGTCATGTCCGTTACCTCGGCGGGCCCAAAGAACTGGATGGGGCCGGGGAATACATAGGATTCGCTTACTGCCCACACTTCGCGGTTTTTGGTTAAGAATTTGAAGGGTTCCCCTTTTAATTCCACCAATGCCTTGCGAATAACGGGTTTTTCTTTCCCTTTGCGGCGTTCAATGTTCATCATCATGGTAAGCGGAATACCGCCGCATTCCCAATCCTGGGGCTTTTTGGTCAGCTTGCGTACGGAAGACAAATAGCCGGAGCATTTGTTCAAAGCCAATACAGCGGCGTTATAGCCCAGGGCGTAGGTGTAGTTGGCATCAAAGGAAGAGGGCACGCCGCAGCGGCCTTCATACCCGAAGAAATGCGTAATGGCGGAAAATTTGCCGTTGTATTTACCGGCTTTTTTCATGTCCGCCAATTTTACGCGCAGCATTTCCACCAATAATTTTTCCGTTTCAATTAAGGAAACCTGTACGTTGCCGTGCGGGTCGCGGTCCAGCATGAGCTGGCTGGCGATGCCGGCGGGGAGGGATTTCATCAAATCCGCCAGCTTGGCCGGCAGTTTGGATATAATGAAATCTTTCTTTTCGGAAATGGTGTTCATTTTAGCCAGTTCGGCTTCATTGTCGGAAAGCAAGTCGTTCAAAGCGGCAATCAGTTCCTTCATTTCCGGGATAAATTCAATCAACCCTTCCGGAACCAAGCACACGCCGAAGTTTTTGCCTTGTTTGGCGCGCGCGGCAATGATTTTGGCCAAATAATCCACCACTTGGGCCAAAGTCATCTTTTTGGCCAGCACTTCTTCACCAATCAGTACGGCGTTGGGCTGGGTTTTAAGCGCCACTTCCAACGCGATGTGGGACGCGCTTCTGCCCATTAAGCGGATAAAGTGCCAGTATTTGCGGGCGGAGTTTACGTCGCGGCAGATGTTTCCCACCATTTCAGCGTAAATTTTGGTGGCGGTGTCAAAACCGAAAGAAGTTTCAATTTGCGCGTTTTTCAGGTCTCCGTCAATGGTCTTGGGTACGCCGATTACGCTGATGTCCACCCCTTGTTGTTTTAAATATTCGGCAATGACGCAGGCGTTGGTGTTGGAGTCGTCCCCCCCCACTACCACCAAAGCGTCCATTTTGTTTTTAATTAAATTGTCTTTAGCGGCCTGTAATTGTTCATCCGTTTCAATTTTGGTGCGGCCGGATTGGATTAAGTCAAACCCGCCGGTGTTGCGGTAGTCTTTCATTAAAGCGGGGGTGATTTCCACAAATTTATTTTCCACAATACCGCTGGGGCCGCCTAAGAACCCAAACAGTTTGTTGCGGGAATTGGCTTTTTTAAGCCCGTCCAAAAGGCCTGCAATGACGTTGTGCCCTCCGGGAGCCTGCCCGCCGGATAATACCACGCCTACGCGTACGGCTTTTTTGCAGGCGGCCGCGTTAGCGCCTTTTACAAAGGAAATTTCCGGAAGGCCGTAGGTATTGGGGAAAATTCTTTTAACGGCGGCCTGGTCCGCCACGCTTTTGGTGGCTTTGCCGGTTTTGGCTTTTACGCTGGCCGGTCCTTTCTTTAAAATATTGGGCAGCACGGGCTGAAATTTGCAGCGGTGCTGTTGCAGCTGGGAACAAACACACTTGGTTTTGCAAGCCATAGCTTCATCTCCTGTATTAAATAAAAAAGCTTTTAATTATTATACAAAATTCCGCCCCGGGCCGTCGTATGTGCCCGGGGCGGAAGTTAAAATGCGGCCAGCGGCGTTTAAAAGGTTTTGGTGCGGGTTTCCGTTAACACTTCTTCATCATATATTTCCAGCGTGTAAGAGAGCAGTTGGCCGTTGTCGTCGTATTTTTCTTTTAAAATTTGTTTGTGCGCGGGGCCGGGGCCTAAGGTAAGTTGGGAGAAATGTTCCCCCACCGGCACGCGTTTTTCGGGATTATTGTTTACGTCCAGCATTTTCATATGTCCTTGTTGGCTTTGAAAACCGCCCACCCCTTTAGGCATGCGGGAAAAGTCAAATAAATAGTAAATCTTTTTGGCGTCTTCATCCGTATAGGTGCTTACGTATTTGCTGTCTTCCAGTAAATACACACCGTCTGTGGCGGTTTGCGGATAATAGGTGCGGGCCCGCTTATTGGCGCCCGCGCGGATGACGCGCTTTTTGGGGGCGGAAAGTTCCTCTTTGCCGCCGGAAAATTTAATACCGTCCCGGCAGAGGGAAGAAAAACGCTCGTGGTGTAAATTCAGCGCCTCATGAAGCAATAAAACGATGCCGTCTGCGTCGTCGCAGGTTAAATAGGTGGTAAAATTATCCATAATGCCGGAGCGGGGGTTTATCGTCCCGTGGATTAAATCTCCGTTATCGGCGGAAGCCCTTTGATCAGCCAGCCCGAAAGCATGGCCCAGTTCGTGCTGTAAAGCATACAGAATGCTGTGAGGGTTATAGTCTACTGATTCATACAATACTTTCATTAACTCAATAAGCAAAGTGTTTATTTGTTTAACATCGTGATTGGGGGTGGCTAAAATTTGTTTGCGCAAAGAAATAAATTGCTGGGCTTTATCCCCAAACATTTTTATGTTAGAGGGATTTACCCGATAATATGAAGCGGGAATGACAATGTACGGGTGGCTTTGGTAAGAAAAGAACGCCTCTAATTCTTTTTCTCCCCTTAGATGTGAGAAAAAACTGTCTTCCACAAATACGGACAAATCCGCAGTGGGCACTTTTTTGCCGGAGGGCGGAAAATCCAAAAATTTCAGGCTTTCTGCCGGATATCTGGAAAAATCACACTCAGGCAATAACTGTAAATTAGGGTCCTTTTCCAATACGGCTAAAACGGGGGCCATTCCTTTTTCTTGTCCTGTCAAACGGATTAGTTGGGATGTGTGCACCATCCACAATTTAACAGCCAGTTTAAAGGTGTCGTCAAAATCTTGCGGGTTGGTAAACTCCAGCGCGGGCTTGCCTAAATAGATGCAATAAGTAATGGGCTCATTGTTGACCAATTTGGATGTTAAGAAAGAGTCCATGTCCTGTTTATAGCCTATCAGTGGCGCGGTAGGCAGGGCATAGGCGCAGAAAGCGCTTAGCATCAAGAAAGTTAATAAGAAAAAAGAAATGTATTTTTTTAGCATAAGGGGCTCCTTTTTTTTATGATAATTTTTAGTTGTAAATAAAACCAGGGTCAAAAGACCCAATTTTTAACTAGGGCTTTTAACAGGGAAGGGAACTTCTTTCCCTTTGGCAAAAACGGGGCCGAGGATAAATAAAAAGCCGGCGGAGCCTTTCCGCGCGGCCTGCTTAGAATACATTTTTTAATGATTCCCTGCAAAATGGCTTGATAAGTCCAAAAAAAATGCCGGCAGCCAATAAAGCTGTCAGCATGCACTATACAAAATTTACCCCCAATAGGAATCGAACCTATATCCCCTGCTTAGAAGGCAGGTGCTCTATCCATTGAGCTATGGGGGCGTTATATCTTTCTTTACATATTTTACAAAAAAATAAACAAACATACAAAATGAAATTAAAGAGTTTAATGGGGTTTTCTTCCTTTTTTAAAGACAAAGAGAATTTTTAGTTTTTATTTTGCGTATTTTTTAAACTTATTTATATTTTCTTAGACGGGGAGAGAGAAAAAAGGTCCTAGAAAAAAATTTTACGTTTAAAGAAATAGGTCTTTTTTTTACTGGCGTATCTGAAAAGAAATTTATTATATTAAAAAAATCTGAAATTATAAGCAAACTTATGAGGAGCAAGTCTTATGAAGAAAACGATATATGCAATATTGGCCCTTGCGTTGCTTGGAACGCCGGGCTTTGCGCAAGCGCCTAAACAGACGATAAAAACCATAGTAAACAAGGCCGCCAAAGTAGCCAAAAAGACCAGCGCAAAAGCGGCTGCTAAAAATGCGGTCAATAATGTATCCAGCAAGCAGCTTAAAGCCATTTTAAAGACGGATTTATATTCTTCTAAAGCGGCATACAATATACATCAGCAGGAAGTAATGGGCATTATGTTGAACAAAGAATTGGAACAAGCCCAAAAAATGGCTTTACTTAAAGCGCATAATGAACAAAACGCTTTGATTTTAAAAGAATGGACGGAAACCGTTACCGCTGACCGGATGCGCTGGGCCGCCGCTTTGGTGCGGGAGAGAAACGCTAAATTTTTACCGCCCAAAGATAAAGACATTCCGGGTTTAATCGCCTTTTCCCCGTTGGAAGACGCCCCGGATTTGCTCCCCGGGTTTTTCCGTGAATGGGCGCGTTTAATTCAGCTGTATCCAGCCACGCCGGAACAATATCAAGGTTTGATTTTAGGCTTACGCCAGCAGTTAATCCGTTTGGATGTGCGGTATAGAGAGTGGGAGGAAAAAGCGCTTAAATCCCAAAAAATGTTAACCGCCGCCGGCAAGCCGGAACCGGAGATTTATTTCGTTTCTCAGCTGGATAAGCTTTCGCGCGAATCCGCCCAGTGTGTAAGCGATTTGGTAGATTTATTAAATTTGTATCCGTCGCTTTACAACCAGTCCTTAAATCTGCTGGCCGCCAAATTAGACGCGCTTCCTTATACGTCTAAATTTTTGGAATACATCCGCCCGCAGATTTTAATTCCCAATCAGGTGGAAGCGGCGGCTGCCGCCTCGGAGGAAAGCGCGCCTGTTGAGAGCTCTCATAAAGTAGTCCGCGGTTTTGCTCAATATCGAGACCAGCCTGCCCCTTCTACCGCTTCGCAAGAGCCGGCGTCTTCGGGGAAAGGCCGCCCCGTGGTAAAGGGATTTTCTATAGAGAAAAAGTAGAAAAGTGGCAGTTGTCGGCGTAATATCAAACTTGCAGGCTTTCGGCGCGTTGCGAAAGCCTGTTTTGTTGCTCCCTAACCGTTTGTTAAGGGGCGGATGCGCGGGTTTGGGGCATTAATCTGAAAGAGGGGTTAAGCGGCCGGGGTGCCGCCTGTAAAATTAAGATAAAAAAAAGTATGCCTTTTCGGGGAAAAATGCTAGAATTCTAATAACAATACAGACGGGGTATCAGATGGCTAAAAATTTGTCTTTTTCTTATTCTAAATTGGGCATGTACAAAGAATGCCCGCAAAAATACAAATTCCGTTATGTGCATATGCTTCCGGAAAAACCCAAATATTATTTTGCGTTTGGTTCCGCGTTGCACAGCGTGATGGAATATATCTACGATGTAAAAAATCCGGTTTTCCCCTCTTTGGAACAGGCGCTTGATTTTTTTACTAAGGACTGGAACTCCACTTCTTATGAAAAAAAAGGCTATGCTTCTTTACTCAAAGAAAAAGAAGGGTATGAGGAAGGGCGCCGCATTATAACCTCTTATTATCAAAAGCACCAAGCCACTTTTGCCCATCCGCTTTCCGTAGAAATGAAATCCACTTTAGAAACGGACGGTTTAAATTTAATCAGCATTTTGGACCGCATTGATTATTTGGGCGACGGCAAGGTGATGATTTTAGACTATAAAACCGGCAAAACGGTAGAGCGCGCGCCGGACCAGCTGTTTATGTATCAAAAAGTAGCGGAAATGAGCCCCGCTATTAAATCTTTGGTGCAGCAAACAGATCCCTCCGTGAAAGAAATTAAAGTGGAAAAACTTTGTTTTTATCATCTGCCCACATTAAAAGAAATGTATTTTGAACGGGCCGATGACAAGCAGATTTTTGAGTTTTGGCAGGGGGTTTTGGCTGTGGCGGATGATATCCGCGCGGGCAAGTTTGCCCCCACCCCCGGTGAAAGCCAATGCCGTTGGTGCGACTACCATGACATTTGCCCTGTGTTTACCGGTAAAGATTATTCCCCCTCTGCCGGCGCTTACGGAGCCCGTTTGGCTTCTTCTGCGCCGGACAGCAGCAATCAAAAATCCGCCCCAAAAACCGAGCAGGAAGACTTAAGCGACAAAATAGACCGCTGCGGGGCGGCGTTGGCGGAATATGAACGTTTGAAAAAAGAGATTGTCTCCCTTATGCAAAAGCAAGGTTTCACCCGGCATTTTGGGGTGAATTACCTGGCGGAGCTTAAAGCAACGTCCCACATGCATTTTGCGGACAAGCAAAAAGTGGTGGAGTTGCTGCGCTCGCTTAAATTGCTTCAAAAAACGCTGGTGCCTACCCAAAGTACGGTAGAGGCTTTATTGCAAGATGAGGCCGTATCGCCCGAGGACAAAGCAAAAATTGCCGCGTTGGGCAGCCAAACCCAGCAGACGGATTTGGAACTTAAAAAAACGGAGTAAGAATATGTGGATTAAAAAACCGCAAAAGACGGACTTTCGTTTTCGTTGGTCTATTTACATTGTGTTATTGGCCGCGTTAATGTTTACGGCGGTGCGTTTGGCGTTGTTTGAGTGCTATCACTCTTTGTTCGCGGCGTTGACTGCGCAAGAAATAAAAAGTGCGTTTTTAAATGGGCTCCGGTTTGATTTTTCTTGTATTGCCTTGTTTTTGGGGCCGCTGGTTTTTCTGTTAAATTTGCCGGTTAATTCCCGCCGGTGGGCCAAGTGGCTGTTATATATTATTTCTTTGGTGCTGTTGATATTGGCGGGTTTATTGGCGGCGGATTTGATTTATTTCCCTAAGGTAAACCGCCATATTGCGGAGGAAATTATACAAATCTCGCACGATTGGGATTTTGTCATTTCCTATATGTTCGGCCCCGCTTTATGGCCGCTGTTGGGGTTGTTGGCGGTTTTTGCCGCGGCTATATTTTTTATACGCTATAAGATTAAAACAAGTTTTAAGCCGGAATTTGGCTCCCCTTTGGCAGAAGGCGGAAAGCTGTTGCTTATTATTATTTTAATTGTAATGGGTATCCGCGGCCATTTGGGAATTGGTAAATCTTTGGGCGTGGCTGATGTGTATAATTATGCCCAAACCCCTTCCGCTGCGGCCTTGACCCTGAACGGAGCTTTTACCGCCTACCAGGTGGGGCGCAAAGGGCAGGTGGATATAGAGAATCCTTTCCCCGCGGAAGAGGCTATTTTGATTGCGCGCGAAGAATTATTTTCCCCGGATGAAATCGCCGCTGACGCGCGCTATCCTCTTATGCGCACCAAACAAGAAGCCTCTAATTTAAAAGATATCAATATTATGATTGTTTTGCTGGAAGGGTGGCACCCGCGGTTTGTGGATTCCCTTTCCGGCGGCAGTTATGGGGTGACACCCGTGTTTGACAAGATTGTTTCCGAAGGGGTTGTTTTTAACAATGCCTATGCTTCGGGCCTGCGCAGCATGTTTGGTTTTGCGGCCGTATTGGCCGGGGTGCCGCTGGTACCGGGGCTGCCTATGTTTGGGTATGGGTTGGAGATGAATGCGCTGTCTTCCATGCCTAAAAACTTTAGTGACGCCGGGTATTACACTTTGTTTGCGCAAACATCTAAAAGAGACTCTTACCGGCTGTGCGCGCTGGCTTCTTTTTTAGGAATGCAAGACTCCTATGGCTGGGAAGATATCCCTGAATTGCTGCCGTATGAAGAAAAAGCTCCTTTTGGGTATGATTACGACGCGCTAATGTTCGCGGCGGATAAAATTAAAAACCGTAAAGAAAAGAATTTCTTCGCTATGGTATTTACCGGCATTACCCATGAGCCGTTTGCCCGCACGTTGCCGCAATTTGATAAATATACGGGAGATGACTGGGACAGCGGATTTAAAAATACGCTGGCTTATGCGGATTGGTCTATTGGGGAATTCCTTGAAAAAGCCAAACAGGACGGTTGGTTTGATAATACCATCTTTATTTTTGTGGCGGACCATACCTCCGGCGCCAAAACGGATTCTTTATACGATAAATTCCGTATTCCGTTAGTGATGTACGCCCCTAAAATTTTACCGGCGGTACGGCGTAATATTACGGTGTCTCAAATGGATTTGGCTCCCACCATTTACGCCCTTACCGGGTTGAGTGTGCCGTATACTGCTTTTGGACGCAATATATTTGACAGATCCAGAGAAAACGAGCGCTTTGCTTTTGTGTCCGAAGGGGTAAACATAGGCCTCATAACTCCTAAGGGGGCCATTCGCCATAGCGGTACACAGTTGTTGAGTACAGAAGCCCTGCAAGACGATTTTGACCCTGTCTCTGCGGCAAAAAAATTACAGGCCTTAGATAAGGCCGCTTATACGCTTTTAAAAGAAAATAGGTGGTTTGAACATGAATAAAAACGTTATTTTAGCTATAGACCAGGGCAGTTCCGGCACGCGCGCTTTTGCGGTGGATGCGTCCGGGGCGGTGTTATATAAACGCACAGAGGTACTCTGCGCCGAACATCCGCGTGAGGGGTATGCCCAGTATGATGCGGCTAAACTGTTGGAAAGCCAACTGGTTGTATTAAATGAATTATTGGATAAATTGGAAGAGGAGGAAGTCAGCGCGATAGCGGTTTCTTCCCAGCGTTCCACAGTGGTTTTATGGAACCGCCGCACCGGGGAGCCGTTGGCTCCCGCGTTGAGCTGGCAGGACGGGCGCGCCTCCAAAGAAGCGGATGCGGTTTCTTTCCCACAGCAGGATATACATAAACTGACCGGGCTTTATAAAACGCCTTTTTATTCCGCCGCCAAAATAGCGTGGTGTCTTAAAAATATTCCCGCGGTGCAAAAGGCGGCCCAAAAAGGAGAACTGGCCGTTGGTCCGGTGGCTACCTATTTAATTTGGCGTTTAACTAATGGGGAAGTGTTTGCGATTGACCCCACTCTTGCCCAACGCACCCTGCTTTTTAATATCCATACCGGTGACTGGGATGAAGACTTGCTAAACGCCTTTGGCGTAAAACGGGCCTTCCTGCCCCAAATCCGCCCCTCTCAGGCAGATTACGGCATGTATGAGTACAAAGAACGCCGCGTTCCCATTGTGGTCTGCGTAGGTGACCAGCAAGCTTCTTTAGCTGGTATGGGGCTTAAAGAAGGCAGCAGCAGCATTAATTACGGAACGGGAGCTTTCTTTTTGCATAATACCGGGCGGGAGCTGAAACAAATCCCGGGGATTTTGACTTCGGTGGCGGCTTCCGGTACGGACGGAAAGTGTGATTTTATTTTGGAAGGGCCGGTAAATGCCTCCGGCGTGATATTTACCTGGCTTAAAGAACTTGGGTTTGATGTGGATTTGGAAGAGCTGGACCTTTTGTACTCCCAAGCCCAAAACCCCGTTTGGTTCTTGCCCGCTTTAGGCGGTTTGGGCGCGCCTTATTGGGATTTTACGGTTTCCCCCGTATTTTCCGGCTTTACTCCCCAAACCAAAAAGGCGGATGTAGCGGCCGGGGTATTGCGTGGCATAGCGTTTCTGCTGGCGGACATTGCCTACTATATTAAAAATTATGGGGTATCCATTGGCGATATTAAAGTATCCGGCGGGTTGGCAAATATACAAAGCTTGCTAAAGTTCCAGGCGGATATTTTGCAAACGCGGCTTCTTAAATGCCCGGAAACCGAGTCTACCGCTATGGGTACGGCGTGGTTGGCGGCCCAGGCGTTGAATATTGATACCTCTTCCTGGTCATTATTTACGACGTGCGAAGAAATAAAACCCGCTGTTTCCCCGGAAGAAGCTGAACTGCTTAACCGCCGCTGGCGTACTTTTTTAGACTGGTGCCGTACGCAGCAGAAATAAGTTTTTTGAACAAAAACTAAAATCCGCCGGGTTTATATAAACCCGGCGGATTTATAACTACTGCTCACAATAAACCCCGGGCGTAAGCCCGAGGGATGGAGTGTGTATCCCCAAATCTTCATATTTA
>CALUXF010000025.1 GCA_944324655.1 Candidatus Avelusimicrobium aviculae
TACATTTGTAGGAGCTGGTAAAGAAGGGCTATGCCCGCAAATGCAAAACCCCCGGCTACGCCGGGGGATATTTATTTCCTCAAAAACAATAAGTTGTGTACGGGGTGGAGCGCCAGCCTCACCCGGCCGCAGTAAAAACGCAGTTTTTACTTGTTATTTCACCTTGGCGGAGCCTAAAAAGCGGAGGTATAAAACCAAAATTAACCTTACATAACCTCGTAGGGCGGGGTATAAAACACGCGGTATTCCCACCCCTTTTTCACTAAATACCCGGTATATAAATGACTTTAAACTCGTCAAAACGGGGTTTTCTGAGGTTTTTTGCATGCGGTACAAGCCTAGAGTGCGTTTTAGCCCAACGCCCGGGTTTTGGGGCATAACGGGCGGGGCAAGGCAAGTGGTATTATTTTTCGTTTGGCGTAGGGAAAGGTATGAGGGGCCTGCTTAAATCTATTTAAACGGATTAGAAACCTAAAAAGAAAGCAATAAATCCACCCTAGGCACCGGGGGGTTCCAGAATGCAATAAAAAACCCCCGGGCGTATACCCGGGGGTTTAGGTGCCTCAATGGATTAGATAGCTACTACATAGAGCAAGTTGGTGGTGCCTTTTTGCGCAAAAGGAATACCAGCCGTTACCACAATGTTGTCACCGGGATGGGCCAGTTTTTGGTCCAGCACGGCTTTTTTAGCTTCAGTGGCGATATCGTCAAAATTGCGGAGGTTTTCCACCACAATAGGCGTTACTCCCCACACAACCGTCATTTGGCGGGCGGTGGTAAGGTTCGGGGTTAAGGAAAGAATCGGCAAACCGCCGTTTCTTTGCTGGGAAGCGCGCAAGGTGGTATAGCCGGAATCCGTAAACGTTACAATAACGTTTGCCGTATCCATATTGGTGGCTACTACGCCGGCCGCTACGGTGATGGCGCCTTCTTTGGTGGTTTCGTTGCGGCGTTCCAATAAAGAGAGGCCTTTGCGGTAGCGGTGGTCGTTTTCTACGGTTTCAATAATGCGGCGCATGGTGGTTACGGCTTCTACCGGGTGGTCGCCTTGGGCGGTTTCGGCAGAGAGCATAACGGCGTCTACCCCGTCGTATACGGCGGTGGCTACGTCAGACGCTTCGGCGCGGGTAGGCATAATGTTGTGTACCATGGATTCCAACATCTGTGTGGCTACGATAACCGGTTTGCCCGCTTTGCGGCAGCCGGAAACAATCTTTTTCTGCAATACGGGTACCAGTTCCGGGCTGGTTTCTACGCCCAAGTCCCCGCGGGCCACCATGATAACGTCGGTCAAATCAATAATTTCGCGCAAGTGTTCAATGGCGGAAGGTTTTTCAATTTTGGCGATGATGTGCGCTTTGGATTTCATTAAGCTGCGTAATTCAATAATGTCTTCCGGTTCCTGTACAAAGGAAAGACCAATAAAATCAGCCCCCAACATTTCGGCGATTTTCAGGTCTTCTTTGTCTTTGGCGGTTAAGGCGGAAAGCGGCAATTTTACGCCTGGTACGTTCACGCCTTTTTTATTGGAAAGTTCCCCCCCGGCGATGACGGTGCAGTCGGCCGTGTCGGCGGTGCAGGAGTCTATGCGCAGGCGGACGACGCCGTCGTTAAGCAGCAGTTCCAGCCCGGGTTTCATAGCGGCGAAAATTTCTTTATGGGGCAGGCAAACGCGGGTTTGGTCCCCGGGTTCCGGGTTCATATCCAGGCGGAATTTATCCCCCTCGGCCAGTTTAATGCGGTAATCTTTAAAAGTGCCAATGCGCAATTTGGGGCCCTGCAAGTCAAACAAAATACCCAAGGTGCAGTTATATTTTTTCTCCATTTTGCGGATGTTGGTGACTCTTTCTTGGTATTCCGGCAAGGAGCCGTGGCTGCAGTTGCAGCGGAAAACGGACACCCCCGCTTTTACTAAAGATTCAATAGCTTTTTCATTGCTCGTGTCGGGGCCGATGGTCGCGACAATTTTGCAAAAATCAGTGTTTTTTGGCATAATAATAGTTTCTTCCTTGTAATATCAAACTTTTTGAGGAGAGGATAAGAGAGTAGTCTTTCCTTTCATATATATTTTATTATTTTTAGGGGCTTGTTGTCACGCCGGGCGTATATTGGAGTGTATTCAATACTCCAAATAGGCTAAAATATATATATATGAATACCTTAACCTCCGGGCCGGAAGCGCCCTCTTTTCAACCTAAGAAAGATTATTTTGAGCCCATGCACACCGCGGAACATATTTTAAACCAAACCATGGTGCGCATGTTTGGCTGCCCGCGCAGCCGCAACGCGCATATAGAAAAAACAAAATCTAAATGTGATTATGAGCTGAACGCCTCCCCCTCACAAGATCAAATTGCTGAAATAGAGCAAAAGGTTAACCAAATTATTTCGCAAAATTTACCGGTTACCTGCCGCATGATGACGCGGGAAGAAGCGGCTAAAATCAGTGATACGTCCAAACTGCCCCCTGATACCGGGGATATGCTGCGCGTAGTCTTTGTGGGCGAGTATGATGCCTGCCCCTGTATTGGCAAACACGTAGAAAATACCTCCCAAATAGGACGTTTTAAAATTACCACCTGGGACTGGCAACCCGGCCGCCTGCGTTTGCGCTTTAAGTTGGAACAGGGAGTGGCCTCATGAGGTTTTTCCCCCTTATTTTAACGGCTTTTCTTATGACGCCTGGAATATTGTTTGCGCAAAATGCCACCGGCTGGCAGGTGGAGCTGGACCGGCTTGCTTTTAACTTTACTTCCACGCAAGTAAACTATGCAAAAGAATATCAAGATTTTTCAGACGCGCGCCTGACTGCGGATTCCCAAACCGCGATCAGCGGGGAGCTGCACGCCTTAGGCAATTATTATTTTAATAATTGGCTTTGGAGCAATGCTTTAGAGCTAAACTATGGAAAAACACGCATCCGCCCCGTTGAAGGCGAAACCTTAACAAACGAAAACGCCGATAAGATAGCCTTTACCACCGGTTATACCCAGCGCTTGTGGCGTGTGGACAGCGTGCTTGGCGGTTTTGAAGCCGGCCCGTTTGCCAATATAGGTTATGAAACCGAATTTACCCGCTTGGACAATGCCCCCCGTTACCGGGTGTACCGGGGCATGCTGGGGGTTAAAATTTTTGACGGGGATTATATAAAAGATTTTTATGTAGCCGCTGTGGGCGAGGCGGACCATACGTATGACCCCTCTTCCGAAAAGCTGGCTTGGGAGGCCGCCTTAAAGCTGCAAGCCCCGCTGCGGGAAGGCGTTTTGGCTAAATTTAGTGCGGTATGGAGGGACTATCTGCACGAATCCCATGCCCGAAATACGGACTTGGATTATGAACTGGAGCTGGACGCCCGTTTAGAAGTGCAACTGTATGATAACCTGTCCATAGCGCCTTTTATTAATTTTTATACCGCACAGGGCAAGTATATTGCTCCCCGCGGGCAGAACGTATATATAGGGGTGGCGCTTTCTTTTAGCCACATTTTTGTAAAGCCGCAGGGTGGGGAGCCGGATATTTCTCTTTAAATAAAAAACGGCCCTTTACAGGGCCGTTTTTATGTGTATTTAGCGCAGGAAACGACTATCAAAGTCATGTATCCATCTTTCCCGGTTGGGCAAAGCGTTGCGGCGGGCTTTTATGATAATTTCTGGCAAGCTCTCCAGCCCGTATTGCCCGTAAATATACACGTTGCGTATTTTCTCCGGGGGGACGTTTTCATAACAATGGTAAATGGTATGGGTGGAATTATGCACTTCGTCTTCCCAATATTCCAAGCCTTTTATATCTGAATCCACTTCAAACACAACGCCAATGCCATTTGGATGTTCGCGGTTTCCCCCTCCTTGGAATACGTAGGACAAGGCTTCCCCGGTAGAACTAGAGAAACTGACAAACTGATCCCCTTTATTTTTTGCGCCTACATTCCAGGTATTCATAGAGGTTAAAAAACCGTTTTGAAGGGTGGAAGCCAATTCATCCACCGTCATAAACACCCCGCGGTACATATGACCGTTTTTCTCTGCGAGAAATGAGGGTTTAGACAAATACGGATAGATACGGCGCAGATAGTAGCCTTCCAAATAGCTGTCTGTTAAAGCATAAGATTTTATAATAGGTTCTTTATACTTCAGCAACAGTGCTGTAGATAATGGAATATTTATCCGGCGCTCTTCCTTGCTTAAGCGTTTGGCCGGGGCCCATTGCAAATTGGGTTTTTGCAAAAGTTTTTTGTTCTTGGCGTTTTTCCATGCCAAAGAAGAAGGAAAGGCCTCCCCTCCCAATAATTGACCGCGCAATATAGCGTCTTCATGGGCTTGTTTTTCTTGGGCCGTTTCCAGGCTTTTTTGGCTTTGTGTGGAAAGCGTGTTTCCTACTTTTTTGGAGGAAAGCGCCGCTGCACCCGCAGCCGCCACCGCACTGGAAGAGGAGGCAACCGCTTCTTTTTCCAGCGCTTTTCCCACGCTTTTTGCCGCCCGGCTGAGGCCTTGTGCCGGCAACGCCTGCGGTAAGATAAGGATAGTGGTTATAATAAGTAATAATGTTTTCATATCTTTTATAGTATAGTGTTTTTTTAAATAAAAAATAGATTTTATTAAAAATATCCCCGGGTAAATCGTTTGCCCGGGGAATTATTTCATCGTAAAAGCAAACAGTTAACGAATCTTTTTCATTTTGCCCGGGCACATGCGCAAAGAGCGGTTGAGTATTGTGTCCCGGCGGGATTTATCTAATTCCAATCTTTGAAATTTAACGGACGGATACAAATACAACGCGTTTTGTAATACGCAAAAAGCCGCATCCGGACGAACCTTACTAAAGGACTGCTGGTTTTTTACCAAATAGCCGGATATTTTTAACAAATGGGCCCGCATGTTTTTTTCGTGTTTATTGGCCGGGAAACGGAAAGGAATGTCCAATACTCCTGCTGAGGTAATGGCGGCAAAAGATTGGGCGATTTCCAAATTTTTGTTTTTATTTTTTAGTTGGCGTACATGGTTGTTGTAGCCTTCCATAACGGCCATGGCGGCGCGGTAAACTGCCACTTGGTTGCTAATAGCGCGCCCCACGGGAAAAGAATCCAGGGCTTCCACGTTTTCGCAAAAACCGCTGGCTGCCATACTTACGGCTATCAGGCTAAACAAACATTTTTTTATACTCATTTTTCTCATATCCTTTATCGCCTTTAATTAATATTAATTTTAATTTATGAATTCTGTACTTTCTTAACAAGGGTCATAGGACCTATATACACGGGGGCCTTTTGGCCTATAAAAACCCGGGCTTTTGCGCCCGGGTTTCAAATACTGGCGGGGCTTATTTTTTATTTAGGGCGTGTATAAGTAAACACACTGCCATAGTTGGAAAGAAGTTTTAAAGTATGTTCGTCTAATTGCTGAATAGTATAACTTTCCGTGAAAGGAAGCGTTTGGCCGTTTCCTACGCTCTTGCCGTGTAAAGTTAAGGTGTTGCCTTGTTTTTCCCATTTTTCATACAGCAAGGTAGCCATATTAATGGAGGAGGCCTCTCCCCCTTTTTTCAGCTTAAAGCCTTGCATTTGCTGTTCCATACCTGGTATGGGCTGTACCCATTGGCCGGTAATGGCGCTGTTGGCCGCGCAGCCGGCTAAAGCGGCAAGACACAATATAAATACATATTTTTTTAACATAGTTTTCCTCTTTAATTTAACGCGTATTGAACGGTTATTTCCGCGCGCACGGGGATTACCCCCGCCGCGGGTATACCGGAAGCGGTATTAATATAAGAATTTTGGCTGATGTTGGACGCGCCGTAAAACCCGGCGGTTTGTTCTTCCGTAATAGTCATCACTTTACCCAGCTTTGCATGGGCTTCTTTGGCTAACAATTGCGCTTTCTGCTGCGCGTTTTGCATGGCTAACGTGCGGGCTTCGTTTCTAAAATCTTTTAATTTGGAAGAATAAAACCGTACGTCCTGCACTTGGTTTATGCCATTGTCCAACAAGCCGTAAAGGACGGTTTCATATTGGGATAAATCTTCCAACGTAACACTGAAAGACTGTGCTAATGTATAGGAGGGTTTATCCGTGCGTTTGCCGTCAGCCGCGTAGTAAGAAGGATTAATGCTTACATTTTGGGTTTGTATGTTTTTATCCTTTATATGCTGGGCGCGGCAGTATGCAAGCGCTTTGGCTATATTTTGCTGTAAAACTTTTGCCCCTTCTTTTAAATTGTCCGTTTTATGCTGAAGGCCTACGGTAATGGTTACGCGGTCCGGCGGGGCCATGACTTCTGCGTCCGCCGTAACGCGTACAAAGCGTTCTTGGGCGGCAAATACGCTTGCAGGGGTTGCAAACAAAAAAAGCACGCTGATGTAAAAAATCTTTTTCATAATACGCCTCTCTATCGTAAAAACTATCTTTTATTATACATCTTTAACTGGCGGGAAATGCAATAAAAAATGCGGTTTGTTGTTTTTCTGTGTTTATAAAGCCTTTGCGGGGCGAAAGGATACGAAAGTTAAGAAGAGGATGTCTCTTTTTTACGTGCTCCCGTAAACATAAGCAATAAAAAAGCGGGCCCTTGCGGACCCGCTTTTAAGTAAGCTAAATGCTTATTTGTTTACGGAAGCCATGTGGGCGATTAAATCCAGCACTTTGTTGGAGTAGCCGATTTCGTTATCGTACCAAGACACGACTTTCACAAACGTATCCGTCAAAGCGATACCGGCTTTGGCGTCAAAGATAGAAGTCAACGGGCAGCCGAGGAAGTCAGAAGATACAACGGCTTCATCGGTATAGCCCAAAATGCCTTTCAGTTCGCCGTTGGCGGCTTCTTTCATGGCAGCGCAGATTTCTTCATATTTAGCCGGTTTGGCCAAGTTGACGGTCAAGTCTACCACGGATACGTCCAAGGTGGGTACGCGCATAGACATACCGGTCAATTTCCCGTTGAGTTCAGGGATTACCTTGCCCACGGCTTTGGCGGCGCCGGTGGAAGAAGGAATAATATTGCCGGAAGCGGCGCGGCCGCCTCTCCAGTCTTTCATAGAAGGACCGTCAACCGTTTTCTGGGTGGCGGTGGTGGAGTGTACGGTGGTCATCAAACCGTCTTTAATGCCCCATTTGTCGTTCAATACTTTGGCGATAGGAGCCAAGCAGTTGGTGGTGCAGGAAGCGTTGGAAACAAACTGGGTGCCTTTTACATAAGATTTTTCGTTTACGCCTACCACGAACATCGGGGTAGCGTCTTTAGACGGGGCGGACATAACGACGTATTTAGCGCCGGCTTTAATGTGGGCTTGCGCTTTTTCCTGGGTAAGGAACAAACCGGTGGATTCTACCACGTATTCGGCGCCTACTTTATCCCAAGCCAATTCTTCGGGGTTTTTGCAGGCGGTTACGCGGATTCTTTTGCCGTTTACAATCAGTTCGCTTTTTTCAACGTCCGCTTCTACGGTGCCGTTGAATTTGCCGTGCATGGTGTCATATTTGAGCATATAAGCCAAATAATCAACCGGGCACAAATCGTTAATACCTACAATTTCAATGTCTTTGCGTTCTTGAGCCGCGCGGAATACGAAACGACCGATGCGGCCAAAACCGTTAATACCTACTTTAATCATACGTTACATCCTCCATGGATTTTTTACTTCTGTATATATGATACTATTTTTTTACCGCCCGTTAAAGATGCTTTTGGGCCTATAAAAACCCCCGGCTTGCCGGGGGTGAGATTATTTGGTTTCTTCCCATGCCTGCGCATTGGAAAGGCCGGGAATATTGCGGGGGTTAAAAGCGGGGTTTTTTACCCCTTCCGCCCGTTGGCTGCGGTAGTCGGCCAGCACGGCAAGCACCTGTTTTCTAAGCAGTAAAACGGCCGTAATGTTTAAAAGGGCCATCAGGGTCATAAACAAGTCCGCCATGTTCCACACCAGTTTCATTTGCAGTACGGCCCCTAAATACACCATACAAGCCACCAGGGTACGGAAAATAACCATAAACGAACGGCTGTTGGTTAAAAACTGCACGTTTGCCTGCCCATAATAATAGTTGCCTATAATAGAAGTAAAAGCAAACAGAAGTACGATGATGGAAATGAACCAGTTTCCAAACATCGGCCCCAAGTTTTGGGACAAAGCCGCCTGGGTAAGCGCAATGCCTTCGGAAGGCATGTGCTGATAGTCCGCCAGCAGCACGATAAACGCCGTGCAGCTGCAGATAATCAGCGTATCTACAAATACGCTAAACGCCTGTACATAGCCTTGGCACACCGGGTGGGCAATATTGGCCGTAGCGGCGGCGTTGGGGGCGGAACCCATACCGGCCTCGTTGGAAAACAGCCCGCGGCGCGCGCCCGTCATAATGGTGGCACCCAAGGTTCCCCCCGCCACGTTGCGCCAGGAAAACGCGTCCGACACAATAAGCTCCAACACGGAGGGGATTTTTTCCCAGTTCATAGCCAGCACAATCAAGGTTACCGCAATATAGCCCAAGGCAAAAACAGGCACAATCACCGCGGAAAACTTGGCAATGCGTCTAAGCCCGCCAAAGATAATGGCGCAGGTTAAAAAGGCCAACACCAAGCCGGTGGTGGCAGGGGTAATTTGAAAAGAAGTTTCTAAAGACTGGGCAATGGTGTTGGACTGTACGGAGTTAAACACAAACGCAAAGGTTAGCGTGATAATTACCGCAAAGGCGGACCCCATCCAAGGCTTGCCCAAGGCGTTTTTCATATAATAAGCGGGGCCTCCTATAAAGTGAGCGCCTTTTTTTACTTTATATACTTGGGCCAGGGTGCTTTCCGCAAAGGCGGAAGCCGCCCCAATAACGGCAATAACCCACATCCAAAATACGGCCCCGGGGCCGCCTACGGTAATGGCAATGGCTATGCCGGCTATATTGCCCGTTCCCACGCGGGAAGCGGTACTGATGGCAAACGCCTGAAAAGAAGAAATATGCCCTTTTTGTTTAGAGTAGCCGGCTTTTTCCGTAAGCAGGCGCCACATTTCTTTGGGGCGGGTAAACTGCACAAAGCGGGTAGCCAGGGTGAAATATAAACCGCAGAAAACCAACGCGGCCATAAGAATATATCCCAAAAAACGGTCATTTAACAGGGTGACCATTTGGGTAAGGCTTTCAGTCATACGTACTCCTTGTTTTTACTTGCGGACACAAGAATAAAGTAATAAGGTGTTTTAAAAACACATCTTATAGTATAGCAAGATTAAGGGACGGCGGAAATGTTTTTTTGTTTAAAAGACCTGGAGAAACGTTTCAAAGAAGAGTCCGGCTTTTGTTATTTGGGGCGGATATAAGTTTTTATTCCCTCTTTTAAACGGGCGTAATTGAAATCGCGCATTAATACCGCTAATAGCAGTATAATAACCAGCGGGCGGAGCACGCTTCCCGCGTTTAATATCATGGCGTAGTGGCTCATGTAATAGGTATGCGCCCACCAGTTGATAGGTATAAACAACAGCGCCAAAAGTACGCACAACGTGTTTTGGGCGGGCTGTTTTCCGCCAGCGTTTAAAAAAAGAAGCGCCGGCAGTACAAGATGTATCAGCGTATAGTCAGATGACACAAACGGAAACCCCACTTCCGCCAGTGTGAGCAAAAGCACCGCCTTCCAAAATGCTTTGTTAATAAAAACAACATACAAACAAATTACGCTAAACAAAGCAAACATAAACAGCATATATCCAAAAGCCGCCTGAGCGGAAAAATAGGTAAAAGGCCCCCAGGTTTGCGGAAGCCCCCCATCCAGGCTGATAAATACCGGCACGCGCATTAAGTTCATTAAGGAATGGGAAAACTGCAGTCCAAACGGGCGCTGTTGGTGGTAAAAAGCAAACATTTCTAAATTGTTTTGTAATTGTTCCCCCGCCCCAGTTAAGTAATAGCCTACCGCAAAAAACAATACGGTAAGTGTTAAAGTATAAAAGAGTTCTTTGTGTTTTTTATCCGCGGCAAACAAAACCAGAAACACCGCCGGGTAAAGTTTCATGTTAATGGCTAACGCCAACAAAAGCCCTGCCGTTTTTAAGCGGCCTTCTTGGTAGGCCCAAATAAACAGCCCGCACACAATAAACAGCAGCATTTCCACGTTGCCCCGGTCCAGCGTGAACCATAAGGGGTAAGAGCACAGCGTAAAAATACCGGCCCATACGGGTTTAAAAGGCATAGGCGGCATAAAGCGGTAAGCAAGCAATGCGTAAAACCCCACAAACAAGGCTTCCATACACCACAAAGCCAACTGCCAGTTTACGTATTTGAGCGGCAAAAGCAAAACCATAAAAAATGGAAAATAATTGGGTCCTGGTTGGTTATATACATCCAGTCCTAGCTTGGTGAAAGAGGCCACATCATAAAAATCGCTCAGGTGAAAGCGCGGGTCAAACAAAAAAGTAATATGCGGGAAATAGGCCTTTGCCAGCAGCAAATTAATGCCCATTAGCACTAGGGCGGACAACATTCCCAACAGCAAGACTCCGCAAAAAAGCGCGGTGCGTTTTTGTGCGGGAGTAAATTTTTTATATAGGGAAATAACCGCCTGATACATAAGAACCTATATATTCTGCCATTTTATCCCACTCCCCGCAATAAAAAACCCGGCTTAATGCCGGGTTTTTACTGTAAAGTTATTGTCCCGAATAGCCGCTGGAAATTAAGTTTTCAAACCCTTGTTTAAGTACCGGATAAGCGGTTTGGGCGTCATCTAAGCCGCGGGCCAGCGTTTCCATGGGGCAGGAGCCGGTTTTGGAACGGTTTAAAATATACGGAACCTGTTTATCGTATGTATAAGTGATGTGGTATTTTTCCAATATGGGAACAGCTTCTTGGGACAGCATACCCGTATGCAGGCTTTTCGCCCCCCCATAGGCCAACAGCAGGGCCGAGGCGCGCCCGGTTACTTTATCGTACATTTGGGCGTTTTTTAAATCCCCTTTCTGCAAATGGGTGATTAAAGGCCCCAGCCCGCGGCCGTTATAGGTTTCTATATGCCCGTCCGGAAATACGGCCACCAGGTCATGCCCTTTGGCCAGTTCCAGCAGTTGCGGCTGGGTAAGTGGTTTTTTCGCCGCTTGGCAGCCCGCCATAAACAAAACGCAAGCGGCCAGTAAAATGGTTTTTGCGGTTAATCTCATAAATTTCCTCCTGTCTGTATAAAAAGTATAAGCTATGGAGCCGGCTCCAAGTCAAGCGTTTTGCAAAGGGACGTTTTTTACCACGCGGCTAAAACGTTCCAGCCCGTCCTGCAACAATGCGCGCGGGCAGGCGATATTCAAGCGCAGAAATCCGTTTCCTTCCGGCCCGTATAAGTGGCCGGGGTTTACAAATACTTTGCCTTCCGTGCGCAGTTTGTTGCTTAACTGGGCGGAAGTTAGCCCTAGCGCCTTGGCGTTTACCCAGACCAAATAACTACCCTCTAAACGGGTAACCGGCAAAAAGGGAAGATTTTTTTCAAAGAATTCGGTTAAGTATAAATAGTTTTGGTAAATGTAGGCGTTTAATTGATTTAGCCAATCTTCCCCCTGCGTGTAGGCGGCGATGGCGGCCTGCACCCCAAATACGCCCAAAGAAGCTATTTCATTGGCTTTTAGGCGCTGTTCCGTTTCTTGGCGCAAGGTTTCGTCGGATATAATGATATTTGCCGCCTGTAAACCGGCTATATTAAAAGCCTTGCTGGGGGAAGTGCAGGTAATGGTTTGGCGGGCCAAGTTTGGCGAAAGGGAGGCAAACGGTATATAAGTATGCCCGGGGGAAGCGATTTCCCCGTGTATTTCATCGGCAATGATTTTTACCCCGTGTTTTAGGCATATTTCCCCCGCTCTCATCAGTTCTTCTTTGGTCCACACGCGCCCGGCCGGATTATGCGGGTTGCATAACAATAAAAATTTTACGTTTTCCTGCGCGGCTTTTTGTTCCAAGTCTTCAAAATCCATATAGTAGGTGTTGTTTTTATACACGAGCGGATTGTATAGGGTGCGGCGTTTATTGTCATTAATGCTGGAAAAAAAGCAATTATATACCGGGGTTTGCAGTATGATTTTATCTCCCGGGTTGGTTAAAGCCTGTATAATAGCGCACAAAGCGGGCACTACGCCCGGGGCCGTAAGTATCCAACCGGGCTGCACGGCCCAAGCGTGGCGGCGCAGAAACCAATCCGTAACGGCTTGGTAGTATTGCGGCGGCGTTTTGGTATAGCCAAAAATGCCGTGGGCGGCGCGTTTGATAAGCGCCTCGGTAATGGCGGGGGCGGTTTTAAAGTCCATATCCGCCACCCACATGGGCAGCGTATCCGGGCCGGATGCGTCCCACTTTAATGAAAAAGTTCCTTCACGGTTTACGGGTGTGTCAAAATCATAAGTCATATTCAAAATCCTTGTTTTTGGATATTGTAACAATTTTAAATTATCCCAAGAAAACGCTTTTTAAATGATTAAAACCAATTGGGTTGGCTGGGCCTGGGCGGGTGGATAAAGGAGGGCAGTTTATATTGTTTGCCCGTGCGCAAATTATATAAATAAGTGGTTTTGGGCGTTTCATCAAAAAATGAGGTTAGGGGCAAGGCGAGGTTATTTTCGTCCCAAGATAATGGATGGGTAGTGATTAATAAAAACTTGGCATGGGGAAAAGCTTGCAGTTGTTTCTTTAAGTCAGTGCGGGAAAGATGCAATTGCACTGTTTTTGCTTTTAATGGTTTTCCCACAGCGTTTAACAGCGCGTAGGACACAATGTATTCATTCATATTTAAATTGATAAAGCGTTCATTATCAATATAAAAAGGCACGGTGGCTTTCCCCCCGTTGTGATAGGCTTCCACCAACAAATTTAAAAAATGGGCCGGAGTAGCAAAGGAACAAGGCGGTTGCGTGTTTTTAGGGTTTTCGGTTAGGGCCGAACCGGTGTGAATACCAACCAGCTGGTTTTGATTGTTTAAAACTGCGCTTCCGCACAGCCCTTGGCGGAGGCTTCTGTCCGCAATGGGCATGGAAGTGCGGATGGAATAGGGCAAATCTTGTATCACCCGGCGGTTGTAAACGGGCAAAAAGCCCTTATCATTGTATCCCAGGGAAAACACCTTTTTTTCATTGTTCAGTTTTCCTAACGGGTAAGGGTTTAAAAACGCTTCGGCTTCATCGGGAAACTTTACCAGTACCAAGTCCAGTATATTTACCGGTGAAAAGACTACAATTTCCGCCGGAATTTTTTTAGTTTGGTTTTTTGAAACAAAGAAAGTGGCCTCAAAGTGGCGCGGAATGCCGGGAAACAGACTGGCGGAAGAAACGGCGTGCGACACCATGGCCCCGTAAATTTCTTTTTTCCCGTTGTAATAGGTATAAAATACGACGCCTGAAAATTTAAAGCGTTCATCCTTGGGAAATACGGCTTGGAATAAGCGGCCTTGTTGCGCCTCTAGCGTGGCTGGCCGCTGTTGGCGCGCTTTTTTCGAAAGCGCAGTTGCGAGCTTGGCGTTGCGGGGTATGGCGCAACGTCTGGCAGTCCCCCCTGTTTTTAGAGCAGCGGCATAGCGTTTTAGCATTTTGGGGGTTATTTTGGGCTGGGCATGGCTTTGCCTCGCAAAACCAAAACAGCAACTAATAAAAAGAATAATACCCAAGAACGGTTTCATGTTTTTATTTTATATAAGAGAGCGTCTCCCCAACAAGAAGCAAAAGACCTATACCCAATTGGGCCTTTTGGCGGAAAGGGTAAATATTTTATTTACTGCGGTTAGTTCCCGTCGCGTTTACTACTTTTCTCTTCTGCAAATCATATAAATAAGTTTTATAAGGGGGCTGGTTGTCCGGCGTCATCAGCAGGGCTTTTGCGTCTTTTGCCCAAGTTATCCGGTGGGTGCTCACACGCAAAAAACGGGCTTGCGGAAACTGTTTGAGCAGCTGGTTAAGGCGGGTATGCGGAAAGTGAAAGTGTACTCGGTCGGAAAATAAAACCGTGTGTTTTTCCCCTAACAGCTGAAAAGAAATCGGGTATTCGCTGATATCCATTTTCATAAAATGACCCGGAGCCAAATAAAAAGGCACGTTGGCTTTTCCCCCGTTATGATACGCTTTTACCAAAAAACGCAAATAAGAGGCCGGGGTAACGTAAGATACGGTGGGGCCGTTATCTGAAAAGAAATAATCTATCCGGCTTCCGGTATGAATACCCGCCAGTTCATTTTTGGGGGTTAATACGGCGCTGCCGCACAGGCCTACGCGTTCCAAGTGGGGAAGCGGCATGGAAGTATAAATGGTGGTAGGCGTTTTTCTAAGAATATGCCTTTGGGGAATAAAAGAAAACCGCCAGTGGTTATATCCTACTGAGCGCAGTATTTCTTTCTTACTTACGCGCTGCGCCAAAGTAAAAGGGGTAAGCAGCTTTTCCCCCTCGGCGGAAAATTTAACCAAAGCCATATCAAACGTACTTATTGGAAACGCCGCCACAATTTCCGCCGGGATGTTCATTTTAAAATATACGTCGTTTGCTTCTTGGATAAGGGAATAGGAAAGTATGTCTTGCGGAATATGACCGTTGGTTTGGCTTTGTGGCAAATAAACCGTGGCGTTAAAATGGCGGGGAATGCCAAACACGTTATTGGAGTTGGAAGGAATAATGTGGGTGGCGATGGCTCCGTAAATTTCTTTTTTCCCATGATGTTCTATTTCAAATACCGTGCCGGAAAAACGTATATCGGGGTCCGCTTCTACAACGGCCATAAAAATATGTCCGTCTTTGTGCGAAAGATAAGGAATCGTTTTTTCTTTTATTTTTCGTGTCGCTTGTTTTATTGCCGCGGCAGTGTTTTTGTCTGGCGTAGACGTTAGCGCCGCACGGGCGGATTTTGTTTTTTGAGTAGAATTAGCCTGCGCTTTTTTTACAATGCGCCCTCCCAGTTTAACGGGTTTTTGCGCCGCCGCAGGAAGGGCCGTTAAAAGAAATATAAATATAAATGCCGTCAGAATATTTTTCATCATCTGGTATTTTATAAATTCGCCCAGAAACGGGGAAAGGGTCAAAAGGCCTGTTTTGGGGTAGGCCTTATGGGTAAGAAGGGAACCTTTGTTTGCTTATTTCACCGGAGGAAAGGCGTAGTTTATGGCGTTAAGATTTATATTCGGTTTGGAAGTATGCTTGTGCCTGAAGAATTTGTTTAAAAACACCCGCCTTTTTTGAAAAAGGCGGGCGGAAGCAAAAAGGACAAAAAGAAAATTAGATTTCGTTTTCCTCTAAAATTTTCTTTAGCGTATCGGCCGATTTTTTAAGTGCGGCCACTTCCTCTTCGTTTAATTGCAAGGGGACGTGCGTTTCCACCCCTTGGCGGCTTACAATGGCGGGCATGCTTAACGCCACTCCGCTGATGCCGTATTCCCCATTCATTAAAGAAGAAATGGGTAAAATGGATTTTTCATTGCGCACGATTGCCTCGCAAATGCGTTTGACGGACATGGCAATCCCGTAATAGGTGGCTTTCTTGCGGGAAATAATTTCATAGGCGCTGTTTTTTACCTCTTCGGCAATACGCTTTGTGGCTTCCTGATGGTTAAAATGCCCGCGCATTTCACAGAATTTGTCTAACTTAATGCCGGATACGTTGGCGCAGCTCCAGGCGGCTATTTCGCTGTCGCCGTGTTCGCCGATGATAAAAGCGTGTACGCTGCGGCTGTCTACGTCTAAATGCTGGCCTAAATTGTATTTCAGGCGGGCCGTGTCCAGCACCGTGCCGGAACCAAACACCCGGTTTGGCGCGTAGCCGCTTAATTTAATGGCTACGGACGTTAAAATATCCACCGGGTTGGCCACAATAAGCAAAATGCCTTTAAAATCGCGTTTGGTGATTTCCGGGATAATGGATTTAAAAATGGATATATTCTTTTTTACTAAGTCCAGGCGGGTTTCCCCCGGTTTTTGGTTGGCCCCGGCGGTGATGATAAGAAGCCCCGCGTCTTTGATGTTATCGTAATCCCCGGCGTAGATTTTCATGGGTTTGGCAAAGGGCACGCCGTGGCTGATGTCTAAGGCTTCGCCTTCGGCGCGGGCTTTGTCGCTGTCAATGAGCACCATTTCCGTAAACAGTCCGCTTTGCATGAGGCTAAAAGCGGAGGCCGCCCCCACAAAACCACAGCCGATAATGCCCACTTTGTTAAAATTAATAAATTCTTGTTCCATATGTTTTCTCCTTGGTAAGACGTACTAGATTTTATCAAATAAATTGAGCCGTGCAGACACGATATTTGGGTTAGGCCGCGGCCGCTTTAAACTGAAAGTTTCGGCTAGAATTGCTATAATCGTAATATCTTATAGAAAAAAGAGGAAAAAATGTTTGCTAATTTTAACCCGTGGCACCATGTATCTCCCGGGGATAAAGGCTCGTTGCCTTATGTGGTGAACGGGATTATTGAAATCCCCAAAGGAACGCGAGCCAAATACGAACTGGATAAAGCCAGCGGCCTTTTACGCTTGGACAGAGTGCTCTATTCTTCCGTCTATTATCCGGCCAACTATGGCTTTATCCCCCGCACGTTGGGTGAAGATAAAGACCCGCTGGATATTTTAATTCTCTCCCAGGCGGAAGTAGTGCCCATGTGTATTGTGCCGGCGCGTATCATCGGCGTAATGCGCATGTTGGATAACGGCGAGGCGGACGATAAAATTATCGGCGTGGCCCAGGGCGACCCGAACGTAAGCCATTATACGGATGTGGAACAGCTGCCGGAGCATTTAATATCCGAAACGATGAGCTTTTTTGAAGATTACAAAAAATTGGAAAACAAAACGGTGGTGGTGGAAAAAATATTTGACAAAAAAACCGCCATTAAAATCTTGCAGGAAGCTTTTGTGGCCTATGAGGAAAAATTTGTAACGTATAGTAATTTTTCCAAACTGGCAGAACAATAATTGTTTAGTCTTTCAATAAAAAACGCCCGGTTAAGGGCGTTTTTTTATGCTGTGTAAAAATTAAAAGGCTCAAGCACGGTTTAAAGCCCGGGCATAAAATGTACAAACTGTATAGTAAAGTCCGGCATAAAATCTACATATTGAATGGTAAAATCAGGCATACTGTCCACAAATTTCCACTCCCCGCACGAGTTTCCCTCAAAAACGGTCTCTTGAACCCGTAAATCTGGCATAAAATCTACACGCTGTACATAAAAATCAGGCATAAAATCCACCACTTTTACGCGGCCGTATAATCTAATACCTTGGTAGGTACAATCTGGCGCTATTTCTGCCGCAACACCGGTGGAAAATGTTCCTATAAAAAGCAGCCCAAAAAATAGTTTTTTCATTTTTTTTGTCCTTGTAAATAATGCAGCAATTGCTGGTTTAGCTGGTTTTGTAAAGAGGCCGGCTCCAACACTTGTATATGAGGCAGCCAGTGTTTTATTTGCGGTAATACTTGCATAATATTGGCTGTTTTGCAGGAGATTACCAAGTCCCCCCCTTCGGTTTGTTTTTCTATTTTTTGATGGGGTAAAAATTCTACCTCTTTAAAATAACTTGCCACCGCTGCAGATACCAAACATTTTATTTCTAAGTCTGCTTGAGTATCAAACCAAATGTTGGGGCTTTCTTGCAGTTTGGCAGCAATTTCCAGCGGTTTAAAATATTCTTTTTGCGGCAAAACTTTAATAATTTTGCCTAAAGAAAATTTCATATAGGTATTTACGTCGTTTAATGTAATTAAATACCAAAACCCGTCAAACAAAGCTATTTTTAAGGGTTTAATGTGGTTGCACCATACCCGTTTAGCCGCAGATTGGTAATATAGGTTGATAAACTGATGTTTTAATATGGCTTGCTCCAACGTATTAAGCTGGGCGGGTTGGATATTGTGATACATACGGGGCATTTTAACAAAATAAATTTCTTTTCCTGCCGGGCGGGCTGTTTTTTTCAGCAGGCGTTGATAACTGCCCGCCCATTGCGGGCCTAACGAATTGGCCAGCTGCCCCAAAAGTTTAAGTAAGGCTTCATCGCGTGCAGAAAGAGATAGCTTTTGTAAAGAAAACCCTTCCATTAAGCTGTAACGCCCCGCACCCATATTTGTGACTGGAAACCCGGCTTGGTCAATTTCCTGAATGTCTCTTTCCAGCGTGCGTACGCTAAAGCCCAGTTCTTTGGCTTCCACAGCCAAGTTGATACTTCCCCCCTCCAACTTGTGGAGAAGATAAAGAATACGTGTAAATTTTTTAATATTGGCTGTTTTCATACCCATATCATAGCAAGTATTAGCATTTTATCCAACTATGCTATAATAAAACTAGGCGCATAGGCGCCGTACAATTTAAGAAGTGTTTTTATTATTTTAAGGAAGTCTGGCTTGGGGCCAGGCAGAGCTGAACCGGTAACGGACGGCACTTTGGAATCCTCAAAATAATCGTTCCTGCTTATTCTCTTTTGAGAATAGGCAAGCGGCGGTTACATGGGTTATTCCAAAGGCTCTGGTAACGCGCCGCTTTTTTTATGCCTGCTATTAGTTTACCACAAATGCGCGACAGCCCTGTTGTCGGCCTCCTTTTATATCATAGTTGACAAGGAGATCAATATGAGTTTAGAAAATGATGGGCCCGGTTGTATTACGTTTCTTATTGCTATTCCGGTAATGCTGGTGTTGTCTGCAATCTTTCCGTTTTCCATTCCGGTGTTTATTGTAATTGGTATTGCCAAACTTATTGAGGTGTGTGGAAAGGATATGATGGACGATTAAAGTGTAAAAGGTGTGACGGATAGCTATTGCCGTTTAGAATAAAAATTTTATGCTAGATGGGCGAACGGATGTTCTTGTACCAAAACTAAAATAGATAAATACGAAAAGGAGAGAAAGAATGTTTGAATCTAAACTAATAAAGGCGGGAACTCAATTAATGAAAGCTATGGATAAAACCACCAGTAAACATCTGCCTTATAAACTGGCCGAGATTATTAAATTTCATACAAAAGGGGCGGTGGCTTCTGCCTTGGCGTCTGCTTGGCTGCCGGGGGTAGGTTCCAGCGCGGCGCTGGTGGCGTGTGCGGGGTTTACTTGGGGGATGTATTTAAGGATTAATAAGGAGCTTCATATTTCTCTTTCCAGTAATATTGTAAAAACGTT
>CALUXF010000026.1 GCA_944324655.1 Candidatus Avelusimicrobium aviculae
AACAGTTTTCACATGTTTAACGAGATCAGCAACGACTTTCCCGGGTGTGCCGGTACGGTGACGTGGCAGGAGTTGGAGTTGGGAGCGGACGTAGACACCAACACTACGTATACGGACGTATACTTGGTATGCAACGGGACTGGGGATGTAACTCCGCCGGATGAGCCGGAAGAGGAAGAATGCCAAGCTCCGAATGGGCAGACGTATACGGAAAGCTGCCCTGCTGGGCAGACAGGTACTATTACGTATACTTGGAACCAAAGCTCCTGTAGTTATAAAGAAACAAATAACTGTACACAAGCAGAAGAAGACTGTTGCTCGCCCAATTTTAGAGGCAATTTTGCGGAATGTGTAAAAAATAAATATGGAGAGAATTCTCCAGAGTATATCTGTTATAACGGAACAGCTTATCAGTGCGGTGTAGCGGTATTTGGTGGTGGCTCTGTCGCTTCTATTTGTATGGATACTTACACTACTGGTAAACAAGCTGAATTGTGTAAACAGTGTTATGAGCAAGTTCCTGAGATGTCTGGTTTTAGGGCTGGTGGATACCATAGGTATGTTTGTGATGGTGCTCCCAAAAAATGTTCAGTGTCTTCTTCACAAAACGATAGTCTATATGGCTGCGGCGAAGTATATACTGCCCCTCAAGAAACGTTTACATATAGAGATATTGTAGGGAGAACAGATTGTTTGAATAAATGCGATAGCCGTTCTCAATGTCCCTCTAACATTCAACCAGGGGTATTAATCCATGCTTCTCACTCAGGCTTAGACTGTTGGGTACAATGCTATTGCCCTTGGAGCGGCTATACTGGACAAACCTACACTGGCTATAGAGTAAAATTGAAATACAAGTCTTTAAATAGACAATGTTCTTATGATGAATTAACTTGGATGTAAAGTAATTCACTAGAAAAATAGAGTGGCCTCCTAAAGGGAGGCCACTCTATTTTAAAATTATTTTTTAATGCTAATAGTATATTTCCTGCCCGGTTTAAAAGCCCACCAAATGGATATTGAGTGATTGCTGTATCTTCTTTTTCAAAAACAAAATAAATTTTGGGGAATATATCGCTTATCAAATTTGTTAAAGGGATTGTAAATCTGTTTTTCTGATTGTGAAAAATTGCATAAACAGATGTCTCTATAAATAAGGTTTTCATTAAAATTCTGCTTTCCTAAATTGTGTAAAGTGGAGAAAAATTAAAATATAAAAAATTTTCTCTTTCCTCTTTCTTCATAAAAAACTAAAATATAAAAAATTTGTATTATATTTCTGCCGCCTGCGTTCCAACAGGCCAAAAGGTTTGCTATGCTTAATTTAACCCGTCCTAATAAAGAAACTGTTTACGTAAAAATTATCCGCTTGCTGCTGGCGGCGGTGTTTTTGGTGGTTCCGCTTATCTTTTTTACGGATTTGACAGAGAACCCTTTCCTTATTCAAAACACGCTTTTATACGTGCTTTTGGCGCTTATTTACGGTACAATGGCCGTCAAGTTTTTGCGCTCTAAAACCATCGATTTTACCAAAACATTTTTTGACTTGGCCTTTTTCGTTTATGTATCCGTATGCGCGGTAACGTGGCTTTCTGCCGTATCGGCGGAACCGCAGGCCCTGCGCCAGACTATGTTTTATAACTTGTTGGATTACGGAACGCTGCTTTTGGTGGTGGCGCTGGGGGCGTATGTCATTAGCAAAAATGTTGTTTTTTCCGGCCAGATAGAAAGCAAAACCAATTATATTTTGTTGTTTATTGTGTGGGGGTCTTTATGGTTTTTGCTGCCGTCTTTGCATACTATGTTAAAGGCCGATAATTTATTTGCCCGCATGTTTGACTGGTACGCCGTGTTATTGTGGGCGGCGGGTATTTGGCTGGGTGTAAAGGTATTAAAAAAAGTAACGCAGGAAAACATCATTGTTCTTATGTTTGTGGCGGTGTTTTTGGCGTGCGTGTACGGGGTAATGCAGGCGCTGGGGCTGGAGTTTTTGTGGCCGTTTGAAATGAGCCAGTTTGCCACCAAGGCTTTTTCCACTTTTGGAAACCCCAACTTTCTTTCTTCCGCGGTGGTGATGTTGCTGCCGGCGATTGCGGTGTATTTTTTAAGGGCCTCCTCCAAAAAAGACATGCTGGTATACGGCTTTTTAACATTGGTGTATTTGCTGTATTTGTCTTTTGGGTTGGCGCGCTCGTGCTGGATTGGGGCGGCGTGCGGGTTTGTGATGATGTGGATGTTTGGCTCCTTGCGCGGGCTGATTTGGAAGCGCAAAGCCCGCGCTTTTTTGCTGATTGTGCTGGCGGGGGGAGTGTTGTACGGCTCGGCTTATTTTGGCGGCTCGCAAAGCCCGGTGGCGGCGCGCGCGGCTGAGATAAAGCAAGTTACCCCTTCCAATATTACGTTAGATGTGGATAAGGACCATATTTTCCAATCCCTCCACCAGCGTTTGTTTATGTGGGACGTGTCTAAAGAAATCTTTTTATCCCGCCCGGTAATGGGCGCCGGATTGGGAAACTTTCAAATGGCGTTTGCGCAAAACCAGGCCAAAACCCTTTTGGAACACCCCAACCTGCGCTCCTTAAAAGCCCAAACCAACGCCCCGCATAATGAGTTGTTTTTTCAAATCGCCCAAGGCGGTATAGTGGGCGGCGGTTTGTTTTTGTTTATGTTTATGGTGTTGTTTTTGGAAGTGCGGGATTTCGCCTCCCATAAAAAAGAGGGCGATAAAAAACAACTTTTGCAAGCGCTGTTCTGCGGTATTTTGGGCATGCTGGTGGACAATATGCTAAATATATCCCTGCACGCCGTGGTGCCGGCGTTTTTCTTCTGGTGGTTTGTGGGGGCGGAGGTAAGCGGCGTGGGGAAGGAAGAACGCACCGTGGCCATTACCGTCAACCCGGTTACCAAAACCGCCGCGCTGATTATTTTGGCGTTGTGCGCGGCGGTGGTGGTGTGGCAGGGGCTGGTGTTAAACAGCTTTTTCCGCGGATATGAGGGCTTAAAAGCCATGGCGGCGGGCGATACGCAAAAAGCGCAGGAAAATCTTTCCCGCGCGCTGGCTTTGTATCCCGCCAACACCGAAGCGGGTCTTCGCCTGGGCAATCTGTATTTAAAAGAAGAAAATTACGCCGCCGCCTTAAAAACGTATGAAAAATCCGCCGCCGCTGCCGGTTATTATGATGAGATCTATTTCAACGCCGCTTTGGCCGCTTTGGGTACCGGGGATGAGGAAAAAGCCGTTAGGTATTTGACGCAGAACCTAAAACTCAATCCCTACAATTTGCAAGCATATGATATGCTGGCCGATTTGATTAAACAAAACGTTATTTATGCCGATTCGGAAAATTTAAAACTGCTGGAACGCGGCACGCACTTATTTCCGTACGCTTCCGCTTTATGGACGGCGCTTGGTGAAATTTACGTTAAACGTGAAGAGCCCGAATTTGCCAAAAATATTTATAAAAAAGGTTTAACGGCGGATACGCTGGACCGTTCCCTCCTGCGCGGGCTGACCCGCTTGTATAAAAAAGGGGAGGCCCTTCCCCCGGTGGTGGCGCAAGCCAAACGCATACAGGATTTGCATGTTAAAACGGCAAATTATTGGACGCAGCCCAAAGCCGTGCGCAAGGCTTTGCGCGGGAATATAGAAGCTTATATTGAAGATTATCCCGACGATACAAACGGACCCATTTTACTGGCGCAGTATTTTAATCAGGCGGGGAATGACTTGATGTCTAAGTCTGTTTTGGAAGGAGTGCTGGCAAAACATCCGGAAGATTTATCCGCCAATTTGGCGCTGTCTACGCTTCTTTACCGGGCGGAGCAAACGGATTTGGCAAAGTATTATTTACAGAGCGCGTTATTTTATTATCCGGGCAATCCTACGGCGATAAAACGCCTGGCAGCGCTGGAATAATTCTTCCCGCGCCCACGCGTTCGGGCGTATGGGAATGCGTATTTTTTAAGGATATAACAAAAAAGTGGCTTTACAAAAGCAACTAAATTGCTATAATTCTAATATCTGTTGAGTTGTAAAAGCATGAAGAAAGATACCTTTACAAAGGGCAAGGATTACTGAATCTATGATAAAAATGAATAAATATTTGAGCGCAACCTTAGTTGCCGCTTTTATGTTTTTGTCGCTCGTGGGCGACAATGCTCCGTTGTTTGCCGCTACGCCGGAAAAACAATTGGAAAAGGGTATAGCTTTGTTTGATGAAGGGAAAAACGACGAAGCTTTGGAATATTTTATTGACGTATTGCTTACGGGTAACCGCAAACAGGTAACCGAAGCCAACAAATACGTGAACATGATTCATAACCGCATTGGCGGCATCCAAAACCCGGTGGAAGTGGACGTGGCTTTTAAAGAAGGGGAAATTAAACACCTCTCTGACGCGGCGACCGAAGCCGAGGCCCAAGCCCAAAAAGAAATGCTCTTGCGGCAAAACGCCAGCGAGCAGACCATTGCCGGTTCTGCTTTGGAAACGCTGTCTCCTTCCGTGATAGAAGAAGAAGGCGTTACGGTTTCTTCTTCAAGTTCTTCTGCAAATGCCTCTTCCGAGTCTCTTTCTGTAACGCAAGAAGAATTTTATTCCTCTTCTCAACAGGCGGCCGCCGCGGAGCCGATACCGTATTCCCAGTCTTCTTATGCCAGCGTTCAGCGTGAAGCGGAACAGGTTGAAATCGTTGCCCAGGGCGGTTCTACTTATACGGATTTGACTTCTCCGGAAGCGTTGCAGGCGCGTGAGTTGTACAGCCAGCAGAAACTGGAAAGCATGAAATCCGATGTAATTGCCCGCATCCGCAACACCAAAGGGGTGCGCATTTATTTCCGCAATAATTTGCCCGACGCCATTGATATTGACGGGGATGTCATTTTCCAAGGGTATCGCTTTAAGCCGGAAGCCCAACCGTTGTTAGACGATATTTATTCATTGATGGCTCTTACCCAAGGTGCCAGCTATATCATTTTGCCCGCCGGTTCTTACACGGATGACGTAACTTTGGCCGGTATTCGCCAAGCCATGGCGTTAAATTCTTTCTTTGTGCATAAAGGTATTTCTTCCGGCAAAATCAGCTACAACATGGGTTTATATGATCAGGAACCGCCTGCCAAATTCGCCAATTTGGAAGGGCTTTCTATCGTGTTTGATTTTGAAGCCGAATTGCCCAGCGCTATCGCTCAAGCCAACCAAGTCAGCAAGCGCCCGCTGCTCAGCATTGCGGTGGTGCCGGTGAGCAATGAAATTGATCCTTCCAAAGGGGAAGCGTTTGCCATTGATTTTTCCGTCATTGAAACGGTCAACCCTGTCAATAACTGGATTTTCCAAGTTGTACAGCATGGCAAAGACGGCAAATATTATGTAGTGCGCCAATTGGAAGGTTTTGCGCCTGTATATCATCAAATTTTATGGAATGCGCGCAAAGGCATTATTGGGCCGGAAATGGACTGCGGCAAATATACCTTGGTGTTAACGGTAACGGATTCTACCGGTGAAAAGAAAACCATTAGACGCCAAATTAACGTAAAATGCGGGGAACAAAAACTAGCTGTTTCTGAAGAAAATATTTGCAAAAACTGCAACTATAAAACGCCCCGCTTATGGACTAAACCCGGCCGCAAGATGGTAGCCCCGGTACAAGAAGACATTTCTTACACCGATATTTCCACCACCAACGTGGTAGATGGCGGCATGAACACCAATACGGTAAACATTTATGAGGAAACGTTGCCTCCGGGTTCGTTAGATAATCCTGGTTCCGAGTCTTATCCGCCTTTGCCTACGGATCCTAGCGTATATGGGGCTCCTGTTTCCAGCACCACCACCACTGCTCCGGTTGATCCGTATGCGGTTCCGTCAGCGGCTGCGGCTAACCCGTATGCGCCCGCCGCCGGGACGAATCCGTATGCCGCTCAGCCGGCTGGAACGGCTGATCCGTATGGAAGCGGTGCGACCAATAACCCGTATGATATGCCGTATGAGAGTTATAGTTCCACCTCCAGCACAACAACAACCCAGCAGTAATATTTAAGGATTTTTACACATGAATATCGTAGAAACGTTGATTGGCAAAAACATGAAAGCCCATCCAGACTGTTTAGGTTTATACATCGGTCTGGATGAAATGTACATCGCACAAAGCGCCCAGAAAGACGGGGGAACCGTGTTGGAATCCCTGTTGCGGGTGCCTGTGTCTAATGTAGATCACTCCCAGCTTAAACCGCTGGATTTAAATGAAGCCTATTTTCAAATGGACAACTGGCTGGACGCTTTAACTAAAGTAGCCAGCAAAAAACGTTGGAAGACGGATAAAGTGGTTGTCAGTTTATCTTCTGCTTTTTGTCTGCTCAGACATTTTGTTATTCCTACCGTCATTGAGCGTAAAAATTGGAAGACCACCATTCCGCTTCAGGCGCGCAAATATATACACTTTCCGTTTGAGAAAGGCGAATACGCCTATCATGTGTATGAATTTGAAACGGCTGCTACTAAGCAAAAAAAGACCGGCGTCGTTTTTGCCATGACCAGCAAGGTCATTTTAGAGCGTTTGGCTAAAGGCTTGCGCTCAGCCGGGTTGGAAATGGTGTCGGCGGAGCCGTCCGTATTGTCTTTAAGCCGGGCTTTTGACTCCAGCGATAAAGAAGCCGTAGGCAACAACGGGCGCATTTATTCTTTTTTCGGAAAGGATTTAGCCAGCTTCGTGTTTTTAAACGAAGGAGCCCCCGTTTTGCTTCGTGAAGTGGAAATTTCAGGTTCTTTGCCGGCGGAACGCCGCCGTTTTGAAATTACCAACTGCACGGAATTTATTGCCAAACAGTTGGAAAAAGACCCGTTTGAGGAAGCGGTTATCGTAGGGCATGATGTGGATAACTGGATTACTGCGCTGGAGGCGGATTCTAAAAAACCGGTTCGTAAATGGAATTTGTCTGAAATATACGGAATTGAAACCAAATCCGCCGGGGAGATTTCTTCTATTGGGGCCAGCGGTAAATTTTATGACTCCAAGGCGCCGGATTTGGATTTTGTTAAAGGCAACCGCTTGAGCGATTATGAGTTTAACGCCGCTTTAATGGCGTGGAAAATAGCTGTGGTTGCGGTAGTTGTGTTGCTTTTGTTAATTTGTAAGAATTATTTTGCTGTACAAACCGCTTATAAAGAATTACAGCAAGTAAAAGCTTCAAACAGCAACCCTATCAAAGATTTTGAAGGCCTAACGGCTTCCCAAATCTCTAATAACTTATCCCAAATCAAGAGCCAAAACTCTAATTTGGAAACCTTCTTAAAGAGTAATCCCATCACCCCGTTGTTGGTGGAAATAGTGGATTCAATACCCCAAGAAGTATGGATTACGAATTTTGAATATAAAGATAAGTTTCCGCCGGAATCTGGTCAAACGCGGTCTTTTACCATTACAGGTTCTATTAAATCCGGCGGGGATGGACAGGCAGACTTGGTGCTGGGGGATAAGTACCGCCGCCAGTTAATGGAAATGCCGATAATACGTGAGATTTGCGGAGATGAGCCGCAGATTAATTATCAGGAAGTATCCATAGAAGGGGCCGAAGCTGCCAGCGGCCGCAAGTTGACGGCCGAAGAATTAGGCAAATTGCCTAAAGAAACAACTTTTTCACTGAAATGTGGTCAAGGAGAAGAAAAGTATGTCCGCTAATGCGCAATTAAATAAGATAAAGGCTTCTCTTGAAAAAGGCTTCAATGATATGAAGCTGGTGATGGAGGAAGGCAACGTCAAACTGTTTGCTAAACAGTTTGTGGTGGTGGTTGCGTTTTTCTTGGTGTTTCATTATGCAAACGGTGCTTTCCAAAAAAAGATTACCAATTACCGCGGACAGGTAGAAGCCATTCATTCCCAGCAAAACAATGAGCAAGAATACCTTTCCAGCAAAAAACGCTTATTGGATTTGGAACCGCGCTTCCCGGATATGGATTCCAAGAGTGAGTGGCTGATGACTCAGGTTTTAGATTTGTTTAAACAAGTAAACCTGACTCCTAAGTTTTCCGGTTCACAGACGGAAGACACCATGAACCCCAATTATACGTTGGCTACGTTGGAGTTAACTACCACAGCGTCTTGGCCGCAGTTTGCGCAGCTGATGGTGGAATTGGAAAACCGCCCGGAATATTTGCGTCTGTCCTCTTTTAAATTAGGGAAAAACGCAGATTCTGCCCAATTAGGAACAAACGGTATTAAAATGACCATTAATACCCTGTTCCCTAAAGAAAAATTGGCTCCTAAATTATTTAAAGATCAGGGAGGTAAATAATGAAAAAATTATTTTTTGCCGCTCCTTTTCTTAGTGTCATTTTATTATCCGGCGCAGTGGCCACCGCGCAAGAGGCTGTTCCGGCGGCGCCTGTTATGGTTCCTCCGCCTGCTGTGCCCATGGCGTCTAATGCGCAGGAAGGGTTCGTTACGCCCCGTGAAACTGTGGATGAAGCTGCCGTAAAAAAAGAAGAAGCCAAAATTGTGTACAATCCAAAAGTGCAGCGCGATCCTACTTTGTCTCCGGATGATTTCTTGTTGTTGCAATATCGTGAAAGACAGCGTTTAGCCGCCGAAGAAGCGGAACGGCAACGTAAATTGGCGGAAGAGCGCCGCCGCCGTGAAGAAGCGGAGCGCAGACGCCAGCTGGAGTTGGCGTTAATTAAAGATCCTACGATAGCCGTGCGTGACAAAATCCGCGTAAGCGGTATTATTGGCAAGGAAGTATTTATTGGCAGCAAAATTTATACGATAGGAAAAACCGTCCGCGGAGCAAAAATAGTAGACGTACGCAACGATGAAGTGGTATTCTTGTATAAAGGCCATAAATTTAAAAAGAAAGTGCAGTTAAGGTAGTTTTGTTGTTTGGTAAAATTCTGTTAATTTAAAAAAAGCAATAGGAGGATAGATGAAAAATCGTTTAGAAGTTTTTCTGGCTTTCGTTTTGGCCACGGGTTTAAGCGCATCTGTTCAAGCGCAGGAATCCCGGCAGACTCTTCCCAGTGATAATACGGTAACGTTCACGGCGGAAGAGACGGTCAGAATGACAGGAGAACCCGATTTATTTCAAGCGGCAGAACAGTCTTCCCCGTTGGATCGTACCGTTTCCATCAGGGTGTCTAACGTGCCGATATCGGCGTTTCTCAACAGTATCACTACGCAAGCTCGGATTAACTTTATTATGAGTGACGAATTCGCCGATAAAAAGGTGACGGCTTCTTTAACTAAAGTTACTGTACGGGAAGCGTTGGATACTTTGCTTCGTGTGCACGGGTTGACTTATCAGCGTATTGGTAAGAGTGAAAGCTATGTGGTAACCAAACGTTCCAATGATGCGCCGGATACCATTACAAAGATTTATACGCTCAGCTATATTTCTTTGCAGGGTATGGGTTCCGCAGCCAGTGAAATGGAAAGCGTTCTTCCTCAAATCACCAATACGGGCAGCTCTTTGGGCTCTTACAGTTCGTCCAACAATATTTCCACGGATACTTCCGCTATGAATTCCAGTCAAGATGCGTATTCCGGACAGGCGGAAATTATCGGTATTATTAAGAGCATGTTGTCCCCTGTGGGCCGCATTGCGGTGGATCCCCGCACCAATAAACTGATTGTAACCGACGTGGCCGAGGTGTTTCCCCAAGTGGAAAATATCTTGGCTGAGTTGGATATCAAACCTCCGCAAATATTGATTGAAGCCCAAATCGTGGAAGTAAACAAAACCAGCGGTTTGAACTTGGGCTTTGAATACGGCGGGACAGACGGCTCCATCTTCACCTTCACCGGTCCGATGCGCGAAGTGGACTATGATTATATTAAAGGCCATGGCGTGCATGGCTGGAACTTTATTTTCCCGAATTCTAGCCAGTTAGACAGCGGCAGCGGCGATGGCGGCGATGGCGGCAGTTCCTCTTCTTCTAGCAGCAGCGATGCGGAAAATTCTGCCGGGTTGTTGGACTTCTCTGCTTTTAAGATTGTTTTAAGAAGCTTGCTTACCCGCGGTGAAGCTAAATACTTAGGTAAACCCAAAGTGGTAACGGTAAACAATAAAACCGCTACGATTATGACCACCACCCAGGCTTCTGTAGGTTTCTCCACTACATCGGGCAGCAGCGGGGATTATATGTCTGAAAGCACAGACAGAGCCAACGTGGGTTTAACCATGCAGGTAACTCCGCAGGTTAACCGCGAAGGGTACGTAACTTTGTATGTGCAGCCTTCTTATTCTGACTTGTCTGACGGTATTGGTAACACCAAAGACCCTACCACCCGCGCCGTTTCTACTTTGGTGCGTGTGAAAAACGGTCAAACGGTGGTTATCGGCGGGTTGCTTAACTCCCGTGAAACGGATTCTACCCGCAAAGTACCGTTATTGGGTGACATTCCTATATTGGGTTGGTTGTTTACCAGCAAAGAAAAGACCAAATCTACTACGGACTTAGTCATCTTTATTACTCCCACTATTTTGGCGGAGTAATCCATAAGAATTTTCCGTCCCCGCCGTATAAATTACGGCGGGGCGGATGTTTGAACATAGAAACAGCAGCAAAAGCATTTCGGGGGATTAGGAAATGGCAAAACAGTTAGGCGAGATTTTGATTGAAAGAGGCGTCATTACCGAGAAACAGCTTAAAAGCGCCCAGCTTTACTCCAAACAAAGCAATGTTTCTTTGGCGGATGCTATTGTAAAATTCGGTTTCGCGAGCGAGAACCAAGTAACTATTGGCTTATCCAAACATTTTGCAATTCCCTACGCTTCCAAAGAAAACGGGATTTTAAGCCCGGAAAAAGACCAAAACTTGCAGGAAATTATTCCGGAGAAATTTGCCCGCGAGAACATGGTTTTGCCCTTATTTGTGGAAAACAATGAATTGGCTATTGCGTTATATGACCCCACCAACGTATTTTTAATTGAAAACATCAAAATGATGTCTGGCAAGCAGATACAGCCTTTCATTGCCAGCAAAAGCCAGCTTTTAAATGTTATAGACGCTTTTTATTCCAATAAAGATTTATTGGAAGAAGTAATCAACGACGCATCCGAAAAACCGGCCAGCTCCGCTGGAGATGAGGCCGATGAAGATGATTTAAACTCCGGTTATTTGGATTTGGATAAAGTCCGGCCCAATACTTCCCAGTATGTTAAAATTGTGAACGCTATTTTGCGCCAGGCTATTACGGAACGTACTTCTGATATTCACCTGGAAATGTTTGATGAGCGCGTCAGCTTGCGCTTCCGTATTGACGGTTCTTTGTACGAGCGCACTCCGCCTTCTAAAGATGCTATCGCGGCCATTATTTCCCGTATTAAAATTTTGTCTAAGTTGGATATTGCCGAAAAACGTTTACCGCAGGACGGAAGCTTTGGTATTCAATTCCAAAACCGTAAGATTGAGATCCGTGTTTCTGTCTGTCCCGCGGTATTTGGTGAAAAGCTGGTGCTTCGTATTTTGGATAAAGGCACCGGGGAAATGAATATTGATAAATTGGGTTTTGAGCCGGAGCAAAAGCGTTTGTTTATGGAAGCGGCCAACTTGCCCCATGGTTTGATTTTCTTGACGGGTCCTACCGGTTCCGGTAAATCTACCACGCTTAACGCGGTATTAACCACCATTCGTACGCCGGAGTTAAACTTTATGACGTTGGAAGACCCGGTGGAATATAAACTGGCTGGTATCAGCCAGGTGCAGGTAAAGGCATCTATTGGGCTTACGTTCGCGGCCGGGCTTCGTTCTTTCTTACGTCAGGACCCGGACGTTATTCTGGTGGGGGAGGTGCGCGACACAGAAACGGCGGAAGCCTGCTTAAAAGCGGCTTTAACGGGTCACTTGGTGTTATCTACCCTGCACACGAACGAAGCTTTAGGCGCTATTCCCCGTTTGATTGACATGGGGATGGAACCTTTCTTATTGTCCAGCTCTTTGGCCTTGGTGGCGGCCCAGCGTTTAATACGCGTATTATGCCCGTATTGCAAAGTGCCGCATATGCCAGACAGCAATATTCTTGCCCAAATTGCAAAAGAAGGGCATTTAAATCCCAAAGACCAAAACAGTTGGACTTTTTTCAAATCAGTAGGCTGCCCAAAGTGCTTTGGCACAGGTTACATGGGGCGCCGTGCTATTTATGAAGTGTACCGCATGACGGAAGAAATGCGTACAATCATTTATAAAACGCAGGATTTAGTTGCTCTTAAACAAGCGGCTGACCGCTCCGGCATGTTAAATTTGCGTGCCAGCGGCTGGCACAAGGTAATTCGCGGTATTACTACGGTGGATGAAGTATTGTCTGCCACGATGTCTGATGAATAATCAATTAAAAAGAGGGTTTTATGGCAAAATTTACCTATGAAGTGCAAGACATGAACGGCAAAAAACTCCGCGGCAGCGTGGAGGCGGACAGCCGGGAAAAAGTAATTTTCGCCCTGCAGAACAAGGGCTATATTGTGTTGGATGTTAAAGAAGGCGGAGCCAGCTTGTTTGGCGGTGTGGCCGGCGGCCCGAAAAAGACGGGTAAAGTGCCGGGGCACGTGTTGGCCTTCTTTGCTGAACAGCTTTCTACTCTGCTTGCCGGCGGTGTGCCGTTGGTGCGCGCCATTTCGCTGTTGGGGGAATACGCTTCCAACCCGATGTTAGGTACCGTACTTACCCAAGTAGCTAAAGATATTGCAGGCGGCAGCTCTTTACACACGGCGCTTTCCCGCCATAAACGCACGTTTTCTACCATTTGGCTGTCTTTGGTGCAAGCCGGTGAGGTGGGCGGCCAGTTGGCGGACACCCTCATGCAGGTGGCAAAATATACCAAAACCCAAGAGGGAATGAAAAGCAAAATCATTACGGCTGTTACCTATCCGTTTATTTTGGGTACGGCGTCTGTCGGCGTGTTGATTTACTTTATTTTGGGTATCGTGCCTACGTTTGCCCAAATCTTTAAAGACTTTAATATTGAACTGCCGATGATTACCGTAGTGGTTTTGGCGGTATCCAGCTTTTTAATCAACCACGGTATCTTGCTTATTGTCATGATGATCGGTTTGTTCGTCGGGTTCCGTTTTTACATTAAAACGCCGGAAGGCAAAAAACGCTGGCACGCGTTTTTGCTGTCTATGCCTTTGTTTGGTAACTTCTTAAAGAATATTTATTATGACCGGATGCTTTCCACTTTGTCTACGTTGTTACAGTCCGGCGTTACCATTTTAAACGCTATTTCCGTGTTGGAAGAATCTTTTGACACGAACGTCATTATCCAAAACGCCTTAAAACAGGTGCGCGCGGAAGTGGCTGCTGGTAAATCTATTTCTGAATCTTTCCGTGAGACGGGCATTTTCCCAGGCTTGATGACGGAAATGATGTTAATGGGTGAAGAATCTGGTAAATTGCCGGCCATTATTGCCACGCTGTCTAAATTCTATGCCGATAACGTAGACCAGTTTATTGCCCGTTTCTCCGCGGTGATTGACCCTATCTTGATCTGTGGTGTGGGTGCGCTAATTGGTATTATTGTAGCCTCTATCTTCTTGCCTATCTTTAAACTGTCCCAAATCGGGGGCAACTAGGAGGCTGTATGAAAAAAGGTTTTACGTTAATAGAAGTAATGATTGTGGTGGTTATCGCGGTGTCCGTTGCGGCATTTGCGGTTCCCGCCTATAAAAAAAGCCAAGAACAAAACCGCTTTTTAGCGGCTGAGGGCAAACTGCTGGAAATTTCCAGCGGTTTGCACAATGTGATTCAAATGTATAAAGGCACGTCTTGTTCTGGCTCTCCCACCGCTTCTGACAAGAATGGGGACGGAACTTTAAATAAAGAAGGCTGCCGGAAGTATCCGCATGAGTGTTTGTTTACAAATGATTATATAAAAACCACCATGAGCGGTATGCACGGGTATTCCTATTCTATTGCCACTAATTGCGATGTTTGCATGCAAAAAGCCAGTAATAGTAATTCTCCCGTTCCATATCAGGTTTGTGTGGACCGGTTTGGGGTGGAAACCCTTACTTATCCGGGCGGGGTGACCTCTACGCGCGGTAATTGACAAATACGCAAAACTTCGCAATACTTATAAGAGGCTTAAATATAAGTTTTTATATTTTTAGAGGAATATGGTTATGAAGAAAAACGCTTGGCATTCGGTAGGTGGTTTTACGTTGCTGGAGTTGTTGATTGCAGCCACTATTATTGGTATTTTATCTGTTTTTGCCACAGTGAGCTACCGCAACAGCGTTGCAGAATCCCGTATAGCGGAGGGGCGCGCCAAGGTGCGTTCTTTGGCATTGGCCAATTACCGGGCGCATATAGATTATCCGGGGATTAGTTTTGGCAGTGATAATATTTCGGATGATGTGTCCGTAGTAGGCGCCAGCGGAGATATTTGTAAACGCAGTTTTGCTTCTAACCCCTCAGCGCAATGGCCTGCCAGCTGCCTAGTGGCTAACGGTTATGTGGACCAGCTTGGGTTTTCCGGATATTTTAAATATACGGTGGAAGGTTCCAGTGTTGCCTGTATGACTGGCAATAACAGTAAACTGGGTTCCAAATACAACGGAAAAAAGATTTATTGTTATGACGCGGAAACGGACCAGTCTACGGTTAACTTATAGGGCTTGCAAGGGGGCCTTATGAAACGGATGGACAGAAAAACGATTGTGAATAATACAAAAGGTTTTACCCTTATGGAAATTTTAGCCGTATTGCTCATTATAGCGGTAATACTTAGCTTTGCCGTGCCCGCGTTTCGTTCTGTACGTTTTGAGCAGCGCAACAGCCAAGCAAAGGCGGGGGTAAAAAAACTGTCTGAAGCTTTGCGTTCTTTTTACCAAAACAGCAAAGGCGTTAAAATTACAGGCAGTTTTACTGGAGACGGGTTAACCTCCGTAGGGACATGCCAAGATTTAGGCGCCAGCGGCGTTCCGGGTACGGGAAAAACGGCTGACATTACCCAGCTTTTTGCCTGCGGCTATTTAAACGCCAATGATTTTGCCGGTCTGCCCTATACCTTTTATTCATGTGTGGCCAATGTGCCTTCCGCCTGCAACGGTAAACCATACGCAGTGGCTGTAGGCAACGATGCTTCTGCCGCCGGTAACAAATATACACAGAATTATGGCGGGCAAAAATATTATATTTATTTAAATGAGAACAGTCTGCAAGTAACAGACAACGCAACGAATTAAGTAGAGGGTTTTATGATTAAAAGCATTTTAAAAGGCAAAAAAGGCATAACGTTGTTGGAGGGGTTAATCGCTTTGGCCCTTTTGGCTATTGTAGCCACGGGATCGTTTGCGGTATTGCTTTCCGCCTCACGTAAAACCTCTTCGCCGGATTTGCGCGAAGAGTTGGTTTTTGCGGTGGAAAAGGCGCATGAGCAGTTGCAGTCCTATGTATATAATACAGATTTTAATCTGCAAACAAAGGATGATAAAGGGCAGTTTTATGTACCGGAGGCGTTCCGGGAAGGTTTGTGCGGGCGTGCCCGTTTTAATGCCCATACGGATACAGATCCTCTCGCGAACGGGACCCATAATATTGCTTGTTTATTGCCGCCCGTTTGTGACCGTGATGTGGCCAATGATTGTAATGATGCTACTGGCGCAAAAAGTTGTTTTGTATACCGTATAAATCAAGCCAGCGCGGGCAGATGGTCCAGCATGTTGCCGGAAGAAGGCCGGGATAAAATTTTAAATACGGATTGGACGACTGCGGAGGGAGTTTATGATAAAGATGCTCCCAAGAACGCCTCTGCCGGCAAAACGGTTACTTTTGAAATTCGCTGCAACGGGTATACGTTAACCAAATAAGAGGGGGATATATGAAGAATAAACACGGTTTTACGTTAACGGAAGTCCTCTTAGCCGTTATGGTGGTGGGGTTGATTGGCGTGGCTCTGGCCTCTTTAACCACGGCTGCCACGCGTGAATCCGGCGTGGGGCGCAGCAAAGTAATGCTTCGCAATAATTTATCTTTATTTTTACGCACTTTGCGTGATGATATTAACGCAGCAACCTACATTAATATGGGCGCTTCTTCCGGCCCAGGCAGCGGCACTTTAATTGAGTTGTGTGATAATAAAACCATGCTGGGGGAAACCCTTACCAGTGTAAGCGGCATGGGTTGCGTGACTTATCGTTTTAATAAAGGTTCGGCCACGGGTTCTGCTGCGCGCAGTAATCAAGTGGTTCCATCCTCCGCTACCCGCGGGGGAACTATTACCCGCAATGGGGAAATTGTTTTGCGTAATGTAAAGTATGTGAACAATTATGAAGGATATTCCTCCCCGTATTTTAAACGTGTGGGTACCGGCACTATTGGCAGCGCGTTGGATATAACTATTATTACGGAATTGGATTCCACCCCGCCGGTGAATGATATCGTGGAAGAAACTTTCCTTTTACCTAACGGTCTGTAAGAGAGGTTTGATATGTTTATAAAAAATAACAAAGGTGCTGCTTTAATGCAGGTTTTATTAGTGACCGTGGTTTTGGCCGGTATGGCCGCCATGTTGTTGCGGGCCACTTTATCCCGCACGATTACTGCCCGTCATACACGGCGTTCCGTTTCCACGCAGTTGATGGTGGATTCCTGCATGGCGGAGGTAAACTCTTTATGGGCGTCTAAATCGCCGGAAGCTTTTTTGGGCGATTTTAACGGAGACGGCCGCGGCGCCTTTATGTATTGTGACGATTACGACGAAACAACCGGTATTTGTTCCAGCACTGGTAATGCTATACACCGTTATTATGACTGTTCCTATCAAATAGATAATGTCTCCTATACCGTTCGGGCTTGGTTATATGATAATGCCAGTCCGGATTCCTCCTACCCCAAGGAAGACTTTACCGGTAAGGAAGAAGACGGCAAACTGCAAATGGTGTTTGAAGTTTTAAACAGCGAAGGGGCTTCTTTATAGTCAGGGGCGGCTTATGAAAAGAAACGCTTGCCTGTTTGTTGCTTTGCTGTTTGTTGCTTTTTGTTCTTATGCGCAAGGAACTGCTTCCGCGGGTGCGGGGGCAGTTTCTTCTTCTATACAAGTGTCGGAGGTAAATACTCCTACATCTAATATAGATATGTTGCAACAGTCTTTAACCAAAGAGAAGCAACAAGTTTCTTCTTCCCAGGCCGCGGCGGGTTCGGCGGCTCAGTCTAATACGCAGGCGGCTAAAACAGCGTCTTCCACCTTGGAAATGCCTATTAATATGGGCGGCAATGCCTCTTCGGTTGTAAAGACGCAGGTTCAGCCTCGCAAGACCGTGTCTAGCTCCAAAACTTCCGTTTCCAGTTCTACCCGCAGTACTAAACAGACTTCCTCCAAGGCCGTCACTCTCAAAACCTCTGCCAAACCTACGGAGTTGGAAAAAGCGATAGAAAAAGAAAACGCTCTCTTGCCGGAAAGCCAACAGGGGGAAGATAATGCTTCCAAAGAAGAACTTTCCCAAGAAGAACAGGAAGAAGCGGCTGAAGTGGAAGTAGCCGTGCGTATGCTTCGGCAAGCTAAAAACTCTCAGGAAGGGGGGCGCACCATCCCTCCGCCGGCCGCTAAAAACGTCACGGCAACGGTGCCTTCTTCCAAGGCGCGCCGTTTTAACCCCAACGTATACCGCCCCGGGGTGCAATGGAAGGAAAGCCAAAGTAAAAATTTTACCGTATATACCCAAAAGCGTGATATAGGCAGCGGAACCGCTAATATGACGGCCGTGTTTGAACAGTCTTATAATACGTTAAAAAGATTTATTCCTTGGATGATGTCTGACCGGGTTCGCGTGTTTGTATATCAGGATTATCAATCTTACTTGAAATATGAACCTAACGCCAAACCCTGGAGCCGCGCCATGGCTTATCCCACCCGCGGTGAAATTGTGGTTTATGATGAGCCTAACAAAACCCAGGAATTAAAAGAAATGTTCACGCATGAGCTGGTGCATATTTTTACTCAAAAGTTTTTTGACAAACGCCGCACGTACCAGATTATGACTCCTGCCTGGTTAGATGAGGGCCTTGCCGTGCTGATGGAAGACCAAGCTTATAACGGCACGCAGGGCGGGCCGTGGGCGCAGGATTTTAAGACCTTAAATTTCCAGCGGGACCCGTCCAGCCGTATGTCTTTAGGGTGGAATTCCTCTCCCACCAATATGATGCGCAAACCGGGCAGAACCCTCACGTTTATGCCGTTTGACCAGTTTATGAAAGAGGGTTCTTTGAATATGATGGAGTCTAACGGGCAAGCCCAGGATTGGTATTTCCAGGCGTATACTATGGTGCGGTTTTTATTAAACCCGGGTAATTCTTCCTATCCGTCTAAACGCATGCAATTTGAGCAGTTTACTAAACTGCTGGCTGAAGGGGAAGCCGTGCGGGATCCGTCCAGCGGGTTTTTGAAGAGAGACGCTTCCGGCAAACAGATTTATAAGCCTTATTCCGTTGAAAAAGCATTAAAAAAAGTATATTACTATAATGACATGAACGCTTTTGAAGATGCCTTTTGGAAGTGGGCCGCCTCCGGTGGAAGCGGATATAGCTTTTAGTTTGTTTGGTTAAAGATTTTAAAAAATACCATAAGTCAAGCAAGGTAATTTTAAAACTTGCTTGACTTGTTTTTTTTTTTTGATACAGTGGGGATTAACAGGTTAGGGTTTTTAGAAGTATCTGTTTGGTAA
>CALUXF010000027.1 GCA_944324655.1 Candidatus Avelusimicrobium aviculae
AAAAACCCCGGCCTAGTAAAGCCGGGGGTTTTATTTAAATACGGATACTATTTAACGTTTCAGCTTGGCGCAAAGTTCCGCCAGGCCGGAGGAAATATCTTCTTTCTGCACCACCACATCCGGCGGAACGGTTAAGTTTACGGGGGCAAAGTTCCAAATTGCTTTTATGCCCGCGTTAACCAAGGTATCCGTTATGCCCTGCGCGGCGGAAGCGGGCACGGTAAGTATGGCTATTTTTAAGTTTAATTTTTCTATCACCGTAGCCAGCTGGGCCGTATGATAAACGTGTACGCCGTTTACCTCGGCGGAAACTTTTTCCGGGTGGGTGTCAAAGGCGGCCACAATTTCCAGCCCGTGGTTTTTAAATCCCTGAAAGCCAAGCAGGGCGGACCCCAAATGCCCCACCCCCACCATAAAGGCTTTGTTTAAATTGTCCCAGCCTAAAAACTTTTCTATGGCGGCTATGGTTCCGGCCACTTTAAAACCGGCGCGCAATTTGCTGGGGGCCCCCACAGCCTGCAAGTCTTTCTTAATTACAATAGGCAAAAGCTGTGTTTCCTGCGCCAACGCGGTGGAAGACACCAACTCCCTCCCGTACCCGTGCAAATTATAAAAAATACGCAAATACTGGGGCAAACGGCGGATAGTTTGTACGCTGATTTCTTTTTTATGATGAAAAAAGCCCATATTTCCTCTGAGAAAAAACATTTTTTGTGGATATTACAATATCTATAATATATTTTTTAAGGCTTAATTTGTCAAGTTCTTAAAAATATATTGTATATACAATATTGACAATATTTATAGCAATATATAAAATATAGATATAAAAATATCCAGTAAAGTATAAAACAGGATATTTTCACAAGGAGAAACCAAATTATGGCGGAAAAGAAACAAACCGCGCCGGCCCAAGCCACAGCCGAAGAATTGTCCATGCTGGACAAAATCGTAGACAAAGTGAAAGCGGCCCAGCGCATTTACGCAACTTACACGCAAGAACAAGTAGATAAAATTTTCCGGGCCGCGGCCATCGCCGCCGCGCAGCACCGCATTCCGTTATCTAAAATGGCCGTGGAAGAAACCGGCATGGGGGTAATGGAAGATAAAGTGATTAAAAACCAATTTGCCTCTGAATACATTTACAACCAATATAAAGACACCAAAACCTGCGGGGTACTGTCTGACGATGACGCTTTTGGCTACCGCCAAGTGGCCGAACCTATCGGCGTAATAGCGGGCGTAATCCCTACCACCAACCCCACTTCCACCGCCATTTTTAAAAGCTTATTGGCGCTTAAAACCCGCAACGGGATTGTATTTTCCCCCCATCCGCGGGCCAAAAAATGCACCATTGAAGCCGCCCGCCTGGTGTTGGAAGCGGCCGTAGCGGCCGGCGCGCCGGAAGGCATTATCGGCTGGATAGAAAACCCCACCATGGCGCTTTCTAACGCGCTAATGCACCACCCGCATATCAATTTAATTTTGGCGACCGGCGGCCCGGGCATGGTAAAAGCGGCCTACTCTTCCGGTAAGCCGGCTATCGGCGTAGGGGCGGGCAACACCCCGGCCGTTATTGATGCCACCGCCAATATTAAAATGGCCGTCAGCTCCATTATCATGAGCAAAACCTTTGACAACGGCATGATTTGCGCCAGTGAACAATCCGTAGTGGTGGAAGATGCCGTATACGATGAAGTAAAACAGGAATTTATCGCCCGCGGATGCCATTTTGTAACCGGTAAAGACCGCAAAAAATTGGCTGAAACCATTGTGGTCAACGGGAAATTAAACTCCGCCATTGTGGGCCAAAGCGCGGAAAAAATCGCCCAAATGGCCGGGATTAAAGTACCCGCCGGAACCAAAATTTTAATTGCGGAAGCCGCCGCCGTAAATGACGAAGAAGTCTTCGCCCGGGAAAAACTTTCCCCCGTGCTGGGCTTTTACCGCGCCAAAGATTTTAAACACGCCGTAGACTTGGCACGGGATTTAATCCTGTACGGAGGCGCCGGACACACCTCCGTCTTGTATACGGATGAAGCCAATGAAGAGCATATTGATATGTTTAAAGATATGCCCACCGCCCGCACGCTTATTAATATTCCTTCTTCCCAGGGCGCTATTGGGGACGTGTACAACTTTAAATTGGCCCCCTCCCTTACCTTGGGCTGCGGCTCTTGGGGTGGGAACTCTGTCAGCGAAAACATTGGAGTAAAACACCTTATGAACGTAAAATCCGTGGCGGAACGCCGCGAAAATATGTACTGGTATAAAGTACCTTCCAAAATTTATTTTAAACGCGGCGCACTCTCCCAAGCTATGGCGGAATTAAAAGACAAACAGCGCGCCTACATCATTACCGATAAAACCATGGAACAGCTGGGCCATGTGCGCGCCGTGGCGGACGTTTTGGAAAGCCAGAACATCAAATTCCGCGTGTTTTCCAACGTATTGCCGGACCCGAACATCACCAACGTGGAAGAAGCGTTGGCTATCGCCAATTCCTGGCAGCCGGATTTAATCATCGCCCTAGGCGGCGGCAGCGCCATTGACGAAGGCAAAATGGTGTGGTTAATGTATGAAAACCCGGACACCAGCTTTGAAGACATCGCCATGCGCTTTATGGATATCCGCAAACGCATTTACGCGGCCCCGCCGCTTGGCAAGAAAGCTACTATGGTGGCTATCCCCACTACCTCCGGTACCGGTTCTGAAGTGACCCCGTTCACCATCATCACCGATGAAAAAACCGGCACCAAATACGCCATTACGGATTATGCCTTAACCCCGGATATGGCCATTATTGACCCGGAATTTGTGCTGGGTATGCCTAAAAGCTTGACGGCTTTCTCCGGCTTGGACGTACTCACCCACGCCATTGAAGCCTACACCTCCGTATACGCCACCAACTTTACGGACGGCCAAGCCTTAGAAGCCATGCGCTTAGTGTTTAAATATTTGGAAAAATCCTACACCTTAGGCGCCAAAGACATCAACGCGCGTGAGAAAATGCACTACGCCGCCACCATTGCCGGTATGGCGTTTGCCAACGCCTTCTTGGGGCTTTCCCACTCCATGGCGCACAAACTGGGGGCCATGTACCACGTTCCGCACGGGTTGGCCAACGCGCTGCTGCTCTCTTACGTAATTGAGTTCAACGCCACGGATAAACCCACCAAACAGGGCTTGTTCCCGCAGTATAAATACCCGTTTGTAAAGGGACGCTACGGCAAGATTGTGGACTTTTTGCTCCCCCACAACAACTTGGGTGATGACAAAGACGCCAAAGTGCAAAAACTGATTGATATGGTGGAAGATTTGAAACACAAACTCAATATCCCCCGCTCTATCAAAGAATACGGCATACCGGAAAAGGAATTCTTGGATAACTTGGATAAACTTTCCGAACTGGCCTTTGACGACCAGTGCACTGGCGGAAACGCCCGCTATCCGTTAATCAGCGAAATTAAAGAACTGTACTTAAAAGCTTACTACGGCGAACCCGTAAAACACAAAGCCAAATAAGTATCAATAAACAAATATTAGCCGCAACGGAATTTGATATCTGCTGCGGCTTTTTATTTTGTTAAAATTCCGGCAAAGATCATTTTATAAATATATCCAAAGGCCTTGTCGGCCTTCCGTCTATTTTGTATCACTAAAAGAAATAACACGTATATAAAACCGCTTTATGTTTCATACCCCCACCAAAAGCCAAACATATTTTATTTTCTAACGGAGCGGAGGCCTTACAAACTTTATTATCTTCTCCAACAAACAAGTATTTATATTAACTAATCCCCAATATTTTTATTCTAAAGAGCGTGACCAATGAAAGTCAAACAAAAGCACAAATTGATATAATAAGAATATGGGACTGGAAGAACTGGAACAAAAAGATTATTTTTCTATAGGAGATGTAAAACGCATTACTGGTGTGCCGGAATACTCCGTGCGCTACTGGGAAGCGGAATTTGGCCTTATTAAACCCATACGCAAAGAAAGCGGCCACCGCCGATATACCAAAGAAGACGTTTACACTATCCTAAAAATAAAAGACTTAATCTACAAACATAAACTTACCTTAGAAGGGGCAAAAAAGCAATTAGGCAAATATCAGTTGCCAAATATATCAAATAAAGCCCCGCAGCCTCATACAGATATTAAGTTTCTGACGGAAATTAAAGAAACGCTGGAAGATTTAATAAAAGAATGATAAAATATAAAGGTGGTTGAAAGAAACCACCTTTATTTCGGGGAGTGGCTCAGAGGTAGAGCGCTCGCTTGGGGTGCGAGAGATCGCGGGTTCGAGTCCCGCCTTCCCGACCATTTAAAATTATTATACGGGGCGTAGCGCAGATGGTAGCGCGCACGGTTCGGGACCGTGAGGTCGTGGGTTCGAATCCCGCCGCCCCGACCATTTAAAAAGGCACTTCTTACGAAGTGTCTTTTTTGTTGCCTGTGCGTCCCGGCTCCCGTCGGAGAATTCCCTCCGTTTTTATACATTCCCGTCCTAGATAGCTTTTAGAGATAGAACTAAAAGGAGCTTTTCCGGGCTTTTTCTCTAACGGGGGAATAGAGGGAATCCATTTATTGCAACTCTTTTTGTGTTTTTTCTCTCATTTTTTGGATATATTCTAATTGCACTTTATCAATAGTTTTAGGTAAGAATAATAAGATAGGAACAGTATGCTGTTTCCCCCCTCTACTTTCATAACTAAAAATTCCAGCATATACAGAACAAAAACCAGCAGGAGGCGTTAAGATTTTGTCATCAAAGTACAAACTTTCCCCTTGTTTAGGAAACATAAAAATTCTTCCATTAAAGGTGCTACATGTATCATAACTGGTAATTTCACATCCATTTGCCAAAACATAATCTGGCAAAACTTGAAATACTTTATAAGATTGGAATTCATTTTCACAATATGGATTATCTATAATTAAATCCAATCCTAAAAAATCATTTATTTCTTGAAAAGAATATCCCCATTCTCTTGCCTCCGCAACAAGAATAGGAAAATCAAGATTAATGGGCTGTGCTGAATTCTTTTTTAAACTTACCATGACTTCCGAAGCCATTTCTTCTTTTAAAAGTTGCCAGTCTTTTTCCTCTTCTTTAGATAAAGTGCCTGCTTTTTCTCTTTCTTGAAAATCACTCACGAGCTCGGAAGCAAATTCCTGCAATTGAGATAAAGTCGGACGCTTGGGAGCGGTAGAACAAGCAGAACATAATAAGATAAAAATAAACACATAAATTATTTTTTTCATTTTACACCCCTTTTTTACATACTATCATAATTTATCCACACCTTTTCCTGCCGTTCAAACTCCGTTTCCCCCTCCACCAAATTCATTAGTTCCTTAAGACTCATATTGTGGGGATTGCGGTATTCTAAAATATCCGCCACTATTTTGGGAGATAAATAACACAAATTCAAATACCGGGAGAATGTACGCTTATTTAGCCCGCTATTCTTTTCCCACTCCCGCGTGGTCTGCCCGCTGGCAATGAGTTTCTTTAATTGCCACGCCCGGGCCAACCCGCGTACCAGGCTTTCATTCAACTGCCGCACCGTTAGAATATTGTTAGAGGAACCATTCTGCAACCGCGTGGATGACACATTATCTATATAAAACGTATCCCTTAGCATGATATTTTCCCCTTTCACTTGCGCCCGCACCCCTCTATTGGGGACATTCTCAGACATATGCTCATCCAAAAACGTTTCAAAAGGCTGTTTTTTAAGATAAATAGTCACGTGGTACGCTTTACCCTCCTTTTGGCAAACAACCCGCTCTAAATAGCGTTTAGCCTCGTTTCCCGGCAGGCTTTGCGCTGTTACCCTAGGCAAGATATCGCTATAATCACTATTTTGAATAGTTTGCAAGACCAAACGGTCCAACTGCTCTACTGCCAAATGTGCGCCGTTCCGTATTACATAGTATTTAAACCGCCTAACCCCCTTCTTCCCCGTTGACAATTTATATGCCCGCCCCTGCTCATCCACCAGAACATCGCCTAATAAGTTATCCTGCCGGATATACCGTCGGCGCACCTTTACCCCCTCTCTATCTGCCCCCATTTTAGCCTGTACGGCTTCAAATAAGTCTTTTGTGATAATAGACGGATGTTTACCGGGATACACTTTTTTTCGGGCCAAGTGGGCAATTTTGCCAATATATACAGGATTTCCTAAAATCCGCTGAATGGATCCATACTTAAATGGGCGCCCTCCCATTTTGTTTCCTGCGGCAGTCTGCCAGCATTTACTATGATATCCTTGCTGGTTGAGCCAATCGGCGGTATCTTGTATACTTCCTAATTCTAGATACTTGTGGAAAATAAGATTAACTAACTGCGATTCTTGCGAATCTGGTATCAATTGTTTGTCTTTTAACACATACCCAAGAGGCGGAACGCCGCCCATCCAAAGCCCTTTGGCCTTGCTAGCAGCTATTTTATCACGCACGCGCTCGGCGGATACTTCCCGCTCGAACTGCGCAAAGGATAAAAGCATATTAAGCGTCAGTTTCCCCATAGAGTTACTGGTGTCAAACGATTGCGTGATAGACACAAAGTTGCAGCCGTACTTATCAAACTCCTGCATCATTTTGTGAAAATCAATAATGGAGCGAGAAAGCCGGTCCACCTTATACACAATAACCATTTGTATTTTGCGCGCGCGGATATCGGCCAGCATTTGCAACAGCCCGGGCCGCTCCATCGTGCCGCCGCTGATTCCGCCATCTGAATAGGTTTTATAGTATTCCCATTGGTTGAACGCTTGGGATAAGATATAGGCCTTACAGGACTCCTCTTGGTTTTGGAGCGAGTTAAACTCCATATCCAGCCCGTGTTCGGTAGATTTACGCGTATAGATAGCACAGTTGATTTTGGGCATATTTGGTACAATTCTCCTATACACATTACCGCTTACTAATGAGAGAAAAGTCAAGAAGAAGAGGCAAATCTATGGAAATTAAGTTGAATCATATTTTAAACCTTACTGAAAGTGAAATAAAAAATAGCAAAATTGAACTTAACATGAATGCGGGGAGCAGAGGAGAATCTTTTTTAGACAGATGGTTAAAACACAGTGAACAAGAAAAAGAAAATGGTTATGGACCCTATTGGGATTGTTCCTTTTGGGGATGGTATGGACAGCAAAGAAATTTTAAACGTGGGGAATGGGTTTTGAGTTTTATAAGATTACGTAACGATGAATGGTTGTTTGTTTCTGCAGCTGAAATTATCGATACCCCAAAAGGAACGTGGGCCGAAGTATCAATTCTTCAACGTTTTATCCCTTATTTTGGAAAACTAATCATTAAATGTTACAAAGGAAATACTATGGGACGCTATACTTTCAATTTACGAACATATATTGACGAATGTAAAGTAAAGGAAATTTTACCTTGTCTATATAGTGGAGAAAAATTTGAAGGATATGACCAAGTTTATCTCCCTTATAAAAAATTATCTGATATATTTAGTGGTAAAATTATGCCATCATATGCAGAAGCATTGGAACAGATTTCAGGAGTATATTGTCTGACAGATACACAAACTGGGAAATTATATATTGGATCAGCATATGGCGAAGGAGGATTGGCCAAACGATGGGGAGATTATTTCCATACTAAAGACGGTAATAACAAGAAATTGATCGAACTTCGAGAAAAAGAAGGTCCCGAATATTTTGAACAGTTTTTTACATTCACTCTATTGGAATTTTTTGGAAAAAGCTACGATAAAAATAAAATTATTGCCAGAGAACAGTATTGGAAAAAATGTCTATCTACAATACAAAATGGATATAATACAAAGTGAATTTTCTATCGCCGTAGTCCAAAAAACTTGGGGCCACTGATGTGGCCCCTTGTTATTTTCCCGGCAATAGCGGATAAGTTATCATATACCTCGCCTTCCCACTCATAGGCGCTCTCTCCTTTGACGGTAACGTGATATATCTTTCCCTTGTAAGTTTTGCTAATCACTGTACCGATCGCCAAACTGTATTTTTTCTTTTTGGCACGCTGAATGTATTTTTCCGGATTAGCAGCATAGCGGTTCAAGCGGGTAATGTATTTATCCGCCAGTTTGGTGCCGGATAATTCACACTGGATAGCATACCACAAAGAGCGATATTTCCCTTTGCGCCCGCGCAACGGATAAGCATAAAATATATCCCAATAGAACTGGAGTTTTTCATCACTTAATCCCTTTATTTCTTCCAAGCTTTTGGGCAAATAACATTTATTTCTCATTTAGCACGTCCCTCACTTTTTCTATCTTCCGAGCCGCCTTGCCTTTTTGGTAATAGGCTTTGGCTAAGGTGTCAAAGAACAAGATAGCCGTCTCCAGCAACTGGGTATTTTGCTTCTTTTTGGGCCGCCCCAGGGGATTACCCGAGCGGCCCTTTACGAATCTGCCCGTCAGCGGTGGTATTCTATACGGCGTCATTTACTTAACCCAAAGAATATATATCCGCTGATAGGGTGGTGGACAATTTCCATCGCTACGCGCGATATGCTTTTATATACTTTGCCTTGATACTCAAAGCCGTTTTCAAGCACTTTTACTTCCAGGGTTTGTCCGTGGTAGGTTTTAGTAATCACCGTTCCAACGGGTGGGATACGCGTGTCCCGTTTGGGGGCAGAGGTAGAATTTTTTGCTTGAATATTCACCGACACAACCGCCGGTATATCCGGCACATGTTGAGAGGCGACTTTGCGTGTTTTTTTGATTTGTTTTTTCATGCTTATCTCCTATAGTACGGCTTGTGTACACATTACCGCTTACTATAGGCCGATAAGTCAATTTAAAACTACAATTTGCAAACGTTATGATTTAAAAATTGAAAAATAATTCTGTTTTAGATATACTATCAAACACCTAAAGGGTTCCTGGACTGAAGCGGAAAGGCATAAATGAAATACGCGGCATTAAATATTCCTACCCTGTGGGTCCTTTTATTTTTGATATTTTGATGAGGCACCAAAGAATAAGGTAGAATTTAGGCGCGGTAATGTACCTTACCGCTATACACGTTCCTATTAGGCACCAAAGAATAAGGTAGAATTTAAAGATATGAAAGTAAAAGGAGCAACCGCCAGTTCCTATTAGGCACCAAAGAATAAGGTAGAATTTAACCATGCAATACGACTTTGCAGCAGTAATGTTCCTATTAGGCACCAAAGAATAAGGTAGAATTTAAAACACATTCCAATGGAACAAATCCAAGTAGTTCCTATTAGGCACCAAAGAATAAGGTAGAATTTAAATAGACGAGGGGGAAACATTACCAACCGTGTTCCTATTAGGCACCAAAGAATAAGGTAGAATTTACAAAAAAACTCCGATTTATACCTGTTTGCAGTTCCTATTAGGCACCAAAGAATAAGGTAGAATTTATTTTCAATGAGAGAAGACAAAGACTTGCAAGTTCCTATTAGGCACCAAAGAATAAGGTAGAATTTACTTTGGGGCAAAGGATATGTCATAGTAGGAGTTCCTATTAGGCACCAAAGAATAAGGTAGAATTTAAAGGCATAGAATGAGCCAAAGTTTTGACCGGTTCCTATTAGGCACCAAAGAATAAGGTAGAATTTAATATCGCCCAGGTGGTCTTTGGCCCAGTCCGTTCCTATTAGGCACCAAAGAATAAGGTAGAATTTAGCAGGAACGATTGTAGATATTGCTATATGAGTTCCTATTAGGCACCAAAGAATAAGGTAGAATTTATACAGAAACCCTGCTTACAAATAGCTTTAAGTTCCTATTAGGCACCAAAGAATAAGGTAGAATTTAGTTTTGTAGAAAGTTGGGCACAGTTTGAATGTTCCTATTAGGCACCAAAGAATAAGGTAGAATTTAACTACTCCCCTATTTCCCCACTAGCCACCTGTTCCTATTAGGCACCAAAGAATAAGGTAGAATTTACTGGAGTGTTCGCAAGGTACAGCAGCAGAGCGTTCCTATTAGGCACCAAAGAATAAGGTAGAATTTAAATATTATTATTAATATATATATTATCTATGTTCCTATTAGGCACCAAAGAATAAGGTAGAATTTATCTACCAAGGCTTCGGCCTGCTCAACCTTTGTTCCTATTAGGCACCAAAGAATAAGGTAGAATTTAAAATGTGGAAAGGACTTCCGGCGGGTGTAAGTTCCTATTAGGCACCAAAGAATAAGGTAGAATTTAAAGTCCTTAATCATATGGGCATCTTCTTGAGTTCCTATTAGGCACCAAAGAATAAGGTAGAATTTAATTCGCCAACTCCATAAAATCTAATTCGTTGTTCCTATTAGGCACCAAAGAATAAGGTAGAATTTAAAAGAAATTTGAAGGGCATTACTTACCGCCGTTCCTATTAGGCACCAAAGAATAAGGTAGAATTTAGGAAAAAATAGACACCAAAACGCCATTTCAGTTCCTATTAGGCACCAAAGAATAAGGTAGAATTTAGAAAGAATACGTAAGACAAGCCAAAAATCAGTTCCTATTAGGCACCAAAGAATAAGGTAGAATTTAGCCGACGACTATGCCGACATGCCGGGGCTAGTTCCTATTAGGCACCAAAGAATAAGGTAGAATTTAGCCCTACTCGGACGGGCCGTGCGTTGAGAGGTTCCTATTAGGCACCAAAGAATAAGGTAGAATTTAAGGCATTACAAAAAATTGCTAAAAAATAAACATTTTTGGTAGAATAATTACAGAAACCTTATTCTTTTTGTGCCTCAGCTTAGGTAACAAGGGCATTAAAGCCCGCAAAGGGGTTTACCCCCACTTACAACTTTATAAATCCTCAAACAGTATGAGTTGCTCATGCGGTTTGGGGATTTTTGCTTGCTGCAAGGCAGGCCCGTAGAAATTTTTGATTAAGCTATATTGTTTGTCCGTAATAAACAAAAAAGCACACTTGCCCTGGGGCGGGGTTTGTTCGCCCATTTGTTTAACCAACGCCTGCGCCTGGTGCATAGTGGGCAGGTGGCGCACATATACCGAAAATTGCAACATACTAAAGCCGTTGCGTAGCAACAACTTGCGAAACCCGGCGTACCGTTTGCGCTGGATTTTGGTATGCGTTGGCAAATCAAACACCGCAACTACCCACATAATGCGCCAGCTATTGGGTTTCATCGGAAAACGAGTCGGTCTTCCACAACACAGCGGAAGGCATTTTGCCCGGGCGGGTGGGTTGGTTGGGCAGAATTAATTTGCGGCGGGGGTCTTCCAAACTTAAACAAAAGCTGTTTACCGCAAAGTCTATGCCGTGGAATAAACGGTAATTTTTTCCGGCGAGGGGCAGTTCGCTGGCCAGCAGGGAAGACAACAGTTGTTTTTTTACTTCTTTATCAAACCTTTCCAACGGTCTATCCTGGGCCAAACGCCAAACAATCACATCCGCCAAAAAACGGAAAGGTTCTATAAAATCATCCGCCAAATTGAAGGGATTATCTTTGCGGCAGTGCCCCACGCCAAAATTCAGGCAAAGTCCGGCACAAGTCAAACTGCGGGCTATCATCGCCCTCAAAATTGCGTAGCCGTAATTCAGAGCGATATTGGCAGGGTCTGTGGCGCCTTGCTTATCCCTAAAATCTATAGGGTTGCGAATTGCCGCAAAGAAGGCGGGCCAATAGGCTTGGGCGGCTTGCGCTTCCCGCGCGGAAGAATCACCCGGTTCCACGTGGGCGGCCAACAGCCGCAGGCGTTGCGCCAAGGCTACATCAAAATATTCCGCCACAAAGGCTTGGCCCCGGATTTTGGCCGCTACCAACTGTTGCCACCAACAGTGGGATGGAGCCGCATTTAAGTGTTTGGCTTGCAGAAAGGAACGCTTGGCCCCTTCCAAATTGCTCCCCAGCGGCAGGGCCATACTGCACGGCATATATTTTTCCCCCGCGCATACCACCACGGCACCTTGCCGTGCCAATTCCTGAAACACCGCCAAAGACACCCGAATACACGGATGGGCCAGCACCAGCACCGCAATATCGCAGGCGGCTATAAAATGCGTTTCTTGCGTTTTGGCAAAAGAAATTTTAAGCCGCCCCGTATCCACGGAAAGCGATGCTTCCCGATCTATACTGATAAGATGTTGTATGCTCATTCGCGTTTTAATTTAGAGATGTCTTGGCGCGAAGATACCACCTTATAATTTTTGATGTTAGCCGTGCGGGTGTCAGCTTCGTTGACTTCTGTGGTCAACCGCAATACCAGGCCCGCTTGGGCGCTAAACTGCTTTATCCGATAAAACTGTTTGGTAACGGTATCAAACAACGTATCCCCTATAAACACACGGATGACACCTTCCGGTACGGTTTTGCAGAAAGCATACTTCCATATCGGTATCAATGCCACGCGCTTGCCGGTTTTGGCGTCAAAATCCATACAGGCATATCCGTAGTTTTGGTAGGCTTTCTGATGTGTTTTTCCGCCCTGGTCGGCCGTGGTGATTTTTTTGTCGGCATTCGGGTCAAATTCCCGAATTCCACGGCCAGTCAAATACATATATTTCACCTGTTTTACTTTATGCCCGCGGTAATAAATACCGTCCTGCGGGTCATTTTTGCGTCCGCAAAGGGCTTCCTCCGCCGTCATTCCCTGGTCCAAGCGTTGCTGGAATTGTTCCAATATTACTTGTTTAATCGTATCGGAAAACAACAGTTTATCCAAATTGGCCTTGGTCTTTTGTGCATCACTTTTGAGAAAACTACTTAAAGGCGCACGCTTTACAAAACGTTCCGCGCCATCTTTTTGCTGCACGTTGTAGGCGGTTTCGTCAAAGAATTTGCCGGCGGGCAAACGGTCCGGCTTGTGCCACACTACATAATCCGTCAGGCGTTTTTTTACTTCCTCCCAAATAGCCGCATACTGGGGGATGTTTTCCGGCATAAAGCCGGGAATGTCTTTGGTTTTATCGTGCGTGCCATCGGCATTTATCCACTCTATGGTATGCAGGGTGCCGTATTTGGCATTGTGTCGGGACGCCCGATGCACCAGGGACAAGTTACACAAACCAATCACGGCCGCATCCACCGCGTGGTGGCGGTGGTCGCAACGTTTGTTAAATTGCAGCTGGGTGCGTTGTTCACGGCAAAAGGCCGCAAAGCATTTTTGCTTGTCCTTGGGAGTCAGCGGGAGAGTGGACAGAGAAGAGCAAAATTTTCCGAAATCTTCCTGCAATGCTGGGGCCTGGCCGTACGGCAAGGCATGGGCGGCATAAAGCTCCTGCCATTTGGCGGAGTCTATTTCGTTGTCGTCTTTATCATACAGCGGCTTATGCTCCGCTATACGCACCAACGGCAAAATGCGGTCAAAGTGCAACTGGGCGCGCATATACGCCGTCAAGCCGCCGTAGGAAGGGGTGACTTTTGGGCAGATGTCCTTGCACCAATCCAACACGATTTTGCCAATCCAGGCGGTTTCCTGGTTTTGGCGGCTGGAAAAATCCTGCTTTACTTGAGCGGGCGTTGCCAGCAAGTTATTAATTTTGCGCAAAATCCGCGCACCCTTTTGCGTGGGCTTGCGTTTGTGTTCCCGCGCGGAATAGTAGCCTCCTTTTTCTTTATTGTACAGCATCCATAAATGCGAAACAAAATTAATCAGCGGGCTGTGGTTGCCAAATGAGCCAGCGGCGTCTTCGCCTGTTTTACGTTTGGCTTTTTTGTCTTTTTGGAACGCCAAATAATCTTCTATATCCTGCCGGAATTTCCATTCGTACGGCAAGCGGTTGGATTTTTCTTTGTTCTCCTGCGTCAGTGCCAAGACTTTATTTTCAAATACGTTTGGCCCCGGGATTTCCCCCCGCTGCGGGATAATGTGGTCCACTTGCGTCTGCCGTTCGTCAAACGCCTGCGCGAACGAAATGGGCTGGCCGCTGTATGGGCACAGGTGGTTTTGTTCCTCCCAGAGCAGGCATTTTTCTATATTGCGCGGGCTGACCAACACGTGGCCTTGCTGCAGCGCAGCGATGGCTTTTTTTCGTTCGTCAGCCTGCAGCCTGTTTTGGCCTTCCAGCCACTGGCGGCGGCGCAGGGAGTTTTTTATTTCTCGCGAAAGTTCTACCACGATTTCGTCCGGTTGGCCATACTTGTGAACGATGTAATTCAGCACGCGGTAAAATTCGGCCAGGGCGCGGCTCATCACCGGGTCATTGATAGATTCCTGTTTTTTAATAGCCTCTACCGAACGCAACTTGCCCCGCAAAACCGCTTGCGGCGACTGGATGTGGACCAGCAAATCGGTTTCGTCCTGCCCTTGCAATAGGCCGTCAGTCAGCAAACGCAAAGCTTTTATGCTGTAAGAAGCCCTGCCCTTTTCCAACGTGAAGAACAGAAAGACCTGCTTCTTTTTCAGTGCGCAAATAAAATCTATCCCGCGCTGCCGCTCGGATGCGTCGGCCGAGATATTGCGGGTTAACTCCACAAAACTTTGGCCGATATATTCGTCTGTATTATCCTCAATATCCGAAAACGTGGTAATGTTGGCCAAAAATTCTATCACCAACTCCTGCACTTTATCCGTCAAGTTTGCCCACTCGTTCAGCACGCCTGCCCGTTCAAAAGCAAACAGCGTGGTGTTGCCTTTTAACCCTTGTTTGATGCCGTTTTTGCGGTCAATGGTAAACGAAACATCAGCAGGCAGCGACAAGGCTTGATAAATTTTGGCAAACGGAATTACCGCACTGTCCGCCGTATAATCGCCGGTGGAACTGTCCACATAGTTAAAGAGCTGTGTTTGCTGGGCCAAGGTAAGCGGATAGGACTCCTTTTCGCTTTTTTTGGCAAGCCGCAAGTTGGCAATATCTTTGGCCAACCGGTAATGCTGATAGGCCACCTGGGCGCAGGCGGCACGCTTTTCCTGCGGGAAGAGAGGGCAGGCGCCTACGTTTTCCAGCTCCCATTTAATGGGGCGTTGGTAAAACAGGGCGGAGTGGAAGACGTCTTTAAGCGGAATTTCTTTGTGGCCGAGGAAATCGGGGAACATGTTTTCCCCCCACACGGCGTAAGTACCGCGCAGCTGTGGGTGGTAAGAGCTTTGTTTGTCGTAAATGCGGTTAAATTCTTCTTCCACCATTTGGCGGTAAATGAATGTGCCGTCTTCTTCTATTTTGCGCCAAGGGTTCCCGGCGCTGGCTTGTTTGCGTTCATAGAGCAGCTGTCCCAACGTTTTGCCGTTGACCAGTTGGGCCGACGTTTGGCTTAATTTTTTGCCAATGACACCCCGCTCCTCCGCGCTTAACGTGCCTTTGTAGCCGCGGTTTTTAACGATGTGGCAAAATACTTTAATCAGCTGCGGCAAGGTAAGTTCTTCTTCCACCGCTTTGGCGCGCAAGGCAATTACGTCCTCTTTATCAGCCAATAAATCCTCCCGTGTAACGCCCAACGACTCAGCCATATACTTAATTTTGCGCAAGCGGGCCGCTTTACGCTCAATTTGCTTACGCATGAGACGTGCAGCGCGGCGGGCCGTATTAAGGGTAACCATTTCTTTGGGCGCGATGGGTTCGCCAAAGATATAACTATCTAAATGGAGTAAACGCGTGATATTTTTATCTTCGTCCAATTCATATACGGCCGTACCAATAGAAGATGTACCCAAATCTATACCTAAGCGGTAGGATTTTCCAACCGGACTTTTGCTGATTGTCATAATCTAATTCCCCCTATAAATAGCCATAAAATAATATTTATTTTATATTAGCATAATTTAGCTTAATAACTTGATTGTTCCCCAAAACACCTAATTTAATCTTTTTTACTATTCGCCATTTTCTACTCATTAAGTTAAATACACGATTCATTCCCTGCTATTTTAGAAGAATTTCCTGTTATTTATTTTAGGGAATTGAATTAGTCGGAATGGATTTTTCAGACGAAAGTCTACTAACCGCAAAGCATTAAAATTTGTAAAATCAGCTTGAAATGGGACAAAATTCCCTGTATTCTGCCTGATAAACAGGGATTTGCCCCCATCTTACCGCCTTTGGCAGTATGCACGCCGTGTCCGACCATTTAGAAAGGCACTTCTTACGAAGTGTCTTTTTTGTTGCCCTTCTGAACATCTTTCCGTTGGGGAATTTCCTGCGTTTTTATACATTGCCGTCCTAGATAGCTTTTAGAGATACAACAAAAAGGACCTTTTCCGGGCTTTTTCTCTAACGGGGGAATAGCCCTCATCGCCTTCTCAACTATTCAAAAAAATTATTCAGAATCCTATTATTATTTTATATTTGTCTATAATTATGCCAACTCATTTTTTCTATTACCTACTTCATTCCTTACACTTATAAAAACTTGACTTTTATAACTATTTTATACTATAATATATTTATAGATATTTCCTGCCGTACAATCCTTTTTAATTTATCTTTATAGTATAGTCCGCTTTCAAACGGGTTGTTTTGCGTTGCTTGGCCTTCCGCCTGAAAGACGTTCTGTTACCTCTGTCTCCGCTCATCCCATTTTGACGTATTATCTCACCTAAGGAGCAGCTTTATGCCTAACAAAAAAACCACTATTCATCCTCTGCGCAAGCACTTACTGGAAACGCGCTTAAAACAAATAGAATATTTAGAACGCCAGCAAGCCCTTCAAGACAGTTTTTCCACCCGTATGTACGGCAAAAAAGATTATTCTAAAGAACGGGAAAAGAT
>CALUXF010000028.1 GCA_944324655.1 Candidatus Avelusimicrobium aviculae
CTTCAGCAGGGTATCTATATGGAACCCGACAAAAATGCAAACCAAATGATTGAAGATATGGATAAAAAAGGTTCCGGCTGGGAAAAACTGCCTAAAAAAGTAGATGCGCTGGGCCATTCTACCGGTAAATTAGACCACCCAGAAGCCCAACGCCGCGCCGAAGCCGGCGGCACGGTTGTAGCCATCTATCACAATCCCAATAATGCCGAACATGGGCATATCGTACTGGTAAACCCCGAAGCGGGAATGCAAAATTCTGGTCGTGCGTACTGGGACACACAAGTCCCTTCTATTGATGGATATAACACGCAGAAAAAAGAAGTTCGGGAAGGGGAGCCCTTGTCCAAGCAATTTGGGAAAGACAAAGAGCCATATATGGATTATTATGTATATAAGGGAGAAAAAGCAATGCTTGACTAAAATATTATAATAGAGAAATGAAGAAAATATATTTTTTATTTATTTTATTTTGTATTGCCCTTTCCGCCCGTGCCAACGACACAGCCGGTTATGTGTTGCCCACGGGCGGCGTGGTGTTTGAAAAACAAGACGGAATTAAAATGAAAACCGAGGCCCTCTATATCCGCCCCGGGCAAATAGAAGTAAATTATCTGTTTGAAAACACCACAGATAAAGACATTACCACCCAGGTTTTCTTCCCCCTGCCGCCTATTGCGGCGGTAGCGGATTATTATGGATATACCCAGGAAGCTTTACACCAGTTTCATTTCAAATTGTGGGTAAATGGAAAGCCTAAAAAATATCAAACCATTTTTAACCTAAAACAAGGCAAACGCGCTGTACCTGCGGTGGCTAATTCTCTGTGGAAATACCCGGAGGAAGGGCTGAAAGAACCTTTATTTCACGAGCGTGTATCAGCGATGGAAGAAAAAGACCGCCAACTATTAATAGACGGGAATTTCCTGCACTGGGGCGGCGTATTTCTTCCCAGTAAAGAAACGGGCGACTACGAAGAAGCCGAGGGCTGGACGATTACCGACCGTGAGGAGGATTTGTGGACAAAAGAAATTTCCTATTTTTGGGTTCAAACTTTTCCCGCCGGCAAAACCGTGCATATCCGCCACACCTACACTCCCTCTTCCAAAAGCACCAATACGGGTATGCCTTTTTCCTCTTGCATTAATCCCAACACTTGGGACTACCAGGATTTCGTCCGTATTCCGACTCCGCCGGGCACCGACCACCTGTGGGATAAGTTAGAAGCCCAGCACTATGTGGAATACATCCTCACCACCGCCAACAACTGGCAGGGGTTTATAGAGGATTTCAATCTGCTGGTGGAAAGCCCACTTAAAAGCGTGGGCTGTTTTGAAGGGCAGCCTTTCTACGGCGAGAAGTATTTTGCGCTTAGCCGCAAGTATTTCTACCCGGAGCGGAATTTGTCGGTGGATTTTTTAGAAAATGGCGACATTCCTTCCTCTTACAAACCTGCAAGCGATCCGGCTCTCTACCGTGTAGACGGACCCGCCAACGTGCGCAAAGAGCCCAACGGAGAAATTGTCGGAGAAATGAAAGACGGCACCTATGTATGGGTATGGCCCGGGGGAAAACAAGGCAACTGGTATCCCGTTTTGCAAAATAATTTACAGGGATATACGCACAAACAAAATTTAATAAAAGTATTTTAATCCCTGTTTTTCCCTGTTCCAGGGGATAGGGAATGTATATGCAAAGGCAAATCCTCCGTATAAAATAAGCGGGGCACTCACTTTCCCGCCCCATGATTTTTCCCTGTATTTTGCCTGATAAACAGGGATTTGACTTTCCCCCTCTTACAGCCTTTGGCAGTCCGTACGCCGTGCCCAACCATTTAGAAAGGCACTCCTTACGAAGTGTCTTTTTTGTTGCCTGTGTGGCTTGAGTTCCGACGGAGAATTCCCTCCGTTTTTATGTATCGCCGTCCCAGAGAGGTTTTAGAGATACCGAAAAAAGGCCCTAAACAGGCCTTTTTCTCTAGCTGCCAATAAGAGCGGATCCAAATCTGTTACAATATAAACATAATTTATGTATTTTACTGATAAAAACCGCATTACATATTTCAAAACTCTTATAGAAACACCTGCCCCAGAAAGAAAAAAAGCCCTGGAATCCTTTTATGTAGAATTATTTTTACAAATGCCCGAGGGAAGCGCTTGGAAAGGGTCTAACCAATTGATGGATATTTCAAACCAAGAAAGCCCTGATTTTCTATTTTCATCCAAAAGCGGGAAAAAACAAGGGTTAGAACTGACTGAATGGGTCAACAATACCAAACAATGCCGGGTAAACCAAATACTAACAGAAATTGCCCGGGATATTTGTATTGAAGTTAAACACACAAATGGTATTTATCTCAACTTAGTAATTGATACCTATGACCCCAGAAAGTGGCACAGCCAAACCAGGCAAGAATATATTGATTACCTATATAATCCCGGCGTAAGAAAACTACAAGAAAATGCAAAAAATCTAAAAAAGATATTTTCGGAAACAATACTAAAAAGTGGCATAATTACAGAAAATTTCACAGAAAAACAAATAGAAATCAATGGGCAATACTTCCGCTTGGCATTCCACAAATCGTGGTTAGGATATCCCAATTTTCATATTAATAATATTAGTATGTGTTGGGAGGATCCCGTTATCTCATTACAAAATTCCATTGATAAGAAAAACAAAAAATACAATTTTTTCTTAATAAATGTGCTACTTGCGATTTGCTAATTACATATCCTTACTATCACACCGGAAATCCTATTTTTTCCGACACAAGAGTTTCATTCAAATCCCGCTTTCCCAATGTGTTTTTATTTTATTGGAACGGATGGGATATCTCTGTAACAAAATTAAAAACAGTTCTTCCCTAACAACACCACGCTTTTTCCTGCTGTTCAAACGCCGTTGCCCCTTCCGCCAAATTCATAAGTTCCTTGAGGCTCATATTGCGGGGATTGCGGTATTCTAAAAATCCGCCACTATTTTGGGGAATAGATACAAAATGGCAGCCATATTTATCAAACTCCTGCATCATTTTGTGGAAGTCTATAATAGAACGCGACAAACGGTCCACTTTATAGACCACTACCACTTGGATATGGCCCGCGCGGATATCGTTAAGCAGCGCCTGCAACCCAGGGCGATCCATCGTCCCCCCGCTAATACCGCCGTCTGAGTAGGTTTTGGTATATTCCCAACCGTTGAACGCTTGGGATAAGATATAGGCCTTACAGGACTCCTCTTGGTTTTGGAGCGAGTTAAACTCCATATCCAGGCCATGTTCGGTGGATTTACGCGTATAGATAGCACAGTTGATTTTGGGCATATTTGGTACAATTCTCCTATACACAGTAACGCTTACTATCGGGAGATAAGTCAAGAATGAATATTATACAAACACAAAACAAACCACCTGTCCCACCAGCAGTTGTATACCATTATTGCTCTTTATCCAGTTTCTACAATATCGTACGGAGCAAAACACTTCGGTTTATGTCCGCCTTCTATTCAAATGATTTTTTGGAAGGAAAAGATATATTAAATATACTCAATCAAACAATACGCAATTTACCATTATCAGATTATGAAAGAATATTATGGATGGAGTCACGCTCGCTCAAATAAATATCTCTCCCACATATATTATTTCATTCTCTGAATTGCAAGACAATTTAGGACAATGGAGAGGATACGCTGACGAAGGGAAGGGCGTAGCAATTGGCTTTCAAAGTAAATTCTTTTCTTCGTTTTCACCTAGTCCTCATCGTTACCAAATACCACTAACAGATGAGAGTTGTGGATTTATGAAAATATTATATGACGATGAATCAAAAAAAGCATTTATAAACACCATTATACAATCTATGATTTCCGCAACCCCTTTTGAAAAGAATTCTTCAGCCATTTTCTTAGCCCATATGGCTTGTATATTTAAACATCCAAGTTTCACAGAAGAAAAAGAATGGCGGTTAGTATTTTTACCATTTGAACATCCTAGCATATTACAAGAGAAATATGAAAATAACAAAAAAATCAATCCCAACATTCAATATATCAACAGAAATAATAGGATCGTTCCTTTTTATGAACTTAATTTAACTAAAGACGCTTTTGCACATATTATTTTAGGACCTAAAAATCCCTCTTCAGAATACGATATTTCCAACTTCCTAATTTCAAATCAACTAGGGAACATACCAATATATCGTTCAAGAGCTCCTTATATTTGATGTTAGTCCAAAAAACGCGGGGCCGCTTATGTGGCCCCGTGTTATTTTCTGTGCTATTGCCGTTAAATTGGGATAGATATTATTCTCCCACTCGTATTCTTTCTCTCCTTTTACGGTAACTTGATATATCTTTCCCTTATACTTCTTGGTTAGGATAGTCCCTATTGCCAAGGAATACTTATTCTTATTTGCCCGTTGGATATATTTCTCTGGATTAGTGGCGTATTTATCCAGTCTAGTGATATACTTTTCTGCCAGTTTACAACTATACAACTCACATTGGATAGCATACCAAAGAGGACGGTATTTACCTTTCCTGCCTCTTAACGGATAACGGTAGAAGATATCCCAATAGAATTGGAGTTTCTCATCTGATAACCCTTTAAGTTCTTCAAAACTTTTAGGCAAATAACATTTATTTCTCATTTAGCACGTCCCTCATTTTTTCTATCTTCCGAGCTGCCTTTCCTTTTTGATAATAGGCCTTGGCCAAGATGTCAAAGAACAAGATAGTCGTCTCCAACAGTTGGGCATTTTGCTTCTTTTTGGGGCTCCCCAGGGAGTTGCCTAAACGACCTTTTACGAATCTGCCCGTCAGCGGTGGTATTCTATACGGCGTCATTTGGTCAACCCAAAGAATACATATCCGCTGATAGGGTGGTGGACAATTTCCATCGCTACGCGCGATATGCTTTTATATACTGTGCCTTGATACTCAAAGCCATTTTCAAGGACTTTTACCTCTAGGGTTTGTCCGTGGTAGGTTTTAGTAAGCACTGTTCCAACCACAGGCAAGCGACTATCGCGCTCTTTAGTTTCCGGAACAACTACATCAGCAGCATTTTGTTTGATAACTTTTACAACAGGTTGTTTGGCTCTTTTCTTAATAAAAAATTCCCGATAGTGTTTTGGTTTTAATGGGCTTTTAGCCCATCACAATTACCGCTTACTATCGGGAGTAAAATCAAGTTATTTGAAGGAATCAATTTCCCTGATTATTTTTAAGAAAATAATCATTAAACGGAAAAATGGAATAAGGCAATTTTGTAATGGGAGAACAGTTAAAAATTTTTAACCTAGCTTCTGCAAAGGCCTCGGACGCCAAACGCATGAAATTTTCAATTTTTTGGTAATCCCGCAATAACCCTACACTTACGATTTTATTCTTTTCCGTTTCATAAAAATGTGGTTCTGCAAAATTCCCCAAATCCAATCCTAAAATATAGGTGGTTTTAGCGCGGAGGTAGTAAGCCATTTGAATGGCCCACGTAAGAATAGTTCCTCCGTCAAACATTCCATATTGCGGATCGTATGAAAACACGCTTCCATACCCTTTACGGAAATGCTGCGGCGGCAAATCTTCCATTTCAATTTTTTGGGCCCAATGCGGGTGAATAGGGTTGCAGGCTATATAGACATTGAATTTATCAAACATATGCCTATCGCGCTTAAAAGCATAAGCAAAAAAATCGTCGCTTACCAACAAGTTAGTTCCCGGAGGAAGCGCATAAAGCATATCTTTGCATAATTTGTCGCGCAGGAAAGAATAATCCAACACAGCACACAGTAAAGGACCGCCTGGCAGTTTATTCGCCAGGCCCATTGCTCCGTTTACTAAAATAGCCGTTTGGGGTTTTACTTTGTCCAAATCCATCTGTTTGACGGACGGCCCGGCCCCAAAAATGACAATTTCGTCATAAGCCGATTTCTGAAGTTCGGCAAAGCTTTGAGCCATAAAAACTTTTTGCCCTTTATAAAACACTTCGTGCCGTCCGTTTGTACGAAATTCTATTTTCAAATTCGGCCAATACGTATGCCAATGCCGATGTCCCGGCCCAAATTTAAAAAACAAAATGCGGTGCATAATAGAAACCTGCAATTTATCTAAAAATTTTTTAATATCATGCAAAATTTTATTTTTCATAATCATCCTTTACATCTTCTAATGCAAGCGGTTTTCCAAAGGGCAAGTCTTTGGCGGCGAATTTACCGATTATAGTTTCATAGTGTTTGGGATGCAGCCCGCAGGAAGGGCGAATGGAACGGATATTTTCTGGAGTTAACCGCTCCCCCTTTTTAACATCTTTTATAACAAACAGAGAACGGGCATAGCGTCTGTTTTGTTGGTTCACGGTATAATCCACTTTACCCAAGGCTTTCTCGGCGTTTCTGATATCCTCCACCAACCGCTTAAACTCCTGCGGATTAAGTGAAAACGCCGCGTCCGCGCCGCCTAGTTTACGGTCCAGCGTGAAATGTTTTTCAACCACACAGGCCCCTAACGTAACGGCCATTACCGAAGGGATATTGCTCAAAGAATGGTCCGACAGCCCGATTTTGACTCCCTGTGGCCCAAAACGTTCCAACATATCTTTTATAGTCAGGATATTCAAATCTTCCAATTTAGCAGGATATGCAGAAGTGCATTTAAGCAGCGTAATATCGGTATTTCCAGCAGATTTGCAAGCGTCTATAGCCTCCTCTATTTCTTCCAAAGAGGAAATCCCCACAGAAATAATCATGGGTTTCCCACATTTGGCGGTATATTTAATTAAAGGATAATCAATAGCTTCAAACGAGGCAATTTTATATCTGGAAACGCCGATATCTTCTAAAAAATCCACCGAACTGCGGTCAAAGGGAGTGGAAAAGAAATCAATACCGATCTCATCGGCAAATTGTTTCAGTTCCGCCTGCCATTGCCAGGGAGTAGACGCTTGTTTATATAAGCTGTAAAGCGTTTCTCCTTCCCACAATCCGCCTTTGGCGGTCTTAAATATTTCGCTGTTACAGTCAATGGTTAAGGTGTCGGCCGTATAGGTTTGTACTTTTACAGCGTCGGCGCCGGCATCTTTGGCTGCTTGAATGATTTTTTTGGCCAAAGCCTTGTCTCCACAATGATTAGCCGACATTTCCGCTACTATAAATGTGCTCATAAAACACCTCTGTTGGATTTGTACCATTTTTAATCAGGCATTTTTACTGATTGCGTTGAATATAAAAGGAGAATTTAAGCAATTGTTCATTTTTTAATCCAGCTTGTTGAAATCCAGCTTTTAGAAAAGCCTTGCGAGAAGCCTTATTTTCTTCTTTAATATAAGCGCATACAGATTCAAGTCCAGATTTTTCAATACTGGCCTGGATAATTGATACGCTTAAACCTCTCCCTCTCCAGGCCACGCTTAAACTAATGGATATAATGGTTTCCTTTCCATAACGGTCAAACCTTACCTGTCCGATAAAATCCCCATTTTCATTCTCAACGATGTAAAAAGGATTATCAGTTTTTTGTATTCGTTCAACAAACCACTCTTGATGCCGTTTCCAAAGAATAGGGTCAGAATGTATAGAGTGCTTTCTAACCTCAGGGTCATTCGCGAGATCAAACACTTTTTTTATATCTCGTATATTTGCAGGTCTCAGATAAATCATATAAAGTTCCGTCTTTACTTGGCGTTATACAAGCGTTTAAATACTTGCACGTCGCGGGTAAAATCATCCAACACGGTTTTAGAATTTTTATTTGTTTCCAATGTAACCAGCTTCTCCCGCCCGATGAGCGGTATTACTTTGGCAAGATTCAGCTGGCCTTCTCCCAAGTGGGGGTGAGAATCATATTCCGACTGAATATCCTCTATATCTGTTAGGTGAAATATGGTAGGGTTTAACGATAAAAAAGTTTGGAAATAGGCAAAAATATCTTTCTTCTGTGAATTGGCCGCACACACGGCATGTCCGAAATCAAAACAAAAACCGCAATTCGCCTGCCGCATCACATAACCGACTTCTTCGGCATTATACCCCCGGCAGAAATTGCCGTGCATCCGGTTGGGCAACGCCTTGAAAGGTTTATTTTCCAACAAAGCGCGGGGTTCTTCCAAGGCAGCCAGCTGGGTGGCGGTTTCCCAGATATCACCGTCTATACCGCCGTGAAAGATAATATAAGGAGCATTTAATTCGTCAGCGAACTGTTTAACTTCGCTATAAATTTCACGGTTTCTTTGCTTTTTTTCCATTTTGGCTAAATTAAACCCATGGGCAAAATGAGGGGCATGAATAATAAACGGTATTCTTAGCTGTTTCCATTTGGGCAGCGTCCCAGAAGTCCCCGGCACAACATAAAGCTCTATATAATCGTATACGGAGGCTTGATATAACCGAACGGCTTCTCCATAATAATCATCCGTATTCAAAGACCATAATTTAAGCCCCAGCTTTGGCATTTGAACTCTCCCGCAAATTAATATGTTGTTTTAATAGACGGATACATGCTTCCATATCCGAAAAAGGTAAAGTAACAATAAAATCTTTCGGATAGTCCCACCATTTCAGTTCTAAAAGTTCACGAATAATATCTACCGAAAAACGATATTTAATTACCCTCGCGGGAACACCCGCCACAATGGCATAGGGAGGAACATCTTTGGTAACAACGGCGCCAGAGGCTACTACGGCCCCGTCATGTATTTTAACACCGGGCATAATAATCGCCCGCAAACCGATCCAAACGTCATTGCCAATCACAACGGGTTTAGAAATTTCAAATTCGTTAGGAACCAAATTCTCTTTCGGCACGAGGATGGAATCATCAATGGTGCCATTTTCTTCGTTGGAAATAAAAGAATGAGTAGTTAAATAATGCAAAGAATGCGCCGTGGGACCGATATATACTTGGTGGGAAATGGAACAATACTTACCCACTACCGTTTCCTGTGGGTTGGAAATAACCGTCTCCTCACCAATATAAGAGCATTCGCCCAAATTATAATTCTCGCGGTTTACCGCATAACGGGTTAACCCGTGTTTAAAGCGGAACGCGCGGCGCGTACGCCGGTCTATGATAAAACACGAGAGCGTACGCAGCAAAATGCGTTTCCAACCCGGACGTTTACTTTTTTTCTCCATAGAGCACTTTATATTTTATTTCAGCCGTTTTCCAATCTGCTTCTGTATCAATATCTTGGCATTGGAATTCATCTATAATGTAAGGGACGGTATAGTCCGGACACAAAGATCCGTACTGGTACATTTTGTCCGTTTTGCACAAATAAAACATTCCCACATCAAAGTATTTAGGAGAAAGATCTTGCGAACGTTTTTTTAGAGTTTCGTGGTTAAACGGACGCAAAAAACCGTCTTCTATGCACATAGCCCACTCTATAGGCGCCGGATACGCGCATACCGGCATCACGGCATCCGCCTCTTGGGACAGAAACGTTTCATAGGCCGCACGCAAAATGTCAGCCCGCAGGAATGGAACACACGGATAAATACAGCACAGAGCGTCAAAAGTGCGGCCCCGTTTTTTATACTCTTCAACTACTTCATCCAACACGTTAAAGGTGGTGGAAAAATCATCCGCTGTACGGGCGGAGCGCATAAAAGGGACTTGTGCCCCACACGCACGGGCAACAGAAGCAATTTCTTCATCTTCCGTAGACACCATCACTTCATCAAAAATATTCGCTTCCAAGGCGGCGGACACCGCATAACTTAACATCGGCTTTCCCATAAAGTTTTTAATATTTTTACGCGGGATACGTTTACTTCCGCCCCTGGCGGTAATAATGGCAATTGTTTTCATATTTAGTTCTTCACTCGGTTTTTTCGTTTCCTCCGCGGATAATTTAATTAACGCGGCTAAAACCACTTGTAGCAGGTTTTCCTTCCAAAAAATCCTTTACCTTGCCTGCCTTAATTAACACGGATAACTTGGCAAAGACCCGGTCCACGGCTTTGGCATATTTATCCACATCTTCAAACGTATGGGCATACATGGCATAAAACCCGCTGCCTGCCAAAAAGCCCTCTTTCAGCATTTCTTGCGTGAAATAGGCGATGTTTACAAAATGATCTTTTGCAAAGAAAAAATGTAAAAGAGGATTAAATCCCCCAATGTGAATATCCAAACCATGCTTTTTTGCGAGCGTTTTCCAGGTTTCTTCCACCTTGGAAGCAATGGCTTGCATATGAACGGAAGCATCTGTGCGGACAAATTTATTAATCATCGCCAGCGCAGCGACAGAACCGACGCGTTCCGTCCAGTTCGTACTGGTGATAAACGCATCCTGCGCATAGTCCATAATCCATTTTTTACCGATAACGGCAGAAGACGGGAAACCGTTGCCCAGCGCTTTGGAGAATACTGCCATATCCGGCTCAAAACCCAGCTTCAAGTGAGCTCCGCCGTTGCAAATACGGAAAGCGGCCGTAATTTCATCCATAATTAACGGCACTTGTTTTTCTTTAGCTGTCTGCTGAACGGCCGCAATAAATTCCGGCGTCGGCTGGTAATTGCGGATAGGCTCCATTACAATAGCGGCTAAATCGTTACCGGCTTTGGCAACCGATTCTTTAAAGCTTTCAATATTATTGTAATAAAACGGGATAGCTGTATTGGCCAGCCCTTTGGGAACCCCATTGGGATTCAACCCAGCAATCCACTGGTCGTCCAACGCGTCTTTCTTCCCCAAGTTAGCCGCCAAATACCAATCGCACCAGCCGTGGTAACCGCAAAAGACGACAGTATCTTTCTTGGTAGCCACGCGCGCGATACGAACGGCAATAGACATGGCTTCCCCGCCGCCTCTGGCAAAACGGGCCATATCCGCCCACGGATGAAGCTCCAGCAGTTTTTCGGCTAAGGCGACCTCTTCCGGCGGATTTAAGGTGGAAGCGGAACCGTTATTAATCACCTCAATTACCGCCTGGTTGACTTCAGAGTCTGCATATCCTAGAACGGTAGCACCCACACCTCCGATACTAAAATCCAAATATGTATTTCCGTCCAAATCCGTTACTTCAATCCCTTTGGCACGGGAAAAATAGGCGGGCCAAACGCCTTCGCAATACCTATCGGGGCGTTTGGAAAGCAGCTGAGTCATCCCGGGGATTAGTTTACGTGCTTTGGCTTGTAATTCTTTATTTTTTGTATTACGCATAAATATCCTTCTTTTATTTTTTTACCCACAGACTGGGCATTACGATATCGGCTTCAATATTTTCAAATTCTTTGGCGGCCTGCTGCAGAATTTCCCGAGGGAACGGTTCTTCAAAAAATTTGATGTTATCTTTTAACTGCTCTAAATTATCTACGCCGAAAACAAGATGGGATATAGCGCTAAACTGTTTAACAAACTGAAGTGAAAACTTAATTTTGGATACGCCATATTGGGCGCACAATTTGTCCATTTTGCACAAAATGGGTTTGGCCTTGAACAAAAAAGGTGGAACTTCATTCTCCCCCATTAAGGCCAATCCCTGTACAAATACACTGCGGCTGTGCACAAGTACCGTTTTACACCGGGAAGCTAAGCCCAATACACCTTCATTAGCCATACGTTGGTCAAAAATAGAAAAAGGCAGCTGGATAAAATCAACGAAAGAGCTTTGCAGGCATTTTTTTGCTTCCTCGGGATAGTATACAGATACTCCGCAACGTTTAATTTTTCCGGTTTGTTTTAATCGGCAAAGAGCTTCCATCATTTCGTCGTTAAAAGCATAACGGGAGCTGTGAAAAAGATATCCGTCCAAATAATCCGTATGTAACCGGGCCAGTGTCTCATCCAGCAAACGGGAAATAACTGCCGCATATTCTTGCGGTTTTATATCATCCAACGTATTGGGACGCACTTTTGAACTGATAAACAAACGCTCGCGCTGGATAGTTTTGCGTTCTAAAAATTTGCCGACGATTTCTTCCGCGTTACCGTAGGCAGCCGCCGTATCAATCGCCTCAATGCCGTTATGCACGGCATAATCCAAAATACGCAAACTGTCTTCCAACGCAGGCTTTTGCTGGCCCCGAAGTCCATAGTCCAATCCAAACTGAACAGTACCTAAACAAAGTTTCATACAAGCGTTTTTATCCTTTTTACGATTTCTTTTAAATCAGCCTGTGTGAGCCCATAATATAGCGGCAAGGAAATACAATGCGCATAATAATCTTCCGCATAGGGATAATCTCCTTTTTTATAACCCAACTTACGGTAATATGGTTGTAAATGCACGGGAATGTAATGAACCTGTAAATTAAGTCCAATTTTACGAGCGGCATGATAAATTTCCTTACGAGCCCTCACCAACACGGGGTAAAGATGAAAACACGCGTTAGAAAAGGTTTCTTCTTCTAAGTGTTTTAACCCAAGATATTTATTGTAATAGGCTACAATTTCACGACGGCGTTTTTTAAATTTATCCAGTTTTTTAAGCTGGGAAATCCCCAAAGCCGCCTGAATGTCTGTCATGCGGTAATTAAAACCTAATTCCACCATGTCATATTTCCAATCTTCTGTATGGTGGGAACCGTGGCTGCGGTAGGCCAGCAATTTTTGGTAAAGCTCTTTGCTGTTGGTGGTAACGGCTCCGCCTTCACCGCAAGTAATGGTTTTTACGGGATGGAAAGAAAATACCGTCATATCCGAATATTTGCAAGACCCTACTTTGGACCCTTTGTATTCAGACCCGATAGCGTGCGCCGCATCTTCAATAATATACACTTTCTTACGGCGGTTTTTAACCAAATCGCAAATGGCTTCCATATCGCAGCTTTGGCCGGCAAAATGAACAGGCACGATGGCCTTTGTCTTAGAGGTAAGACGTTTTTTTATTTCTTTGGGGTCAATATTGGCCGTATGCGGCAAAATGTCGGCAAATTTCACATCCGCCCCCACATAACGCGCACAATTGGCACTGGCTAAAAAAGTAATGGGCGAGGTAATCACTTCATCTCCCGGCCCTATTCCGGCTGCCAACATGGCAATATGTAAACCGGAAGTAGCGGAATTGACGGCTACGCAATATTTGGCCCCGGTATAACGGCAGATTGCCCGTTCAAATTCCTGCACTTTTGGACCGCAAGTCAAAAATGGAGATTTTAACGTCTTAAGAACAGCATTGCAGTCAGTTTTATCTAAATACTGCTTACCATAATTGTAAGACTTCATAGGTTATATCTCGCTAATGAGTTTTTTCATTTCTTCTACCGTCAGCCACCGGTCGTTGTTGCCCGAGTGATATTCAAAGCCAGCAGGAACGGGTTTGGCTTCTGGATATTTATGCTGAATATTTTCCATGGTTATTTGCGGAAGAATAATATAGAAATCTTTAAATTCAATGGTATTATGGGCATCCTCTTTGGTAATCATTTGTTCGTGGATTTTTTCTCCGGGGCGAATACCCACTTCTTTAATGGGAAGATCCGGCGCAATAGCGCGGGCCAAATCGGGCATACGCATAGAGGGAATTTTTTTAACATATAATTCCCCACCATGCATCGTTTCCAAAGCTTCCAATACCATTTCCACCGCTTGTTCCAATTTCAGCCAAAAACGGGTCATCCTTAGATCCGTAATCGGTAAATCTTTGGCTCCCTCTTTTACCAGTTTTTGAAAAAACGGAATAACCGAGCCGCGGGAACCGGCCACATTGCCATAGCGCACCACGGCAAAACGCGTATCTTTGCTTCCGCAATAGCAGTTGCCCGCAATAAAAAGTTTATCGGAACAAAGTTTGGTAGCCCCATACAGGTTGATAGGAGCGCAAGCCTTATCCGTAGACAAAGCAACTACCTTTTTTACACCCTTATCAATAGCGACATTGATAATATTCTGCGCGCCGATAATATTGGTGCGGATAGCTTCAAAAGGATTATACTCACAGGCGGGAACTTGTTTAAGAGCCGCGGCATGGATAATATAATCCACCCCTTCTACGGCCCGGTAAAGGCGATCCCTGTCTCTCACATCTCCGATAAAAAAACGCATTTTTTCCAAATACGGCTGAAATTCCGGCATGTTTTTTATGACAAATTGTTTATATTCGTCGCGGGAAAAGATGATTACTTTTTTGACCCCGGGATATTTTTGAAAAACGGTCTGGGCAAATTTTTTACCGAAACTACCGGTCCCGCCCGTAATCAAGATTGTCTTATTATTTAACATAGACTCCTCGCTAATTTATGGATTCTGATGAAATTCATCTCCAAATAGTAGATGTTCATACGCTCGATTGAAACAACTGGCATTTCCAAAAAATCAAGAGAAAGGGCTAATACTCTTGGCGGAGGCAAAAAGCCTTTTTTCCCATTCATATGGATGTGCTATCCCATATGAAAAGTATTAAATCCCTAACGGAAATTTAATTGGAATAGAAGGAATCCTATTGACGATAAGCTGAGAGAGAAAATTAAAATTTAAAGAAAATAAACGGCTGAATAATGCCATGTTCGAGTACATTAAACAGCCGTGATCTCGCATATAAAATATACGAAACACTCGGCAGAAAGCAAAGGGCTCATGACTTCCCTCTATCTTCTGGCTCAACCAGCTGCTTTTGGACTTACTCGAAGCTCTGATATTCAGAGCCCTCCTATTCCCCAATAGGATTCCAAAAACAGAATAAATTGTATATAAGCCACGTTTAAGGCTTAATTTGTATCTATAAACTCCCTAAAACTATATTTTTTATTATAGCATAAATTAGCCAGTTTAACACAAATCCAAGATAATTAAGGCAAACTTCACTTGCTATTTTCAGTTAATCCACTGTTTTCTCTAGGGAATTTGGATATTTCTGCTCTTATTTCCTCAGATAAATGGCATCAGCTTACCTGCGGACTCTACCAGAGAAACCGATAATCTTAAAGATAACTATCCCAAATACTTAATTACCCTTGATAAATTGGCTGTGGGAAATATTAATGGCATACAAGTCGTTCATTTGGCTGACTTTCTGCTAAAAGATACACTTGCTTAAAATCTTTTTAGAAAAAAGGCATATCTTGGATACTTTGCTTTTACAAGTGAGTGTCCAATTTTATTATCTACACAAATTCCCTGCCATCTATGAGTATACTTCTTGTCGTTTTGGATATTCCCTGCTTTTTCCTGTAAATTCCCTGTTAACTATTTAGGGAATTTAGAGAGCTTTAAGAGGGCATTTATCAGAAGAGAATATCATATAGCATTTTAGCAGAAAGAAACCAAAATGGGCCTTAAAATAGCAGAAATTCCCTGTTTTTACCCCGATAAACAGGGATTTTGCTTTCCCGCTCTTGCCGCCTTTGGCAGTCCGCACGCCATGCCCGACCATTTAGAAAGCCGCTTTTACATAAGCGGCTTTTTTGTTGCCCTTGCAGTCCGGCTATCGTCGGGATGTTCCCACCATTTTTATACATTGCCGTCCTGAAGAAGTTTTAGAGATACCGAAAAAAGGCCCTAAACAGGCCTTTTGCTCTAATCTCCAAATAGTCCTAATCGCCATCTCAGCTATTCAAAAAATTATTCAGAATCTTATTATTATTTTATATTTGTCTATAATTATGCCAACTCATTTTTTCTATTACCTACTTCATTCCTTACACTTATAAAAACTCGACTTTTATAACTATTTTATATATATAAAATTATTCTACCTTTTCTATTTGTCGTTCCTTTCAAAAAGCTGTTTTTCCCCTCTGTTGTATATACCCACCTAAGGAGTTCTTATGAAAACCTACCACACACGCTGCAATGCTGCGCCTTACCAAACAATGGAATACCAGAACGAACTACACAAAAATCCTCATATAGAGGTTTTGCACTCCGATCCCCCTCAGTTACGAGTAAATGGGGGAATTATTCCCTGGCCGCAGGGGAAAACGCCCGAAAAAGCATACCAAGATTATTTAAAGAAAGAAAGACAAGCGGTTCCGCTTAATCAACTATCAGAAGAAGAACCCTCTCCGGCTGAAGAACAACATTTTGTTCGCCAGCAAGAACCTCTCTTACTTTCCTTGCGCTAGCAGTATCTGCAAGACCGTTTAAAACAACTGGACTATTGGGACCGCCAGCAAGCCCTTCAAGACAGTTTTTCCACCCGTATGTACGGCAAAAAAGATTATTCTAAAGAACGGGAAAAGAT
>CALUXF010000029.1 GCA_944324655.1 Candidatus Avelusimicrobium aviculae
CTTAAAGTAGTAGCTAGTAGAGTGAGGGCTATGCCCGTATTGTGAAAAACCCCCGGCTACGCCGGGGGATATTTTTTATTCTCAAGCGGGGGAATTGATCTTATAAAATAGACTATTATTGCAGGGCTACTATTTGCCGCGCCAATTTGTTAGCGGGGGAGGCCGTGGCTTGCCGCAGGTTTACCTTCCATACCCCGCAGGGAACGGTGTTTTGGCGCAGATATTGGGGAAATTCGCCCAGTTTCACAAAGGCCTTGCAGGTGACGGTATAGATGTTTTCATCTTTGGTGGGGGTAACGGTTAGCTGGCGGTCTCCCAGCCAGAATGTCCAATCCTGTTTGGTGTAGGTTTTGTTAATGGAGTAAAAATAATGGTCTATGGCGTCCCCTTGGGTGCGCTGCAAAATGGTTTTGGCCTCTTCTATTTTATTTTTTCGGTCCGCTTGGCGGGCGGCGGCTTGTTGTTCTTCTCTTTCCAGCCTTTCTTTGGTTTCTTTACGCACGCGGGCTTGGGCTTCATCTCGCGCCAGCTGGGCCAAGCGGGCGGGGTCTTCCACCAATTTGTATTTTAATTTTACCCGCCCCTTATTTGAGATAATTCCTTTGGGGTTGGTGGATACCCGGGTGGTATTTACTAAATTGGAGTGGGAAACGCTAAGTGTAAGCTGGCCGGGCGTGTAATAATAGGCCTTGCCGTAGCGGGCTAGGTCTTTTTTAAAATTTTTGTTAAAGTCCAGGGTAACGGATGGTTTTTCCGTCCGCCAGCAACAGGCGGATATGCAGCTTTCCACCAAATCCAGCCGGCCGGCGGCTTCCTGCGGGAAAAAATGCAAATCAAAACGATAGCAGGAATCATATTGTTTGCCGTCAAAATCAGTTCTCTTGGCGGATATTTCCAGCCAAGGTTTAGTGGTAGCCACGCCGGAATTGTTGAGGGGGGTGTAACAGCCGGCCGCCAGTAAAATGCAAGTTGCGCCAAACAAGATTTTTTTCATACACTTAATTATAATAACTTTTTAGCTGGCAAGGAGTTGCTATGAACTTTATCTTAAGCTATATAGAAAAAATTCCTTTTATACCTGACCGTTGGAACATGCCCGTTGCGCAAATTATTTCTGCAGCGGTATTTATTGTTATTTTGTATGTAGTGGCAAAATTTTTCGCTTGGTTTTTTAACCGTTACGTGTCAGACTTGTTGCTGCGCTTTCACGTGGAACGCTGGGCCAAAGGCATGCAATCCCATAAATTTTTTACCGCGTTTGGGGTAGTGGCGGCCGCCATTGTGGCCCTGCATTTGTACCCGGTATTTATTACCCAAAACGTGGCGTGGCTCTCTACTATTATGGGCAAATTAACCGGCTTATTTATTATTCTTAGCTTTTCTTGGCTGATTAACGCCGGTTTGAATACGTTAAATCACTTGTATGGGCGTAATCCCAATATCCCTATAAAAGGGCTGGTGCAAGCCATAAAGATCATTGTTTTCTTGCTGACGGCTTTGTTTGTATTGTCTTTGGTATTGGGGCGCAAACCGATGTATATTATTACCGGTTTATCCGCTTTGGCGGCGGTATTCTCCTTAATATTCAAAGATCCCATTTTAGGGTTTGCGGCCAGTATCCAGCTTACCACCAATAAATTGATTAAGATAGGGGACTGGATTACCGTAGACTCAGCCGGTGCGGACGGAAATATTATAGACATTTCGTTAACCAGCGTGCGGGTGCAGAATTTTGATATGACGATTATCAGCGTTCCCACCTATGATTTGATTTCCAAGCCTTTTAAAAATTGGAGCGGTATGTACGAAGCCAAAGCGCGGCGTATCCAGCGCAGCATTTTACTGGATGTGGACACCATTAAATTTGTGGACGCGCCTATGTTGGAACGACTCAAAAAAATCCAGCTGCTGACGGACTACCTGCAAGATAAAGAGGCCGAAATAAAAGCCTTTAACGCGGAGCGTAAAGTGTATGAAAACTTTTTAAACGGACGGCACTTAACCAATATCGGCACATTCCGCCAATATGCGCAATTGTATTTGAAAAGCCGCCCGTATGTTGTATCAGGAGATCCTGATTTTACCTTAATGGTGCGCCAGCTGCCTCAAACCACGGGCGGCGTGCCGTTGGAGGTATATTGCTTTTTAAACACTACGGTTTGGACCGATTACGAAGCTTTGCAAAGCGACATCTTTGACCACTTGTTTTCCGTCCTGCCGGAGTTCGGCCTCAGCGCGTACCAGCAACCCAGCGGGCGCAGTATTGTGCAGGGCGTAAAAGAGTTTGGCGGAGTATCCCTGCAAGCGTAAATAAGGCTTTTCTTTCAAAAAAACCCCGCATAACGCGGGGTTTTTGTGTTATAAGAAACTCCGACCAGGCCGGGGATATTGTTGGCTTGTGTGCTTTTGTCAGTAAACCCATTTCGGGGGGATCCCTGCGGGGTTACTATTTTAGATTTTCATTGCAAAGCAGTTTAAAAAACCCCGGCTTTTCCGCCGGGGTTTTTGTTTATTTATTTTTATCTGGTGGAGGCACTTTGCCCACAATAATTTTAATGTGTTTTTGCGTTGTTTTGGCTATTACTTTACGGAAGCACCATAAAGCCCAAATGTTGGGAATAGTCATCATGGTCATGGTCAAAATAGCCAGCGCCCACATAAAACGGGTGGAGTTGTTTGCCTCGGCCGTGCGGGCCAGGGTGTCTGCAATGGTAAAATCCCAAGAGAAGCTGGTGCCAATACCGCCGCCCACGGCTACTAAAATAATAAACACAATGCGCGCGGCTTTGATAAAACGCTCCCCTTTTAAGAATTGGAGGGCTTTTTCCATATAATATCCCCAACCGATAATGGTGGTAAAGGAGAATATTACCAAAGAGAATATTAAAATAGGCGTACCGATCAAGGGCACGGTTTTAAACGCGCTGTTGCACAAGTTTGCCGCGTATACGTTGGGGTTTTGCCAGTCCCCGGCCAGGATGATGACAATTCCAGTCAAGGAACAAATAAAAATAGCCCAAAACACGGACGTGGCCGAAACAATAGCCATTTGGGTGGCGCTGCGGGTTTTTGCCGCGGCCGCCGCTATGGAGGCGGACCCCATGCCGGCTTCGGTAGCCAGCACGGCGCGGGTTACCCCGGCGCTGATGGCGGGTATAATGGCTTTAATCAACGCCAAAATGCCCACGCCCATGGCGCCGCCTAAAGCGGCTTTTCCGGTAAAGGCGCCCTTAAATACCATCATAATGGCGTTGGGGATTTTTTCTACATTCATACAAATCACCACCGCCGCCAACAGTAAATACATGCCGCCCATAATGGGTACCAGCCATTCAGAATACGCGGCAATGCGTTTTACCCCGCCGATAATGACCACGGCCGTAGCAATGGCTACCAGCGCCCCTACAAACCAGGGGTTTAAATTGTATCCTTCGCGCAAAACGTCTGCTATGGAGTTGGACTGCAGCGCGCTTCCGGCCGTAAAACCCATTAAAAGCGTGCCTAAAGCAAAAATCCAGGCCATCCATTTAAATTTAAGGATATCGTTTAAATAATACATCGGGCCGCCCACGTATTCACCGTCCGGGCGTTTTACGCGGTATTTAAAAGAAATTAAACATTCGCAATACTTGATGGCAAAGTTAAAAAATCCGGCTACAATCATCCAAAACAACGCACCCGGGCCGCCTTCCGCGATAGCGGTGGTTACCCCGATAATGCTTCCCGTTCCCACGGTGGCGCCAATCATTACCGCCAAGGAGCCGAAGCTGCTTACCATGCCTTCGGATTCCACTTTCTGTACGGACAGCTTAATGGCGCGCCAAGTATATTTTTGCAGGAAATTAAGCCGTATGGTAAAATAAATGCCTAACCCAAGTAAGACAATAATCATCGGCGGGCCCCAAACCAGCGTGTTAAAAGCGTTCATTATTTCATACGCATTATGTACGGAGGGGGCCGAGAAGAATGCCGTTATACTGCTAAACAGTCCCGTAAGACTTTCCATTTTTTCTGTTCCTCCCAATTAATCATAACCTTTAAATTCTATCAAAAAAACCACTGGGCGGACTGTATTTTTTATAAACAAGCCTGCTTGTTTTGTGCGGTATGTAAAAAAGGATATCCAAATTCGGGCAATATGATATATAATTTATTAGTACAGATTTAACTGCAAATTTATAAAGGAGAAAGGGTTATGAAAAAAGTTTTATTTTTTGCGGCCGCCGCTATGGTAGCAGTGGGCTGTTCTTCCGCGCAAACCCAAAGTGAAGAGTCCGCCGCTTCTTTAGAAGCCGCCGCCGCCAAATACCAAATTATTGACCAAGAATTTGACAATGTCCTCGCGCCGGAAACCGATTACGATAAAGTAATCCCGTATGAGGAGCAGATTTCTAACTCTTCCTATTTACAAAGCGTAAGAGGGGGAAAGAAACCCTCTAGAAAAACCGCCCCCAAAGCGGATGTGAACGACGAAGAACCCGTTCCTGAAGATTCCTCTAAATAGCAACTATGTCCGGCCGGTTTACGCAACAGCAGCTTTCCCAAGAAGCCCATAGACTATATGGGCTTCTTGGTTCTGTGTCTAAAAATAAAGATAAAAAGTGGACGTTGCAAGATTGCCAGTCCGCCGCGCCGCTTACCTTGGAAATTAACCGGTTAAAAAAAGAAAAAAATGCGGTTGTGCTGGCTCACTCTTACACCGTGCCGGAGCTGGTTTACGGCGTGGCCGACTTTAAAGGGGATTCTTACGAACTGAGCCTGAAAGCCAAACAGGTTAACGCCGATATCATTATTTTTGCCGGCGTATGGTTCATGGCGGAAACGGCAAAAATTATCAACCCCAATAAACAAGTTTTTATTCCTGCCGGGCATGCGGGCTGCTCGTTGGCTGATTCCATGACCGGGGAAGATTTGGCCCGTTTTAAATCTTTGCATCCCGGTGTTCCCGTATTGTGTTACATTAACAGCACGGCGGAAGTAAAAGCGCAGAGCGATTCCTGTGTTACTTCCGGCAATGTGTATGACATCGCCCAAAAAATACCCGGCGAAGAATTGATTTTTGTGCCGGACACGCTGATGGCGCAAAATTTAGAGGCGGAGTTAAAACGCCGGGGCACGCCCAAAAAAATTATTTCTGCCGGCGGTTCGTGCTGTGTGCACGACAAGTACCGCCCGCAAGATGTGCAGCGGCTGCGCGCGCAGTATCCGGGTATTAAGCTGGTGGCCCATCCGGAATGCTCCATAGAAGTCTGCCGCTTGTGCGATTATGTTGGCAGTACCAAAGGCATGGCCGCGTTTGTGGAAAAATCTTCCGCCCGTGTATTTGGCATGCTGACGGAGTTCGGCTTGGTGAACCGCATGGAAGCCGAACATCCTGATAAAACATTTGTGTGGCCTTTTGGCACTTGTTCATATATGAAACAAAACACGTTGGAAAATACATTGCAGGCCTTGTCCTCGCCCACGCCGCAGCAGGAAGTACAAGTAAACGCCGCCACGGCGCAGGCCGCTTACAAAGCTATAGAAAAAATGTTTGAGTTAACAAAATGATTACCGATAAAATAATTTTACTCGCTTTAGAAGAAGATTTGGGCCTAGGGGATATTACTTCCGATAATATTTTTACCCCCGCTGACGGCGCGCGCGCCGTAGTACGCGCCAAAGAAGATTTGGTGCTGTGCGGAATGGACGTAGCCCGCCAAGTGTTTGAAATTGTGGACCCTGCCGTTACGTTTACCCCGCTTAAAAAAGACGGGGATGAAATAAAGAAAGGGGAAGAAGTGCTAACGCTTAGCGGCCCGGCTTTGTCTATTTTAAAAGGGGAACGGACGGCGCTCAATTTTATGCAGCGTTTGTCCGGTATTGCGTCCGCCAGCCGCGCTTATGCGCGGGTGGGGGAAAAGTATGGGGTGATGATTGTGGACACCCGCAAAACCCAGCCTGGCATGCGCCGTTTGGATAAATACGCCGTGCGCGTAGGCGGCGCCCGCAACCACCGTATGACCTTGGCTGACAGCGTGATGATAAAAGACAATCACGTCGCGGCGGCCGGTTCCATTACCAAAGCTGTACAAAAAATAAAAGCGGCTATTGGCCACACCCCTAAAATAGAGGTAGAAGCGGAAACCCCCGCCCAAGTGCAGGAAGCTTTAGCCGCAGGAGCGGATATTATTATGTTGGATAATATGACCCCGGCCCAAGCCGCTGAATGCAAAAAAATAGTAAATGGGAAGGCTTTGATAGAAATTTCCGGCGGGGTTACGTTGGATAATTTGGAAGCCTATTGCAAAGCGGGGCCGGATGTAATTTCTTCCGGCGCGCTGACGCATTCCGTTCCGTCCAAAGATTTAAGTTTAAAAATTGTAGAATATACTAAGAATTAATGTTTGAGGAGCAAGAAGAGAATGGATTACAATAAACTATTTTCCGCGGTGGTCACGCGCAGTAAAGCTTCTGCCATTCGTGAACTTTTAAAAATATTATCCAAGCCGCAGATTATTTCTTTTGCCGGCGGCTTGCCCGATCCCAACATGTTCCCCACCAAAGACGTGGCGGATATTATGCAGGACGTATTAAAAAATTCTTCCAGAGAAGCCTTGCAATACGGGACTACCGAAGGGCAGGAATCGTTGAAGCAAGAACTGGTTTCTTTGTTGAAAGAAACGGAGGGAATTTCCTGCCAAAGCGGTAATTTGTTGGTGGTTTCCGCCGCCCAGCAGGCGTTGGATATGGTGGCCCGTTTGTTTTTAAATCCGGGGGACCATATTATCACCGCCGCGCCCACCTACCTGGGTGCTTTGCAGGCGTTCCATGTAGCCGGGGCGGACATTATTGGCGCCAAAAGCGATAATAACGGCGTACTGGCGCAAGATATTGAGGCGATTTTGGCTTCTTTAAAAGCCAAAGGGGAAATTTGCAAATTTATTTATTTGGTTCCAGATTTCCAAAACCCCACCGGAACCACTATTCCTGAAGAGCGCCGTTTGAAGATTTTGGAAATTGCCAAAAAATACGGCACGTTAATTGTGGAGGATTCCCCTTACCGCCAGGTGCGTTTTGAGGGAAAAGCCCCCAAAACTTTCTATCAGCTGGACCATGGGGAAGGAAATGTGGCCACTTTGTTTACTTTTTCTAAAGTGTTTGTGCCCGGCTTTCGTCTAGGATATATTTTAGGCCCGCAGGAAATTATTAAAAAACTGGTCATTTTAAAACAGTCTATGGATTTGTGCACCTCCCCCATTTTGCAGCTGGCGGCTAAAGAATATTTAAAACGCGGCTTACTGTTGGAACACATTAAAAACATTGTGGCGGCCTATAAAGAAAAACGGGATTTGATGCTTAAAATGCTTAAAGACCATATGCCCGCCGGCGTTACCTGGACGCACCCGGAGGGCGGTCTTTTCTTATGGCTTACTATGCCGGCCCATTTAAACGCCGCCAAAATGCTGCCGCTGGCATTGGAGCATAATGTGGCGTATGTATCCGGGGTGGATTTTTATCCGCAGGCCGATGTGCATAATGATATGCGCCTAAATTTCTCTTATTCCTCACGGGAACAAATTATTGAGGGAATTAAGCGCTTAGCGCAAACGATTAAGGAAAATCTGTAATCAGTTATTGGGCTTCCGCCAAAAGGGGAAGCCCTTTTTGTGGGTCTAAAGGCTACATATTATCTAGGTCTAAAGGCCCTTTTTATTTTTTTGTATAAATGCCAAAATACAGGGAGAACGGGAATGATTATGCTAGGTTATAAAAAGTATGTAATTTTGTTTGTCATCTGTATGCTAGCCAACGCCGGCTTTGGCCAAACCTTGGTAACGGGTGCCCGTGCGCTGGGCCGTAAAGGGGGGGAAGCTCTCTCTTCCTTAGAACATGCCGCTGCACAAGCCGCGCCTCGCGCCAAGCTGTTTGCCCCGCTGGATAACGGACGCATTGAAGCCTTGGCTAAACGCGGAAAAGAAAAAATGATTATTCAGCGCGCGTTGGCGGTTGCCGTGCAGAACCACAGCCCGTTAGCCTATGTATTGGGGCCGGGCGGAGTAAACAAACCTTTGTTAAACTCCTTATGGAAACAAACCCAAGCCACCATGCAAAAATGGGACGCTCAAAGTACTTTGGGTTTAAATGCGTGGCTGATGGTATTATTTTCAAAATTACAAAATAGTTTGGCTTTAAACCGTACTAACGCCCAGATTTTAGAAAGTGAATTGGCTTTGGCCCAACAACAGGCGGAAAGTACGTTTCGTTCGCAAAATCCGCAGTTATTTCTTAGTAATCCTAGACAGAAGTTGGAAATATATTCCTCCTATAAGGCTATTTTGGCGGAGGCGGTAGCCCAGCGGCTGACGGATAATTTTTTGCCTCTTTTAAATTCGGTAGACCGTATGCGTTTTTTAAAAATACTCATGCAAGGGCGTTTTGAGGGGCCGGTGCTGCCGAAGGAAATTAACATGGCCGTATTGGAGAAAGACGTAAACGTAGGCTTAAAATTCATAGGCCCGGTGATGAAGGATGTCACTTCTTATGGCGAAATAAAGAAAAATTTATTTGAATGCGCCTCCCGCGCCGCTGAGCAGGCCGCCGCCAACGATATTTACAGCCTGTTGGGACTGCGGGGGTTGATGGTGGATCATATGAAAAAGTTTACTCAGTTTTTTCAATCCGAAAGCCCGGCCCAACAGGATTGGCTGAAGCTGATTGAATTTTATAAAAATGGGGCACATATGCCTGATTATCCATCCTCGTTCTTTTTACATTAATAAAATCCCTTTTACCTGCAAAAACCCCGCTTCTTAGCTAAGCGGGGTTTTTGTTGTAGTTAGAAGAGGAATTTTCTTTCTCTTAAAAATCAGGCGGATGGGGCAGGGTCTCTTTCTATGCGAATATCATGGGCTATCTTTACATGCCGCGCCACCAAGCAACGTTTGGCTACTTCCACCAAAGCATGGTCAAACCCGGCAGGAAAATCATGCGGAAGGTGTATCACCAATTCTATTCTTTCTATAACGTATTCATTGATATTCCAGACCGGGTTCAATGTCAAATAAACTGTTTCCGGCAAGAGGTGCATTTTTAAAAAATTAAGCACAAAAACCCCGCTGCAACTGCCCAAAGATGCTAAAAACAAATCAATGGGGGTAGGGGCGCTGGCGTCTCCGCCGTTTTCCTTTTTCTGGTCGGTCAGGATATTAAAACCTTTTACTTCTACATTTACTTTCTTGTTGCCTACAAAGGTAATTTTCATGGGTTAGCTCCTGATAGAGTATAAAATTAGTATAGTTTTTTTTGGTTAAAATGCAAGAAAATATTATTTCAAATAAAAACCCCGGGCCGAAAGTCAGGCCCGGGGTTATGCGCCAAGTGATTTTTTAGTTAAAAAGCCATACTTTTATTGCGTAGCTTGCGGCTGATATAGCCGCGGCGGCGGGTATGGTGATAAACCACGCCCACACGATTTTATTAGCTACGCCCCAACGTACGCAGGAAAGGCGGCGCAGGGAGCCGATCCCCACAATAGCGCCCGTAATGGTATGGGTGGTGCTGACCGGTACACCCATAATAGACGCGATAAATAAGGATATAGCGGAACCAGATTCCGCGCAGAATCCGTCCACCGGGCGCAGGCGGGTAATTTTCTGCCCCATGGTTTTTACAATTCTCCAGCCGCCGGAAAGCGTGCCCAAGGCAATTGCCCCGTGGCACAAAAGCACTACGGAAAGCGGCACAATAAACTGCCCTTGGGAAACCAGTTCCATTTCGTGGTGGGAGAGTAAAAAGTCGCGTATCGGTTCCACTTCTGCCCCGGCCAGGCCGCCCAAGAGTAACATGCTGATGATACCCATGGTTTTTTGGGCGTCGTTTCCGCCGTGTCCTAAGGAGTAAGCCGCGGCGGACAGAAGCTGCCCTTTGCGAAACAGATGGTCCACCTTAAACGGGTTTGCCTTGCGGAACAAATTAAATACGATAATTCCAATAAGTCCGCTTAGCAAAAAACCCAGTAACGGGGATATAAAAATAAACAACACGGTTTTTATAATTCCCCCGGCCACCAAGGCGCTAAAACCCCCTTTTACCAGCCCGGCCCCAATTAACCCGCCAATAAGCGCGTGGGAAGAGCTGGACGGCAGCCCCCACCACCAGGTTAAAATATTCCATACGCACGCACCCATCAAAGCGGCAAATACCAGGTTTGCGTCCACAATATGCAAATCCACAATGCCGCTGCCGATGGTTTTGGCTACGCCGGTATGGAAGATTAAAAACGCCACGAAGTTAAAAAACGCCGCCCAGGCTACGGCCACCTTGGGGGATAATACCCGGGTGGACACAACCGTAGCTACGGAGTTGGCCGCATCGTGAAATCCGTTTAAATAATCAAAAAACAACGCCAGAACGATTAGGAATAATATCCAAGTCATAATGTATAGGCCTCTAGTTGTTCTTTACCAAAATGGATTCCACCAGGTTGGCTACGTGTTCGCAGAAATCGGTTACGGTTTCGGCTTCTTCGTACAATTCTTTTTGTTTGATGATCATGACGGGGTCTTTTTCTTTTTCAAACAGGTCGGAAATAGCCTCATCGCGCAGTACGTCGCCCTCGTTTTCCAAGCGGTTGATTTCTACGCACTGAAAGAGGGTTTCTTTCATATTTTTGTTGCTGCGCAGGGAAGCCAAGGCTTTCTGCATGGCTTTGGTGCTTTGTTCAATGGTGGAGGCCATTTTTTTGCTGTATTCCGTGGGTTTGGTAATTTTATACAGCATAAAGCGGTTGGAAATTAAATAAATACCATCGATAATATCGTCCAAGCGGTTGGCCAGGGCCAGGATGTCTTCCCGGTCAAAGGGGGTGATGAAGGTTTCGTTTAAGGTGTTGATGATGGTGTGGGTTAATTCGTCCCCGTAGTGTTCCAGCTCGTGCATGGCGCGTACGTTTTCCGGTGTGAAGTTGCCTTCGTCCACCAATTTTTTATAGAACTCGGCCGCTTTTACCAAGTTTTCGGCCTGTTTATCAAATAAATCAAAGAACTTAACCTCTTTGGGTATAAACATAAGTTTTACTCCGTTGTTTTATTATTTTCTCTTTTCCATGCGCCCGCACCCAAAACGCTTGCGGACGGAATTACTGCTTTACTGTCTAATAAAAAACTCTCGTTTAAACGGCAAACGGGAGTTGAGAAATCAGTTAGCGTCCTTCTGTTTAAGCTGCTCGGGCAAATTAACGGCGGCTTTTAACAGGAAAGGTCTCTTCTTAACTTCTTCTATGAAAGCGGCGTCGCGCAGTTTGTTGCGGTAGTCTTTCTCCTGGAAGATATAGCGGAACTTCGTATAGTCTTCATAGGTTCCGGCCAGCAGGGCCACAATATCCTGCACGCCCACAATTTCTTCGTCCGTAGGAATGACGAAGATTTTTACCTTGGAATCATCCGCCGAGATGCGGCATTCGGCCTTGTTGGTATCGGCGCAGTTGTTGCGTTCTTCGTCCAGCACGATGCCAAAGTTTTCCAGGCCTTGTAAAATCATTTCACGTATATTGGTGGCTCTTTCCCCTACGCCGGCGGTGAATACAATCGCGTCCAGGCGGCCCAAAGCGGCCATATAAGCCCCGATGTATTTTTTCACGCGGTAGCATTCCACGTCTAACGCCAGTTTGCACAACTCATCGCCTTCGGCGGCGCCTTTGCGCACGTCGCGCTGGTCGGCAAAGCGGTCCCCGGTTAAAGCGTACATACCGCTCTTTTTATTTAAGATGGTGTACATGTCTTCGGGGGCCATATTCAGCTTTTTCATCATGTGAAAGCAGATGGACGGGTCCATATCCCCGGAGCGGGTGCCCATCACCAAGCCTTCTAACGGGGTAAGGCCCATGCTGGTGTCCAAGCATTTGCCGTTTTTAACGGCGGTTACGCTGGCCCCGGCGCCAATGTGGCAGACAATGGTGTTTACTTCGTCTACATTTTTGCCCATCAGCACAGCCGCACGGCGGGAAGTATACAAAACCGAGGAACCGTGAAACCCATACCGGCGGATTTGGTAATCCGTATACCATTTGCGCGGCAAGGCGTACATGTAAGAGGAAGCAGGCATAGTTTGGTGAAAAGCGGTATCCATTACGCATACGTGCGTTACGTTGGGCATTAAAGCGCGGGCCGCTTCAATACCCATGATATGGGCGGGGTTGTGGAGGGGGGCCAAGTCTGCGATATTTTTTAACTCGGCCACTACGCTGTCGTCCACAATAACGGATTTGGAGAATTTTCCTCCGTGCACGATGCGGTGCCCTACGGCGGAAATCACCCCTACATTTTCAATGACGCCGTGCTCTTTATCGGTTAATGTCTCAATGACCAGGTTAATGGCGTCTTTATGGTCTTTGCAATTTCTTTGAAGTTCAAATTTCGGGTAGCCGGTGCGGTCTTGTGAAATAAAAGAGCCCTCAATTCCAATTCTTTCCACCGCCCCTGCGCAGAGGCTTACTTTTTTGTCCCAATCGTACACGCTGTACTTAACGGAGGAACTGCCGCAGTTTAAAAAGAGTATGATCATTTTTTAGCTGTCCTTAAAGGGCAAAAACCCTTATATTGATGAAATAGAAACCTTTCTCTTTTTATATTTTAGCAAAAAATGTTGTTCTATTGTTATTTAGCCAAGCTTTTGATATTATGGTAATAAAATGTTTGAAAAAAGTGTTTATTATTTATGTATCATATGATAAACAGTCTATTTCAGCAGGGGTTATTTCTCTATGTATAATTACCGGTTTATTTTTCCTTTTGTGGCTGGGATTTTTGTGTTTGCGGGCAACTTGTCTTGGGGACAAGGGACTTCAGGCCGTTGTGAAGAAGGTTCCATCCCACGCTGCACCATTGAGTATTATAACGACGGAAGCCGCTCAGAAATTTATACGGACTCCGAAGGGGGCGGCCGCGTGGAGTGGCGTTTTACCGGACAGGAACAACTGTTGACCAATGTCTTTGTGTATCCAGGCCAAGGTTTAACCATGGAGTTGGAGCTCAACCCAAATACTTCCAGGCCGCAGGCTTCCTTAACTTATACCAAAGAAGGGCGCTTGTTAGCGTGGAGAACCTTTGACGAGGAAACGCAAACTTGGACGGAGGTCCCTATCAGCAGCACCAGCCATACCTTGGAAAGGTTTGTGGACCCGGGGCGCCGCCTTTTGAAAACTGTTTCTTGCCCCAGAAAAGATGAACAGCGCTGCACGCTGACGCGTCATCAGGACGGTTCCTCCACCGAGCGTTTATTTTATCCCAACGGGAAATTGTGGGAAGAGAGTATTTTTAAAACTTCCAACCGCATGGATTTTGAGTTTGCCTCTTTTGACTTTTGGGGCCGGGAACGCGTGCGTAAAGTATATGACCGGCAAAGCGGAAATTTGAAAACGGCTTACTGGTTTGATGAGCCCAACAAGCAGATTTTGCGTTATATTTATGATTTAAAAAGCGGGAAAGAAACCGCTACCGTCATTTATAATGAAGACCGTGTTGTGCTGCGTTGGGAAAAGGCTGCCCCGGGCGGTTTAGTGGCGGAGGCGGTTGTTTTTAATGGGGACGGCTCTCCCCAAAAACGTTTGGTGTATGATGCCAGCCGTTTAAAAGAAGAAACCGCCTATCAGCGCCAGGGGTTGCCTCTCTCCCGCCTGCATTATAATATGCAGCGTGAGGTGCAGCTGAAAGAACTGTATGACCAAAATGGAAACTTAAAACATGTGGAATGCCTTTCCGGCCCATGTAAACAAGCCGGGTATTCAATTCGTCCGGCAAGCCCGGCCCAAAGCATTTGCCAGTCTTCCCCGGAAGAGCCGCAATGCCAGCCCAAAACCGCTGTGGAGGAAGAAAACACTCACACCCCAATGCCCGATAGTAATTAGTCCTATTTTATCTAAAAACCCCGGCGCTTCATGCCGGGGTTTTTTATTGGCGGTAAGCAAATGAAACTCCCCGGGCTTACGCCCGGGGTTTCTTTCTATACGAACAATTTCATTGTTCGCCCCAAATCTTCTTT
>CALUXF010000030.1 GCA_944324655.1 Candidatus Avelusimicrobium aviculae
TAAAGTAGTAGCTAGTAGAGTGAGGGCTATGCCCGTATTGTGAAAAACCCCCGGCTACGCCGGGGGATATTTTTTTGGGATAAAGCTACAATTTCATCCACTTAAATTCAAAGAATACTATTACCGAGAAGAATAGCACCGGCCCCCACCCGGCTAAGAACGGGTTTAAATAGCCGTTTTGCCCAATGGACGTACCCATAGAAATCAGCCACCAAAACACAAAGGCAATAACCAAGGAAGCCAAAATATTTAAAATTTTGCTTTTGCGCCGCATGCTGATGGCAAAGGGCATACCCAGCAAACACATCACCAGCGTTACAAACGGGGTGGCCAGTTTAGACTGGCGGGCCGTTTCCGCCTCATAAGAGGCCAGGCCGCTTTGTTTAAAAAAGCGGATGCGCTTAGTTAAGTCTCTTATACTTAGTAATTTGCTGTCTATGCGGTTGACGGACATGTCTTTCGGGTCTGTGGACAGCGGCGCGGTGGCGGTGGTGAAAGATTCCTCTTTGGTATCCATTTTGTCTATGAAAGTGCGGTTTGTCCCGTTTTTAAAAATCCAGCTTTTTTGTTCCGGGTCCCAAATCATGGCGTCCGCCACTATTTGGTTGGAAATATTCCATAAAGAATCATACGTGTCTATGGAAATGTTTTCCATTTTGCCGGCGCTTAAATCCACTGTTTTGGCGTAAAGCATTTGACGGGGGGAAATTTTCATGGCTACATTATGCTCCACGTTTATACTAAAATCTTGCCGGGGTTTAATGCGGGTATAGTAAATGGTTTCCGCTTTTAAATTAAGCGGAGGAACAATAAATTCCTGCACCAGCATAGTCAGGCCGCCCACAATCAAAATACAGCCCATAATGGGGATAAATAATTGTTTGGGGGAAAATCCTCCCGCCACGCAGGCGGTCCATTCCCCGTTGGATATCATTTCCGATATTACCGATATGGCCGCCAGCAAGCACGCCACCGGCATAATGGTGGCCAGCCAGTTGGGAAACATCGCCGCCGAGTAGCTGAGCACGGCCCCCAATGTGGAATAACCGTTATTGAGGGTTTTTAATTTTTCAAACGTGTCTCCCAGTACCACCAGGGCGGTAAATACCCCCATGGAGAATAAAAACGGGGCCCAAAATTTACGGGCGATATAAAAGTAAATACGCGGCATTAAATGTTAAGCCTCTTTTTCCATAAATATTTAGCAACTACCGCGCCCACAAAATACGGCAGACACGGGGATATGTAAGATAAGGCCGCATATTTTTTACCAATGCTAAGCCCCAGCGTCATTAATAAATAAAACGAGAAAATGATAACAATACTAAATAACATGCCCCAACCCTTGTTGGAGCGTTTCCCCAGCGAAAACCCCAGCGGACAGCTGACCAGCAACATCAAAATAGGGGATAGCGCCAACACGTTGCGCACGCTGATTTCCGTGCGGAATTCGTTTAGCGTTTCGTCCGGCAAGGATTCCGAACGTATGCGGCGAAGCAGTTTAGTGGTGGTCTGTTCAGACACCCTTTGCCTGCGCTGGCCTGCTTTGGTGAGGGCAATGCTCATGGTGTAATTATCAAAATTAGCGGCAATAATAGCGGTGGGGTCTTTGGCGTCTATACGCTGCATTTGTCCGTCTTGCAATTGCAGGCCGATGGCCGTGTCGGTTAAAATAATTTTTCCTCTGGAAGCGTTTACTTTGGTGCTGAGGGCTTTGTCGTCAGCTTTGTTAATTAAATGGATTTGGCGGGCTTCTTCTGTTTTTTCGTCTATTTCTTCTAAATATAAATCCCATTCCCCCAGGTCTATAAACATTTTTGGCTCTAAGGTTACTTTGGTAATTTTATTGTAGGCTTCGTTGCGCAGGTCTAAAAATTGCCTATAACTGCGGGGGGCGCCCCAGTTGCCCACCAGCAACAAGATGACGGATAACCCCACCGCGCAAATCATGAGGGGGCGTATAATTTCCCGGAAAGAAAACCCCGCCGCCCGCAACGCGATCAGCTCTCCCTGTTCGCTCATGCTGGTAAGCGTAAGCAAAACGGCTATTTGAAATGCCATGGGCGCGCTTAAAGAGAGAATAGTGGGCAAAATATTTAACAATGATGATATGATCCACCCCAACCCGGTTCCATATGCCATGGCCATATTTACCACGCGGATAAAATAATTCATAAAAATTACCAGCGTCAAAATACTTACCACGGACAGGAAAAACGTGATTAAAGTTTTTGCGATATATCTTGAAAAAATACCTATGCGCATATTATCTATTTTAACAAATTATCCCGCGCGTTCGGGATAAATAGGTCTTATGGCCCGGGGCGGATAGGTCCAAAGGCTCTTTTTTGTTGGGTACCAGGGTGCTAAGCTATATAGTATGAGAGTTTATTCTTTTGCGCGCGTTTTAGCGCTTGTTTTGTATGGGCTGGCGGTGTTGGGGCCGGGGCTGCATGCCCAGCGTTTGCCTCAAAAGGCGTTTAAGCAGTTAACTAAAAAAGCGGCAAAAGGAGCCCAAAAAGCGGCGCGCGCCGCCGCTGTGCGCGCGCAGGCGGCCGCGTACAGAGCGAAGTTGGCTGAACAACTTGCACATGCCCCGTATGATATACAAAAGGTGAAAGCCAATATTAAAAGCGCCGTATTTTTTATGTATACGCCTTTGGTGCAAACCAGCGGTTTCTTTTTTGAAGAAAATTATTTTGGAAAACGCTTGGTATGGGCGGTCGCTCCGGCGCATGCGGTGGGAGAAAAATTTCCTTTTTTTGCCGCGGAGTATGTGGGTTTAGACGGTGAAATCCACCGCCGGGCCTTTCGTATTATGGCTTATGGCAGCAGCGGATATCAAAATTATGATTTTGCCTTAGCGCTTGTGCCGGAAGAGGTGAAAAAAGAAGTTTTTGCTTTGCGTCTTGCGCAGGAAAAACCCAAAAAAGGGGATAAGGTTTCTTCTTTCGGTTTTTATGGGCTGGACGAAACGGCGGAATTTGCCGGCCCGCCTAAGGAAAATGTTGGCCGGGTAATTGTTTCCATAGATAACAGCCGCATTACCACTTCTTATCCTTTTGGAGATCAAGACCCCGCCGGCGCTTGCGGAGGGCCCTTGTTGAACGAAGCCGGGGAGGTGGTTGGCATACACAGCGGCAGCAACGGTAATGCCAGCTGCAGCTTTGCGGTGGAAGCTCCCGGCCCGGTGCGTGAGATGTTGGCCGATTACCATGGAGACCGGCAGCTCCTCAGACCGGTTGTATGGAAAGGCCAGCTGATTCTTCAGCTTACCTCTTCCCAGCGCATCAGCCAGGTGGAAGTGGTAAGAAACGGGCGGATAGTGGCGCAAGTTTTTTTAACAAAGAGGGAAACCCCTTTTGACTACGCATTTTTAGAAAAATTATTTCCGCAGGCCCGGCCAGGTGATAAAATCCGGCTGGTAGTAAAAGACCAGCGCCTGTCGGAATCGGAAGGTGTGGAATTTTGGGTGGAATAAGGAGATACGCTATGTCGTTTCGTAAACTGGCGGTGATTTTTCTTTCCATGCTGCTGTGGCAGGCGGCGGCGGCTCAGTCCCGCCCGGAAAGCTTGTGGAAACAGCTGGTGAAAAGTCTGGCCCGTTCAGAAGAAAGGCAAAACCGCGGGGCCCAGGCGCATTTAGAAAAAATATCAAAAGATGCTGTTAAAGGCGCCCAAACAGGCAAACTCTCCCGGCTGCTGGGTTGGCGGGCTTGGTTGAGCGCAAAAAAACTTCGCCAACAAAAATTTGAAAAAGATATACATTACAGCGTGTTTCAAATTTTGGATGAGGACAAACAACCTTTTGGCACTGGTTTTGTGTTTATTCGGCCGGACGGTTCAGGCCAGATATGGGCGGCCGCCGCCGGACATTTGACTAAGCAAATAGGGCAAAAAGTGCCGGTTCGTTTTTATATAGGAGAAGGAGATTATCTGCCTGCATTTTTTATAGTAAGGGCCCGGGGCTCGGTAGGATTGCACAACCCGGATATGGTGTTAATGGAAGTGCCTGTTTGGGTGCATAAATATGTTAAACCGTTGGAAGTAGACGCTCAGCCCGTACACTTGGGGGATAGAGTGGATTCTTATGGTTACCACGGGCCTTTTATAGGAAGTCATCTGATTAAAACGGCGGACCGGAAAGTCATCTCTTCAGACGGTTGGCAGATACGCACCACCTATAATTTTGGCAATAAAGACGGTATAGCCCAAGGGGCATGCGGCAGCCCGGTTATTAAAAAAGGCAAGGTGGTGGGGCTGCACATAGGCAGTTACTTCGGGAAATACAGCTATGTATTAAATTTCTCGCGCGTGTCCCAGTTTTTGTTTGACCAAATGGAGGGGAAACCTTCTTTGGTCCGAAAAGTGGTTGTGAACGGGCATTATATCACTTCTTTAACGTTAACCCAGCGCGTAAGTGATGTGGAAATTTTTAGAAACGGGGAGAAATGGACGGAAATTTGTATTACCCAACATCCGGAACCGGTGGATTATGCGCATTTGGAGCGTACATTACCCGCTTTGCGTCCTGGAGACCAGCTTCGTTTCCGTATTACGACGGACGGGCAAGATAAACGGGATTTTATCACCTACACCTTACAATAAACTATGAAACAGGTATTCTTCTTGCTGATATTCACTTTTTGCATGCCGCTTGGCGGCTGGGCTCAGGGCGCAAAGCCGGCCGGAGCCTTGGTTAAAAAATTACAAACCGTATTGGGAAAGAGTTTGCGTAAAGCGGTGATGGCCAGCCGCAAAGAGTATCGCTCCTTGCTTTTGCGCCACCCGTATGACGCACAACGGGTTCAGACTCACATTCGCCAAGCTATCGTGCAGGTGGTGAATGTGGCGGACGGCTCTTTTCATTCCAGCGGTTTTGTGTTTGAAGAATTTTTTAAAGGGAAGCGCTCCCTGTGGGTGGCGGTGCCGTATCATACCAGCGGCAGTGCGGGAGAAAAGGTTTATGTGCGTTTTTTTGATGAACAAGGCCATCCTTTTGTGAAAGATTTTACCGTGGAACAGGGGGGTGGCTGGGGTATAAATAGTTTAGACGTATCCTTGATCAAACTGCCCGAGGAATTATGGGGAAAAGTTTTTGCGCTGCGTTTGTCTGACTTGGGTGCCAAAACGGGGGAAACCGCCCAGGTGTATGGTTTTATGTGCGCGTTTAAAGAGAGATGTTCCCCGGATATATATGCCAGGAAAATAACCGATGTGACCGGGTTTAGAGTTACCGGGGATTATCAGCTTCCGCCTGCTCCCAGCGGGTTTTGCGGTGCGCCGGTGATCGGCCGCGGCGGATATGTGCTTGGCATGCATTGCGGAAGCGAAAAGGGAAAACAAACTTTTGCCGTATCAGCAAACGGTATTAAGGAATTACTTCGTTATTTTTATTTTGGCAGAGCTTCCCAGCCTGTAAAAATATTGGGGAAGACGGTATTTGAAATAGAGCCGTTTCAGAGTTTAGGGGGCGTTTCTTTGGAAAGGGCCGGCCGCTTGCTGGAAAGGGTGGATATGGACCATTTCAAAGCGCCTTTTACGTATGCCAGAGTGGAAAAGATTTTTGTTACAAGCCATGTGCAGCCAGGGGATGTGGTGGTTTTTGAGGTGGTTTCCCACGGCCGGGTAGATAAGGTAATAGAATATCAAGTGAGAAAATAGCAGCATGAAAATTTTAGCGTGTTTATTTTTTATTTTCTTATGCAATTTCGCGGTTTGCGCGCGGGCCCAATCCGGCAAACAGTTGGTTAAAAGTTTGCAAAAAGCGGCGGAAAAATCGGTGGGGGCCGCCCGCGTGGCGGCGGGGAGTGAGGTTCAGCATGCTATGCGCCGTTTAGAACAGCGTGTGGCGCTTGGCGCGGCAAATTCCCGCCGGCAGGAGATTGAAAAACATATCCGCCAGTCCATTTTTCAAGTTATCGTGCCTGAGGATGGTTCCACCCGCGGTTCCGGTTTTGTTTTTGAGCGGGACGGACAGATTTGGGGAGTGGTGTCTTACCATGTTTCCGGGCGGGCGGGCAATCGCCTTAAAATGCGCTTTTACCGGGAGGACGGCACCCCTGTGTTGTATTTTGGATATGTGGAGGCGTCAGGTTCATATGGTTTTAACGGGGTGGATGCCGCTCTTGTTTCATTACCCCCGGAAGTAAAGGAACATGTCAGGCCGCTTGTTATATCGGGGGAAAGCGCCCAAAAGAATACGATGGTGGACTCCTTTGGCTTTCCGGATTCCGGATTCCGTCCCAAAGATTACAGTAAAAACGCCGGCAGGCGCATATTAGATGTATGCGGATACAAAATTATTACCACCTTGCCGCCTGTGGGCCGGGGCAATGGCGCTTGCGGCGGCCCGCTGCTTAACGCGCAGGGGGAAGTGGTTGGCATTCACAGCGGAAGCTTTCAAGGCAAGCTGGGCTTTGCGGTAGACGCCAAAACGGCCATAGACGATTTGTTCCTGGCTATGGAAAACTGGGGAAAAGTGTTTAAACCCTTGGTCTTTAACGGGGTGGAAATTACGGATATTAATATAAGCGAAAATATTGGTTTGGTGGAGGTCCGCCGGGACGGCAAAGTGGTTTTCAGCCGTGATTTTAAGCAATATCCCGGTTCGTTGGATTACGCGCATTTGGAAAAGGTAATACCCGCCCAAAAAAGAGATAAAATTTTTCTGTTTTTGCAGCAAGGGGCGCAGGAAGTGCGTTTAGAAATGTACGAAGTAAAGTAGAGCTGTTTTTTCATGAATTTAATCCCCCTTTTCCAGGGGGATTTTTTATGCCCAAAACACCGGGCTAAAAAAAGGCAAATATTATAGAATAAAAAATGAGGTATTTTGCCCCCATGAAAATCCTCCGGACCTTTCTGTGCCTGCTTTTGTGCACGCAACTTATACTTCCGCCTGGTTTGAGGGCGGAAGACTTGCCGTACAGCCTGGTGGACAAAAACCAATATGATATCTTCGCGCAAGACCAAGAGGCCCAGCGTGAAAAAGAATTAACCGTGGAGGAACCCACCGATGACGCCCAGCTGCTTAAGTATTCCGATGAGTTCTGGCGCCAGGCGGTAACCTCCGTGGAAGGGGCCTACAAGCTGGATAAGGATCCCGAACCAATACCGGATTTAACCCTTTTAAACCCTACGCTTTCCCTGCCTTTGTATGGCACCAGCATCGCCCTTACCGGGCGTTATGTGCTGGGTTTTAAGATGGAAGCCAAACGCTATAAAGAGGACGATAATAACACCACCGAGGAACGCAACCTGCGCAGTAACACCATGTTGCAGGAACTGCAATTAAAAATGCAGGGTAAAATTTTAGACCGCGTTTTTGTGGATATTGACTATGATGACCAACGTGAAGAAGAAAAGACCATCTCGGTAGCGTACCGCGGCAAACCGGGGGAATTTGTACAGCTGGCTGAATTCGGGGATATTAATTTATCCTTGCCGGAAACAGAATTTATTGCTTACCAAAAGCAATTGTTTGGCGCGCAGATGCACCTGCAGTATCAAGATTTAAATTTAAGACTTATCGGCTCCCAAACCAAGGGGTCCAGCAAGCAAAAGCAATTTATCGGCAGCAGCGTGCTGGAAATTAACTCTTTGTCAGATGCGGACTATAAACGCCGCACTTATTACGATTTAACCTTTGGCGGAAACATTAAAAAAGATACGCAGGGCCGCCTGCCTACCGGCTTTTATACGGACGCCTACCAACAATGGGCCGCCGTTATGGGGAACATATCCCCCGGCACGGAAGAAATTTATTTAGACGCCAACAGCACGGATTATGACTTTGTGCCTATTTCTAAAACCGCCTCTGACGTATTGGGCGGAGGCAAGCGCACCGCTAATTGGCGTTTGCTTACCCGCGGTACGGATTATACGGTGGACTATGCCAGCGGCATTATTCAGTTTAAACGCGCCATCACGGCAGAAAGTTTTATAGCGGTGGACTATGTAAGCACCACCGGAAACCGTTTAAGCCAGGTGATGGGGGACGCGGGGGATATTAAACTAATCAAGACAGAAAACGAAAAGCCCGTTGCGTTTACCTCTAATGAAACCTCTTACCAGCTGGAATTAAAAACATATTACGCTTTGGGCGCCCAGCAAATTACACGCGATAATGGAAAAGGCAATTTCCTCCTGCGCGTGATGGATGCGGCCGGGCAGGAAATTTCCTTGCCGGTGGACGGCGGCGGCACGCTTACCTATCCCAGCAACATCATTATGGATTTTGACAACGGGGTGTTTTATTTGGAGCGCCGCTTTGCCGACAGCACATTGTATAATACCACGCCGGTGTCTTCTTACAACCGCACGTTTAAAGTGGAGTATACCTCCAAAGTAAAAACGTATTTTATTGAGTCCAACATCGTTATTGAGTCTGAAACGGTTAAATTAAACGGCAAAACGCTTACCCGAAACAATGATTATTATATTGACTATACCTCCGGCTTTATCACTTTTTACAAAGGAGATGATATAACGGATTCTTCCGTTATAGATATCACTTATGATACCGTAACCGGAAGCGGTTCCAACACCTCTGTTATGGGCGGCCGGTTAGACTATAAGCTGTGGGATAAAATACAACTGGGCACCACGTTGCTGAAAGAAGGGGGCGATAAACCCACCACCGTTCCGCAAGTAGGCAATTACAGCAAAGATTTGTTGGTGTATGGGGCGGATATCAACGGGAAAGACATTAAACTTTCGGACAAAGTATCGGTGGATTTCGGGGCGGAGGTGGCTGAGTCCCGCAATAATCCCAACCAGTTTGGGTATGCCATGGTGGACAGCATGAACGAAACCAGTGTGCAAACGGGCGGCTCAAAAGTGTTTAGAGACTGGCTTATAGCCTCCAACCCCAGCGGCAAAGCGGCGTTTTGGGGTTCTGTGGCATGGGATACACAGGATATTCCCACGCTGGAGGTGAACCCTAACTCCGTAAGCAACTACAATGACAAACAACAGGTTTTGATTATTAATTACGATTTTACCAAAGCCGCAACCACCATTAATCCGGATACGGGAAAAAGTTATTTGGAAGACGGGTATGATGAGGTCTCTATCGTCTATCCGTTAAGCACCAGCGGGGTGGATTTGTCAGACAAAACTTCTTTTGATTTAACCATGCGCGGGGAAACAAACGGCCCGCAGTTAAACGTTACTTTTGGTAATATCAGCGAATATTCAGACAATAGTTCCGGTATGTATACCCAGTGCAGCAGCGGCAGTTTGGTGCCTAAGACGGAAGATGTCCAATGCCGCAACAGCCTAGCCCCCAATGAGGACATCGGCTGGGAATATGAAGACCCGGACGGCACCCTCCACCGCTATAACCCGTTTGTGAATAACGTGTATAACCCGGAATCCCAGCCAAACGGCCGCATAGATACGCAGGATTTAAACGGCAACGGCCAGTTTGACGCGGAGGAAATACCTACATTGGGTAACTTCGGTTTTGCCCAGGGGGAGGGTTCCATCGCGGATAACGACCAATTTTCTTGGACGGACAACCGTATTAATTTTGACAGCTGGCAAACCTTTGTAACACCCTTGGACATTGCAGACGTAAAAGACCAGTGGACGGCTGTGCGCCATTTGCGTATTACCTTAAAAATGACCGATGAAATGCGCACCGCCGGTAAATATAAAGGGCAAATTAAAATTGCCAACGTGGCTCTTTCCGGCACGGCTTGGAATACCATGGAAAACAATGAAGACAAACGCATTTTAGTAACCGGTATCAATAATGTGGATAACGCCAATTACGAGCCTATTTTTAATGATATACACGGGGACGGCTTGGAAGTTTTTAATTATTTGTATGGTTCCATCGGCAACTTGAAAAAAGCGACTGATTCCGTAAACGCCAAAGACCAGTCTTTGGATATTGAATTTAATACCTTGGGCTTAAGCCCGGTACCGGATGATGCCACCGATGAACACCCGGTGGGGGAATTATACGCCAGCCGCAACTTTTCCAGCATGGATTTTACCCAGCATAAAGAATTTCGCTTTCTGCTGCATAGTGAAGAGTCTAACGCCGGGTCTGAGTTTTTCTTAAAAGTAGGTACGGAAAATAATTACGATAAAGTCATTGTCCCCGCCGGGTTTGACGGCTGGCGGTTGATTTCCTTAAAAATGGTGGATACAGACGGGGACGGCATTGCCGATTCTTTTGAAAACGCTTCTAAAGAAGAATACAACGTACGCGTGGCCCGCCACCGCGTGCCGGGCGGGGTGATGAATTTTAAGAAAGTAAGTTTAATTATAGCCGGTATGCAAAAGGACGACAGCCCCGTTCCCGGCGTACAGGGCGGGCATGTGTGGTTAAATGTTATTCACTTGGCGGAAACCATTATTCAGCACGGGCAGGCCTATACGGGCAATGTAGCCGTTAAATTAGACGGCTGGGGCAGCGCCAGCGCCAAATACAAATACCAAGACAGCAATTTTGAAACGCCGCTTACGGTTTCCAAAAACCAGGAAAAGACGGAAGAAGAATATTATTTGAAAGTAGACAAAGTAGAAGAATTCCCCATGGAAGCTACTTTAACCCGCAGTACGGTGGTAACCCCCAATATTGAAGACAGCACAGACTATAACACCATTAGTTTGTTGGATAAAGGCAAGGTGGAGCGGGAACGCGCCGTGGTGCGCGGTGATTTTATAAAAGAAAATATGCCCAAAGTAGGTTTGGAATACACCATGGACCAAACGGATTATGACCTTCTGCAACGTAAAGACGACGTACATACATACGGCGTTACCGTCAGTCATGAAACGCAAACCTTAAAAAGCGTGAACGCCGGGTATTACTTTACCAATACCAAAATAGATTATGCCAAAGACATGCATGCGGAGTCCGTCAATAATTATAACACGGATGAGGACACCCAAAAACTCAATGTAAAGGTGAATTATCAGCCTACGAATAACTTTAACTTTGTTCCCAGTTATAACATTACCAAAAGTACGGAAGAACGCTTGCGTTATGAAAGCGGGGAAGCGCAAAACTTTAAATATCCCAAAGCCATGAATCAAAGCACCGGCTTTACCAGCACCTGGAAGATGGCCTCTTGGTTGGCTCCCTCGTTTAGTTACAATATCTCTACGATAGAAAATAACAATCTAACCGCCAAAACGGTTGCCGCAAACGGGCAAAAAGAAGATGTGGGGATAGGAGCGGTAAAATCCATTAACCGTAATGCGGACGGGGGCGTTGCTTTAACTTTAAACGGAAACGAACTCCTGCCCAACAGCAAACTGTTTAATACGTTTGTAATTTCCAATTCGTTCCGCATACAGGACGCGGACAGCTGGAATGACGTAGACAGCGGTTTTGATTCCCGTAAAGAATTATGGATTCGCGGTTCCATGGGAGATGTGGGCCGCTACGGGTATTTAAGCTCTATGACTTTGCGTGATACGTTTACCTCTTCCCAGCGCTGGTCTCCTTTTGCTAAATATGAGTTAACCGGCATGGCGGCGCCGTTAAAAACAGTATCCCTGATTAATAACTTTAGCTATACCACCCAAACAAACAGCCAAACGGGAACGGAGTATGACTCCGTCAGCCAAACCTTGCCGGATTTGGTCTTTTCCATCAGTGATTTGGAAAAATTCTTTTACGCCGGTTCTTGGCTCAGTTCTTCCAACTTAAAATTGCGTTACAGTTTAATTACGCAAACTACCGAACAATCCCAAGACGGTTTGGAAACCCAATACGGCGGGGATTTGCGCTTTATCTTGTTTAATTATTTTGATAACGTGTTAAACTTTACGCGTAAAAAGTCTGACACGCAAGACTTGCGCGCCGGCACCAATTTGGAACGCTATGAAGATGAAGATTTATCCGTGCAGACGTCTTTTTATATCGGAAATTTACGCTTAACGCCTAAACTCACCTACACTTCCCATGATAAATGGCTGGTGGGCAAACTGAGCGAAAGCACCACGGAAACCATTCCCAGTTTAACTTTACGTTGGGACTTTAACCTCCCCCGTGGGATATGGCTGCCTTTTGTAAACCGCAATTATAACGCCACTAACCGCGTGATTTGGAATACCGTGCTTAGTTATACGGATAAATCTTCCCCGGTGGAGGTGACCGACAATTACGAATTGTATGATATTACCACCTCGCTGGATTATGAAATGTCCCAAAACTTGCGTTTTAACGTGTCGGGCGGATACAGTATTTTAAAACACGCGTACGTAGCCACGGAAGATTACGACGCTTATAATTTTTCCGCCAACATTACCGTACAATTTTAATATATGGGTGTTTATGCATCGCGCGAAACGGCTGTTTGTTCAAACTGGAAAATATATCTTGCATATACTGTTTCCTAAAACCTGCTTTTCCTGTGGGGCGGATTTGCCGTTTGGGGAAGATTTTCCGTTATGCGCTTCGTGTTTTTCCCAAATACAATGCCCGGGGCCTCTTATTTGCCGCCGGTGCGGAACGGTCCTTCCCGCCGGGGGAGCGCATTGTGCGCGCTGCCGGGGAAGCAAGGCCAAAACGTTTAAATGCGGCGTCATACGTTCGGCCTGGCTGTTTGGCCCCCAAACCCAGGCGTTAATCCACGCGTTTAAATACCAAGGATACAGTTTCTTGGCGGAGTTTTTAGGGGAGCGCATGGCGCAGGAGTTTATAAAATACCCGGAGCTAACACCCATAGACTGGGTGGTTCCCGTTCCGCTTCACCCTAAAAAACGGCGTATGCGCGGATATAACCAGTCCCAGCTGTTAGCGGAAAGTTTCTGTAAGCGCACGGGTCTTTCCCTGCGCGGGGAAGTATTGCTTCGCCAGAGAGACACGCTTTCCCAGGCGCATTTAAAGAGGCAGGAGCGCCTAATCAATATGCTGGGGGCGTTCGCCGCATTGCCGGATGTAAAGGGCAAGCGCATTTTACTGATAGATGATGTGGCCACTACCGGGGCTACGCTGGAAGGCTGTGCGGCGGCCTTAAAGCAAGCCGGGGCCAAACAGGTAATGGCTTTTACCTTAGCCCGTGAGCCGTAATATTTTTAGTGCGCAAATAAAAACCCCGCCTTATGGCGGGGTTTTTTATAACTACTGCTCACAATAAACCCCGGGCGTAAGCCCGAGGGATGGAGTGTGTATCCCCAAATCT
>CALUXF010000031.1 GCA_944324655.1 Candidatus Avelusimicrobium aviculae
ATGAAGATTTGGGGATACACACTCCATCCCTCGGGCTTACGCCCGGGGTTTATTGTGAGCAGTAGTTATAAAAAACCGGCCTTCTTAATTTAAGAAAGCCGGTATATGATGTGCCATCATTTTTACAAGGTAAAAGTAAATATTTTACTTTCGTAAGGTTTTAACTCCAGCACAAAACCTTCCGCGCGCATTTGCGGCGTAATGGAGATTTGCTCTTTTGAAAATTCCTCTTTCACTACCCCGTTGGGGACTTCGCTCCCTTTCATCGGCAAGCGGCAGCGGCTGGGCTGGGCGCTGTAATTAATCACCACCATTTTGCCCGTGCTGCGTTGTTTCCACTGCCAAGCCAACACATTTTTATAGGAGGCGTCTTCCTGGCTAAAAGCGCGTATTTCTTTTAAGGACCACTGCCCGCCGTGAAACTCCGGCGCGGAGGAAATCGTCAGCAAGCGCGCGTAATGGGTGGCCACGTCTTTATCCACGGGGAAAAAATCCTTTACATACTGGATAGGCAAACGCTGCGGCCGGCCCAAAAGCTGAAATAAATAAAACATACGCGCCCCGGGCAACGTGGCAATAATGGTGCTGGCCGCGAGGGATTTTTCTTTTCCAAAGGCTTTTAAACTTTCTTCTTCGTCATGGTTGGCAATAAACCGGATAGAGCGCATTTGGAACAAATGCTCCGCCCCCAAGTGGGCTTTAATGTCTTCCGGCGTGGAAAAACGAAGCCGGTCATACAGGATTTTATCGTAGGTATAATCAAACCCCATTTCTTGTATGTCCCATTCCAAACCCCAATATACTTCCGCAATAAAAGTAAATTCCGGGTATTGTTCCCGCACGGCGGCTAAAGCTTGGGCCCAAAATTCTTCCTTGGGCAGATCCGCGCCTAAAAACTCCCACCACGTGTCCCGGTGCACTTTATTGAGGCTCAGCATAGCCATATCACAGCGCACGCCGTCGCACTGTTGGGCTACTTTCAGTAAATTATCCAACATAAAGCGGCGGGTGCGGGGATTGAAATAATTTAATTGGGCCGTATCCGTCCATGGGGCAAAGTACGGGTCCCGCCCGTGGGCAATATATTGGCCTTTTTTGTTTTTAAAAAACCAGTCTTTATGCAGGCCGGGTTCCGCCGTGCCGGTGGTAATATACAGATCCGGGTCCGTTTCTACGGTGGGAGCGTCTATGGCGGTATGATTGGCCACAAAATCCAATAATAAAGAAATCCCCATAGCGTTTAATTTGGCGCGCAGCTTTTTAAGCGCTTCCGGCCCGCCGAGGGACTCGTCCACCACGTAATCCGTAATAGCGTAAGGGGAAGAGATAATATCTTCAGAAGAAAAATTTGATGTTACGCTTTTTATGGCTTCTAACACTTCCGGATGGGTACGGGCAATATCACGCCCTTTCGGGCTTTCCTGCCAAACGCCCATAAACCACAGAGCGTCAAACCCCAAGGCCTTGATTTCCGTCCAATAGGAATCAGGAATTTGGTCCAGGGTAAACGCCCGCCCGTGGCGGCGTTCCAAACGCTTCAGCCACGCCCGTGTGTTAATTTCCAATATGTGCGGATTTGTGCGCATAAATAATACCCCTGTTTAGTTTATAGCACTTTTTTTGGAAGCTTGTAAATATTTTTTTACCGCCCGGTACATAAAGCAATATTTTGTATTTTCACGCCAATAAAAAAGCCCCTTGCCGCTTTAGGGCAAGGGGCTTAAAAACATCAGGCGGGGTTATTCTTCATCTTGGGAAGCGTCTTCTGCCTTGACAACCGGAGCGATACGGGCAATTTTATCACCCGGCTCCATCTTGGCCAGCGTGACGCCTTGGGCGTTGCGGCCTACGGAGCGGATATCCTCACAGCGGACGCGGATCGTCATACCCTTTTCGGTGACAATCATTAAGTCTTTGCTTTCGTCCACCAGTTTAATACCCACCACTTTGCCGTTGCGTTCGCTGGTTTTGATGGTAATCACACCCATGCCGCCGCGGTTTTGGCGTTTGTATTCGCTAAACTCCGTGCGTTTGCCAAATCCGTTTTCACAGACGGACAGCACGTCCGGCTGAGGGGAGTCGTTAGGCGCTTGTTCCATACCCACCACCACGTCGCCTTCCATCAGGTTGATGGCGCGCACGCCTTTGGCCGGGCGGCCCATGGCGCGCACTTGGTTTTCGTCAAAGCGGATGGATTTACCGTTGCGCGTGGCTACGATAATATCGGATTTGCCGTGCGTGGTTTGTACGCTGGTTAATACGTCCCCCTCGTCCAACCCGATAGCGATAATACCCGTTTTGCGGATATTGGCAAATTCCGACAGTTCCACACGCTTAATGGAACCATACCGCGTGCACATGGTAAGGAAAGTATTCTCGCAATGTTTGGGGTCAAAGTTTTCAATGGCTACGGCGGAGGTTACTTTCTCTTCACCCACCAGCTGCAGCAGGTTGACAATGGCCTTGCCCTTGGACATGCGGTTGCCTTCCGGTATTTCAAACGCGCGCAGCGCAAATACGCGGCCGCGGTTGGTAAACATCAAAATAGTGGCGTGGGAAGACGTTACAAACAAATGTTCCATAAAGTCTTCCTCTTTGGTTTTGCCGCCGATAATGCCTTTTCCGCCGCGGTTTTGGCTGCGGTACGTATCCAGCGGGATGCGTTTGGCGTAACCGTCGTTGGAAATGGTGATGACAACGTCTTCTTTTTCAATTAAATCTTCCATAGAGAAGTCCGTCATATCTTGGCCAATTTCCGTGCGGCGTTCGTCCCCGTAATTCTTTTTGAGGTCAGTCAGTTCGGCAACGATGATATCCAAAATTTTCTGCGGGTCCGCCAAAATGCCTTGCAGTTCGGCAATCAGTTTAAGCAGTTCGGCCTGTTCGTTGGCAATCGCCTCGGCGGACAGCTGGGTCAGCTGGTGCAGGCGCATATCCAAAATGGCCTGGGCTTGCAGCTCAGAGAGGCTAAACGTACTCATTAATTTCAGTTTGGCTTCGGCCGGGTCTTTAGAATTGCGGATAATGGCTACCACCTGATCCATATTGGCAATGGCGATAAGCAACCCTTGCAAAATATGTTCGCGCCGCTGGGCTTTGTTTAAATCAAATTTGGTGCGGTTGGTGATGATTTCTTTGCGGTGTTTTACATACGCTTTCATCACTTCTTTGAGCGATAAAATGCGCGGGCGACCGTCTACAATCGCCAGCATGTTCACCGGGAAGGAAGTCTGCAGTTGTGTGTGTTTAAACAAATGGTTCAACACCACCTGGGCGTTGCCGTCGCGTTTGACTTCAATCACCAGGCGCATGCCGCGGCGGTCCGACTCGTCGCGTATATCGGAAATATCGGTAATTTTTTTATCGCGCACCAAACCCACAATGGTTTCAATGAGCGCGGTTTTGTTGACTTGGTACGGAATTTCGGACACGATAATCGCTTCGCGCCCGCCTTTGCGTTCTTCAATTTCCGTGCGGGCCTGTACTTTTACGCTGCCGCGGCCCGTTTCAAAATATTCATAAATGCCTTTGGTCCCGCGGATAATGGCCCCAGTGGGGAAATCCGGCCCTTTAATGATTTTCATCATGTCTTTGGTGGAAATGTTCGGGTCTTTAATATAGGCGATAATCCCGTCGCACACTTCCCCTAGGTTATGGGTGGGAATATTGGTGGCCATACCTACGGCAATACCGGAAGAACCGTTCACCAGCAGGGCCGGCAATTTGCCCGGCAATACGGAAGGTTCCTGTAAAGAACCGTCGTAGTTGGGAATCATTTTAACGGTGTCTTTATCCAAATCCGCCAGCATTTCGTCGGCAATGCGCTGCAGGCGGCATTCCGTATAACGCATGGCGGCGGCGCTGTCACCGTCAATAGAACCGAAGTTGCCCTGCCCGTCAATCAACGGTTTACGCAAAGAGAAATCCTGCACCATGCGCACCAACGTATCGTATACGGCGCTGTCACCGTGCGGGTGGTATTTACCCAGCACGTCCCCTACCACGCGGGCGGATTTTTTGTAAGGTTTGTTGTATTTTAAACCCATTTCGTTCATGGAATACAACACGCGGCGGTGTACGGGTTTTAAGCCGTCGCGCACGTCCGGCAAGGCGCGGCCTACGATAACGCTCATGGCGTAATCAATGTAATAAGACCGCATTTCGTTGGCGATGTCGCGCTGTTGGATATTGCCAAACAAGTCTACATTGGTGTTTTGGACTTGCGGCTGGTTATTTAGTTCTTCGCTCATTCTAAAAATCTCCTGTTACGGATAAATCGTACCCCGGCCGGGGAAAACCCCCAGCGGGAAAATTAAATGTCCAAGTTTTTGACTTCCAAGGCGTGCGATTGGATAAAATCGCGCCGCGGTTCCACACGGTCCCCCATCAACATGGTGAAGGCTTGTTCCGTATCGGCCGCGTCATTAATTTTTACTTGGATTAATTTGCGTTTGGCCGGGTCCATGGTGGTTTCCCAAAGCTGTTCGGGGTTCATTTCCCCCAACCCTTTGTAGCGCTGTATCGTGGCGCCGGAGGAAGCGGCTTCTTTCACCGCGTGCAAAAGTTCCGCCAGGCTGTATACCAGCACATCGGTCTTGCCGTTGTTTACTTTAAACAGCGGGCTCACGCGGTCCTTTTCATTCTCCACCGTGGGATAATTTTTAAACGTAAAGCCAAAAACTTCCATCTTTTTTTCACAGGCTAACAGTTTGCCAAATTCAAACAAAGATTGGTGTTCCGGCACCAGGCTGTCATTGCTGACTAAAGCCGTGTCTACGCCGTCGGCTTCCAGCTCGGCGCGTTTTTCTTCCATATATTGGTTTTCAAAATCGCGGTATTCCTGTTCCGTATAGAAATAACGGTAGCCGCCGCTTTGCAGCGGGGTGCGGTATACCGGTACGCGCCCTTCCGCCAAGAAGGCCAGGAAATCAGTCAGCGTAATGTTTTTTACTTCCAATTTAGCCAAGGTGTCTTCCACCTCGCGCAGTATTTTCAGCAAATCGCTTAACTGTTCTTGGGTCAAAGCCGTATTTTTAATGGTATCGGTTACCGTTACGCTGGCCAAGCCTTCTTTCATCAGCCATTGCTGCATTTGGTCTTCCGTCTGCAAATACTGTTCAGACTTGCCTTTTTTCACTTTATACAAAGGCGGCTGGGCCAAATACACGTGCCCCGCTTCAATAAGCGGTTTTAACTGGCGGTAGAAGAAAGTAAGCAGCAGGGTGGAAATATGCTGTCCGTCCACGTCGGCATCAGCCATTAAAATAATTTTATGGTAGCGCAGTTTGCTAATATCAAAACCGCCCTCCCCTTCACCCACGCCGGTGCCTACGGCGGCGATTAAATCGCGGATGGTATCGCTGGATAAAATTTTAACCAGCGGCGCTTTTTCCACGTTTAAAATTTTACCGCGAAGAGGCAAAATGGCCTGGAATACGCGGTCACGCCCTTGCTTGGCCGAACCGCCGGCGGAGTCCCCTTCCACCAGGAATATTTCGCATTTAGAAGAATCTTTTTCTTGGCAGTCCGCCAGTTTGCCCGGCAGTCCGCCCCCTTCCAACGCGCCTTTGCGGCGGGTTAAATCACGCGCTTTGCGGGCCGCTTCACGCGCTACGGCGGCGCCTACGCATTTTTCACAAATGGCGCGGGCGGTTTTGGGGTTCTCCTCAAAGAAAGTGGCTAAGGTTTCCCCCACCACGGAGCGGACAATCCCTTCCACTTCCGAGTTGCCCAGCTTGGTTTTGGTCTGCCCTTCAAACTGCGGGTGCGGAATTTTAACGGACAAAACCGCCGTTAACCCTTCTTTAATATCATCCCCGCCCACGGAAATGTCTTTATGTTTGGAAATATTGTTGTTTTTGATGTATTCGTTAATAATACGCGTCAGCGAAGAGCGAAAACCGCTTAAGTGCGTACCGCCTTCCACCGTGTGAATGTTGTTAACGAAAGAGAATACGTTTTCTGAATATCCCTCATTGTATTGCAAAGCAAAGGCAATATAATTATCCCCCACTTGTTTGGTTAAATAAATAGGTTCTGGGTTAATGACCGTTTTATTGGTGTTTAAATACGTAACAAATTGGGAAATTCCCCCCTCAAAATGGAAAGTGACGGAAGGGTTTTCTTCTTTGCGCTCATCAATATAAATAATTTTTACGCCAGCGTTTAAGAAAGCCAGTTCACGCAAACGGTTGCCGATGGTTTCATAAGAGAAAGCCACATCGCCAAAAATTTCTTTATCGGCGTGGAAAGTAACCTTGGTGCCGTGTTCGCGCGTATCGCCGATGATTTGCACTTTATCTTCCGGCTTGCCGCGGTGATAGCGCTGGAAATGCACGTGCCCGTCTCGGCGTACTTCCACTTCCATCGTTTCCGAAAGCGCGTTTACGCAGGATACACCCACCCCGTGCAAACCGCCGGATACTTTATAGGCGCCGCTGTCAAATTTACCGCCGGCGTGCAATACGGTCATAACCACTTCCAAGGCGGATTTATTGCGAAGTTTGGGGTCTTTGGCGGTTTTCATTACGTCTACCGGAATACCGCGTCCGTCATCCTGCACGGAGCAGGTCATATCGTCTTTAATGGTAACGGTAATAGTGGTGGCGCCGCCGGCTAAAATTTCGTCCACGGAGTTGTCCACCACTTCATATACTAAATGGTGCAAACCGGGCAAACCGGTGGAACCGATATACATGGCGGGGCGCTTGCGCACCGCTTCCAAACCTTCTAGAACGGTAATTTTAGAAGAATCATACTCCTTTTCTTTTTCTGCTTCAGTCATTAGATTGCTCCTTGTTTGCATGGCGCAAATTATAAAATCTCTATTTTTTGTATCCAGGGACGGTCAAAATGCTTATTCATTTCCCGTATCAGCGTTTCACGCTGGGTAAGCAAATGGTTTTTGGCTACACTGGCGGTTACTTTTACATACAATGTGCCGTCTTTTACCCCTTGCAAGCGCCAAAACTGCCCCCGCACGCCCGTTAAACGGGTCCACACATGGTCTAGCACCATCAAGCGGTTTAACGTCCGGTTCAGCCCGTTAAACGCGCCCCCTAACTCCTGGGTACTGTGCCATGCTTTGCGGGGAGTTTGGCCAAACTTCATCATTAAGCCCGTACCGGCATAATCACGTATTTAAACATGGTGTTTTCCACCGGTTCAATAAGTACCGGCTGGGAAGCGTTCACAAAAGAGAAAGACACTTTTTCTTCCCCCACGTTTTTTAATACGTCAATAATGTATTGCGGATTAAAGGCCGCTTCAAAAGGTTCTTGGCTGTATTCTATGGGAAGCTCGTCCACAAATTCCATATTTTGAGAATTGGAAGACACTATAATAGCGTTATTTTCCATTTTGTATTTTACCGTGCTGCCAAACTCGCCAGAGCACAGAGCGGAACGGCGGGTGGAAGCCAGTAAATCTTTGGTAAACACTTCAAAACCTAAGTTTTTCTTAGTGGGAATTACCTGGTTGTAGTTAGGAAAATTCCCTTCAATTAAGCGGGAAATAAAGGTGGTCTCATTCATACAAAAGCTGACTTGGTTGGAAGAAACGTTTACTTCTAAACGGGCTTCTTTTTCCGGCTTGGCTATGGAAATAAAGCGGCAGACTTCGTTTAAAATTTTGGTAGGGATAATAATTTTAAATTCTTTAGACCCTTCCAACGGCGCGTGGGTGGCTAAAGCCAAGCGGCCGCCGTCCGTAGCCACAATTTCAAATTTTTCCGCAGTATTATTCCACAAAAGCCCGTTTAAAATATAGCGGGTTTCCTGGGTGGAAGCGGAAAAAGCGGTTTTTTCAATCATGTCTTTTAATTCCAACGGATCCATAGACAAGCTGTTGGATTTTTCCACTTCCGGAATGGCGGGATATTCAGACTTAGGGGTCCCTATCACCCAAAATTTGCTTTTGCCGGATTTGATATGAAATTTATTATTTTCATCACTATAGAGATTAATTTCTTTATCGTTTGGAAGGTTTTTAATAATTTCAGCAAATTCTTTCATGGGTACCGTAATGCTGCCTTCTTCTTCCACTTCCGCATTGATATAATGCACGGTAGCCATTTCCATATCCGTACGGACGAGTTTTAATTTGCCGTCTTGGGCTTCCAATAAGAAATTATGCAATATGGGAAGAGTGGTGCGGGAAGATACCCCTGCTGAAACAATTTGGATTCCTTCCAAAAAGGTCTCTTTAGTTATATTTATTTTCATATCTATTAATCCTATTATTAATGTCCTGTTGATAGTGTTTATTATGTGGATTGGCCTATACGTTTCCGGTACTGTTATGTGTGTATAACCCGGTAATGTTATAAACACGCTCCACAATGAAAATTTTTATTCCCTTTGTTACGGCTTTGTACACAGGGGTTATCCACAGCTTGTTTACTTTTTATCCACAGCCTTAATATCCAAAATAATTTGGTTGATTTCCGCTGTAAAAAAGGGGTCCGCGTCTATTTTTTCTTTAATTAAATCCCGCGCGTGGACAACGGTGCTGTGGTCTCTGTTAAATTCCCGGCCTATTTCTGGCAGGGATAAATCCGTGAGTTCCGTAGCCAAATACATGGCTATTTGCCGCGGCCAAGTAATGGACTGGGTTTTGCGTTTGGAGTTAAAATCCTCCATATTAATCTTAAAGTGTTTACCCACCACTTTTTTAATCAAATTGACGTTAATAGCCAATTTTTGTTCTTCTTTGGCTAATGTATCGGCCAACACTTCCTGCGCTACGCCGATAGTGGGCGTAATGCCGTGGGAAGTGCAGAAAGACACTAAACTGAAAAAAGAACCTTCCAATTCACGGATATTGGTTCTGATGCCTTCCGCGATAAAAGCCAATACATCATCCCCAATATCAAAATTAATACTGTCTCTTTTTTGGCGTAAAATAGCGATGCGGGTTTCCACATTGGGCAGTTTAATTTCCGTTACAATACCGGATAACAAACGGGAAGAAAGACGTTCTTCCAGTTGTAGTTCCTGAGGGGTTTTGTCGGACGTTAAAACAATTTGTTTTTTATTGTCAAACAAAGCGTTAAAGGTATAAAAAAACTCGGCCTCGCTTCCCACTTTAGTGGTACCGACGACAAATTGTATATCATCCATTAAAAAACAATCCAACTGATGATATTTTTTTCGGAAGTTTTCCCGGTCTTTGTTTACTACGGAATCCACATAATCGTTTACAAATTCTTCGCCGGATTTATACAGTACGCGGGCGTTGGGATTGGTTTGTAAAATTTTATTTCCTATGGCGTGCAGTAAATGGGTTTTGCCTAGTCCGGGCGTGCTGTAAATAAATAAAGGATTGTTTTGGCGGTTTCCTAATTTATTTACCACGGCTTCCGCCATGCGGTAGGCGAAACGGTTGGAAGCCGATTCAATAAAATTATCAAACGTAAAAGAAGAATTTAAATTGGATATAAACGGATTGCGTCGTATGGGGGCCGCCACAGCAGGTTCTGCCACAGTGGGAGCCACGGGAGCCGTTTCTTTTATAATGTAATTAACGGTGATTTGTGCGCCGGCGTGTTTTAAAAAAGCGTCTTTAATAATATGTTCATAACGCTCTTTAATGGTTTTGCCCCAGAATTGGTTAGGCAGCTCAATATCCAATACATTATTGGCGTAACGGAACACAGCCGGCTTTAACCACATATCAAAGCTGTCTGTACCCAAAATAGTTTCAATTTCTGTTAAAATAGCAGCAGGTATACCGTTTGAAGTTACATTATCCACAACATATTCCGCCATTCAAAAATATATGGTATATGATACTACTTATCCAACGTTCGCGTCAATTACAATAAATAGCAAAATAACGTTAAAAGCCTAAAAAACGGGTTTATTGGAATTTTTAAATTTTTTGGCTGTTCACCCCTATGGAATGGTTTTAAAAACGCTTAAAATGAAAAATAGCCTTAAAAATCATTAAAAAGCCTAATTACTTTTAATCCTTGTTAAATGGGCTGGAGGGATATATAATAGCATTGTCAGCGGGATAGAATATATTATAAAATAAATAAGAAAAATTATTAATAAGATAGTTTTAACTGACATAATAGACAAAAGAAATACAAAAAGGTATATTCAATACAAAGGATGAAAAGAGGGTATATTATGACCAAACAATATGAAGTATATAAATGCAGTGTTTGTGGAAATATAGTGGAAGTATTACACGCAGCCGGCGGGGAGCTGGTGTGCTGCGGGCAACCGATGAAACTGCAAGTACCCGGCGAAACGGACGCCGCTACCGAAAAACACGTACCCGTTATTGAAAAAATAGAAGGCGGGTATCATGTAAAGGTAGGTTCCGTGGAACACCCGATGCAGGACGTACATTGGATTGAATGGATTGAGCTTATTTGTGAGGAATGCGGTAAAATCCAGCGTAAATATTTAAAACCTGGGGACAAGCCGGAAGCGGATTTTAAAACTCCGTCCAACAAAGTGCTGGTGCGGGAATATTGCAACCTGCACGGTTTGTGGCAAAAAGAAAATTAAGGATGACTGCTGAGGATTTTATGCAAGCTGTTAAAATTACAGACAAAGTATATTGGGTAGGCGCCATTGATTGGAATATCCGTGATTTTCACGGGTATTCCACCAAGAAAGGCACTACATACAACGCGTTTTTGGTGTTGGGTGACAAGCCCACGCTGATTGATACGGTGAAAAAGGAATTTTACGGGGAAATGATGGCGCGTATTCAAAGCGTGATTGACCCGAAAAAAATAGAAATTATCATTTCCAACCATTCGGAGATGGACCATTCCGGCGCATTGCCCCAGGCCGTAGCGGCTATTGAGCCGAAAGAAGTGTATGTTTCCGCCATGGGAATGAAAGATATTACCGCCCAATTTCACCAGGATTTAAATTTAAAAATAGTAAAAACCGGTGACCGCATTGACGTAGGGGGGGACACCATTTCTTTTGTGGAAGCCCGCATGCTGCACTGGCCGGACAGTATGTTTTCTTACTTGGAAAAAGAAGACGTATTGTTCACAAACGACGTTTTTGGCATGCATTACGCCACTTCCCAATTGTTTGACGATGAGAACGAAGAACGCCTGTGGCTTTATGAGGCGGAAAAATATTACGCCAATATCGTGTTGCCGTATTCCGATATTGTGCTTCGCTTTTTAGACCAGGTGACCAAGATGGGGCTTTCTCCTAAAATCATCGCGCCGGACCACGGTTTTATTTGGCGCAAAGACCCTTCCAAAATTGTTCAGTTATACGCCAAATGGGCGGCCCAGGCTCCTAAAAACAAAGCGGTGGTATTGTATGATACCATGTGGGGCAGCACGGAAAAAATGGCCGTGCAAATTACCGAGGGGCTGCGCCAAAGCGGTACAGAAGTGAAACAGCTTTCCATGCACAGCTGCCACAGAAGCGATGTGGCGACGGAAATTTTAGACAGCAGCGCGCTGATTATTGGAACGCCCGTATTAAACAGCGGCATTTTCCCTGCCATGGCGGATGTGCTTTGCTATTTAAAAGGATTGCGCAAAAAAGGTTTGGTGGGTGCCGCGTTTGGTTCTTATGGCTGGAACGGAGCCCCGATAGACGAACTGACCAAAATGTTGGAAGGCATGGGCGTACAGGTGGTGGCTCCGGCGGTAAAATCATTATTTGTGCCGGATGAAAAAGCGCTGTCTTCCTGCCGGGAATTAGGCCTTTTGGTCAGCCGGGAAATTGCCAAAAAACTACAATAAAAAGGGGGGCTATGCTGCCCAAAGAAGTAGGAGAATCGCTTAGCTATATTACATACGGTTTGTATATCGTTACGTCGGTAGACGGGGAAAAGAAAAACGGTTTGATTGTGAATACCGTTTTTCAGGTAACGGCAGAGCCGGCGCGCGTGGCTATTTCTGTAAATAAGAACAGTTTAACGCACGAGTATATATCCAAAAGCGGTAAGTTTGCGGCCATGCCGCTGGCTCAAAACACTACTTTGCCTTTTATTGGAATTTTTGGTTTCCGCACAGGGCGTAATTTTGATAAATTTGCCAATGTGCCGTATAAGATGGGCCCGTCGGGCTGCCCGATAGTATTAAAGGATACGCTTTCGTATATGGAAGTAAAAGTATTTAATACGGTGGATATGGGCACGCATACCTTATTTATCGGGGATGTGGCCGACGCGGATATTTTATGCTGTGAACACGGCGTTCCGTTAACGTATGAATATTATCATACCGTTATTAAAGGGAAAACGCCCGAAGGTGCCACGCACCGTTAATTTTTAAAAGATATACCCTTAGGGGAGGTTAACTATGATTAAATATGTTTGCGAAGTTTGTGGTTATGTGTATGATCCAGCCGCGGGTGACCCGGATAATGGCGTTGCGGCCGGAACCGCTTGGGAAAATGTCCCGGAGGGGTGGGTTTGCCCGGTTTGCGGGGTAGGTAAGGACCAGTTCAAGGCTCAAAACTAGCGTAAAACGCAAATTTGAAAAAAATGCTTAAAATTTAAGCATTTTTCTGATATAAAAAAGGCACTGTTTTTGGCAGTGCCTTTTTATAACTACTGCTCACAATAAACCCCGGGCGTAAGCCCGAGGGATGGAGTGTGTATCCCCAAATCTTCATATT
>CALUXF010000032.1 GCA_944324655.1 Candidatus Avelusimicrobium aviculae
TGAAGATTTGGGGATACACACTCCATCCCTCGGGCTTACGCCCGGGGTTTATTGTGAGCAGTAGTTATAAAAACCCCCCGGATATCCGGGGGGTTAAATCAGAGCCCAAGCTTAATAGGCATTGTGTTTAACTAATAATTGCTGTGTTTTTTTAAGCCATTTTATCTTTTCGGGGTTTTTTTCAAACTTAAATTCATTGGACATCACATCACGCATATTCCAATGCGTGCCCAAGGCATAGGGGGTGCGGTAGCTAAGGCGGTCACGCTGGGAGGTATTAATCCCGCCGACGGCTTTGGTAAGCAGCAGTTCCACATAAGCATAGCCATCGGCATCTTTGGCCTGGGTTACCGCATACTGCAGCGTACGGTTGGAAACGGCCACCGTGGTATATTTGTTTAATAAATCCTTAGCAAAACCCATACGGGCCGGGTTGCCTTTGGCAAAAACCAATTTTTCAAGCAAATTGTCCACGCCGTCATCTTCTTGGGAATGGTAATCAAAACGGCTGCAATGCAGGTAATAATAATCAAACAACTCACGGGCCTGGGAAATTTTACCATTGGCCACCAAATATTCCGGCAACAAAACCTGCGCGCCGTTTACGTCAAAACGCATATGAATAAAATCGGCCCCTAATTCCGTACCGGCATAACGTTTTAACGTATTTTCCACCAGGCGGTAGTTATTTGCTTCCACCGCGCTTTTAAAGCATTTTTCCGTTTTGCACACGGCTTGGGAAGCGCGTTTCACCGCACGCGAAACGGCACGGCTGACTTCTTGCTCCTGGGGAACGCTTTGCGCCAAAGCCAAACCGGAAAATACAAAAGGTAAACAAAAAATAAGGGCTTTTTTCATCAGGTTTCCTCCAAACAATAGTTCCTAATTATATTTAATATAGCGGTTTTTGACCGGGCTTCGCCAGGGCCATAAGGCCTATTTAAACCCGAAAAAAAGGCCTATATCCCCTCCTGCCGCCTGCATACAACAAATAATATAAACACAAAAAACCCGCTCCTGGGAGCGGGTTTTATTTTCAAATCTACTTCCAACTACTTATTTGGACAAGTGTTTGGAAATGTATTTGCTCATATCAAACATGCTGATTTGTTTTTTGCCTTCAAAAATGGCGGCCAATTTGTCATCAGCGTTGATCATGCGTTTATTTTTGGCGTCCTGCAAGCCGTTCTTTTTAATATAGTCCCACATCTTTTTTACAACTTCGGTGCGGGGCAGAGCGGCGGAGCCTACGATAACGGCCAATTCAGCGCTGGGGGTTAAAGGTGCCATAAATTTTGCATTTGCTTTTGCCATAGTGTTACTCTCCTGTTTCTTGGTACGGGGTACCGTACTGCTTTAATCTGTTTTATAAATTTTAGTATATTTAGAGCCCCTTTGTAAGGGATATTTCCCGCAAAGGGGCCCGGCTATTAAAAACTTTATTTTATTTGTGGGCTTCCGCCAACACTTTGGGAGCGGCGGCCAGCACTTCGGCGGAGCAGCCGTCCTCGTATTTTTTAAAGTTTTCAATGAAAGACTTGGCCAACGCCTGATATTTTTCCATATAGGCGGCTTTATCGGCCCACAGGTTGGCCGGGTTCAAAATCTCGGAAGGAACGCCTTCGCACTCCGTCGGGATTTGGAAACCGAAAACCGGGTCCGTAATAAAATGCACTTTGGCCAGTTTGCCGTCCAAAGCGGCGTTGAGCAGTGCGCGCGTATATTTAATGCTGATGCGCTTGCCTACGCCGTAAGGACCGCCCGTCCAGCCGGTGTTTACCAGCCAGCAGTCCACATTATGCTCTTTAATTTTCTTTTTTAACAGTTCCGCGTACACGGACGGATGCAACGGCATAAACGGCCCGCCAAAGCAGGTGGAGAACGTGCTGGTGGGTTCTTTTACGCCTTTTTCCGTGCCGGCCACTTTGGCGGTATAACCGCTGATAAAGTGGTAAAGGGCTTGGTCCGGGCTGAGTTTGGAAATAGGCGGCATTACGCCAAACGCGTCACAGGTTAAGAAAATGATGTTTTTGGGATGGTCTGCCCGTTCGCTTTCCACCGCGTTGCTGATAAAGTTAAGAGGGTAGCAGGCGCGGGTGTTTTCGGTAAGGGAATCGTCATCCAAATCCAGCTTGCCGGTTTGCGGGTCAAACACTACGTTTTCCAACACGGTGCCAAAACGGTGGGTGGTGGAGTAGATTTGCGGTTCCGCTTCTTGGCTCAGCTTAATTACCTTGGCGTAGCAGCCGCCTTCAAAGTTAAAAACGCCTTCCGCGTCCCAGCCGTGTTCGTCGTCGCCGATTAAGCCGCGGGATACGTCCGCAGACAAAGTGGTTTTGCCCGTGCCGGACAGACCAAAGAAAATGGCGCTGTCATTCTTAGAGCCCACATTGGCGGAGCAGTGCATGGTCATAATGCCTTTCTGCGGCAGCAGGTAGTTCATTACCGTAAACAAGGCTTTTTTGTTTTCGCCGCCGTATTCACTGCCGATTACCAACACCATTTTCTTTTCAAAGTTAATCAAAATGGCGGTTTCAGAGGCGGTGCCGTCGGTAGCGGGGTCCACCTTCATTTTGGGCAGGCAGATAAGCGTAAATTCCGGCACGAAAGATTTCAATTCTTCTTTGGCCGGTTCAATGAACATATTTTTGATAAATAAGTTCGTCCAGGCGCATTCCGTAATGGCGCGCACTTTTAAGCGGGAAGCTTCGCTGGAGCCTACATACGCGTCACGCGCGAACAGCTCTTTATCGGCTACATAAGCCTGTACTTTGGCGAAAATTTTCTCATAAAATTCCGGCTTAATGCCTTTGTTGCTTTTATTGTAAAAAAGTTTCCCCTCAATATCTTTCGTTTCCACGAAAAAGCGGTCATTGGGGCTGCGGCCGGTATGTTTACCGGTGCTTACGCACAACGGCCCGCCGGCAACAATGTTGGCTTCCTGCCGTTCCACAGCTTCTTGGTACAAAGCCGGTGTGGAATAGTTCCAATACACGGTTTTGTTGGTTTTAATGCCGGCATGTTCCAAACCGTAATCCGGTTTAAAAAAATCCGGCGTGGCGTTTTTTCTGTTCATGTTAGTCCCTCTTTACTAATTTATCCTCGATTTTAATTTCGTTCGGAGCGGTTTTATCCAACGCCCAGCGTATGCGGCGGATTCCTTCCACCACGCTGGCGCGGTCCGCGCAGAAACTGATGCGCAGATGCCCTTCTAATCCAAAAGGTTTTCCGGGCACTACGGCCACAAGCGCTTTTTCCAGCAGGTACTGGGCCAAGGCCTGAGAGTCCGCATTATAATAACTAAAATCTGCAAAAGAATAAAAAGTGCCTTGCGGTTTAACCACTTTTACGTGCGGGATAGCCGCCAGCTCCGCCAACAGGGCGTTGCGGTTTTCTTCCAGCACGGCGCACATATCGCGCACGCAGTCTTGGCCGGCGGTTAAGGCCGCCGCCGCAGCCGCTTCGGACAAATCACTGTTGCAAGACGTGCTTTGCGCCTGCATTTTGCCCATGGCTTTAATTAATTCTTTATTGGCGCACACCGCCCAGCCTATTCTAAGCCCCGTTAAGCCGTAAAGCTTGGAAACCCCGTTAATAATAACCAGGTTTTCCCCTTTTTGCGCGTAGGCGCAAGGGTTAGGCACTTGGGCGCCGTCAAACACCAGCTGGTGGTAAATATCGTCCATCACCAGGAAAATATTTTCCCGCTCGGCAAATTGCACCATTTCCCGCACAAAATCTTCCGGAAAAATCTGGCCGGAAGGGTTGCACGGGCTGTTGATGATAATGGCTTTGGTTTTAGGGGTAACGGCCGCTTTCATTTCCTGCGCGGTTACGCTAAGCCCTTGCTGCGGGGATACGATTACCGGTTTTCCCCCCGCCAAGCGCACCATTTCCGGGTAGCTTACCCAGTACGGGGCCGGGAAAATCACTTCGTCCCCGGGGTCCACCGCCGCCAGCAGAAAGTTAAACAAAGCCTGTTTGGCCCCGCCGCAAATAATCACGTCCGCCATTTCATACTGGCGGCCGTAATGCGCAAACGTGTAAGAAAGCACCGCTTTTTTAAGTTCCGGCGTACCTGTGGACGGGGAATATTTTATCTTGCGGGAAGCGGCCTTGGCTTCTATGGCTTTTACCGCCGCTTCCGGGGCGGGATAAGTAGGTTCCCCCCCGCCTAAATGAATCAGCGGTTCCCCCGCGGCTTTTAACGCGCGGGCCTGCGCGTTTATTTTTAAAGTAGGGGAATCCCCTATCAGTGAAGCTAGTTTGCTTAATTGCAAAGTCATATTTACCCTCTACGCTTATTCTATCATTAATTGAGCGGGAAAAACCCATAAAAAAACATTAACCGGCTTTTTGGGGCAAGGCTTCCAGCTTTTTAATAAGCGGTTCCAAGGCGTCTTCCCGTATACACTCCACACGGCCTTCGTCGCACGCGGCGGCGCGCACCGGGTCCAGCGGCAGGCGAAGCGTAGTGTCTATCCCAAACGCTTGGGCCACTTCCCGCGAGCGGGACGGACCGAACAAATCTATTTGTTTGCCGCAGTCCGGGCATTTTAAATAGCTCATATTTTCCACAAACCCCAAAACGGGCACGTTCATCATCTGCGCCATTTTGACGGCTTTGGAAACAATCATTTTCACCAAATCCTGCGGGGTGCCCACCACCACAATGCCGCTAAGCGGCAGGCTTTGAAACACCGTTAAAGTAACGTCCCCCGTTCCCGGAGGCATATCTATAAACAAATATTCCTCGTCCGCCCAAATAACGTCTTTCCAAAACTGGGTCACCGTGCCGGTAATCAACGCGCCGCGCCAGATAACAGGGTCCGTTTCTTTGTCCAAAAGCAGGTTTAAAGACATAATGTCTATCCCGCTGTCTGACGTAACGGGATAAATGCCGTTTTGGTCCCCCTCGGCCGGGCCTTTTACCCCAAAAAGTTTGGGGATAGACGGGCCGGTAATGTCCGCGTCCAAAACGCCCACAGTGTGCCCGCGGCGTTTCATTTCGCTGGCTAGCAAGGCGGTAACAAAACTTTTGCCCACGCCGCCTTTGCCGCTCATCACGCCAATCACGCGCTGGATGCGGCTCATGGGGTGCGGCGCCACGCGGAAACTTTCGGGCTTTCGGTCCGCGCAGTTTTGGCTGCAGGAAGCGCAGTCATGGTTGCAACTTTCACTCATAATAAAAACTCCTTATAATTCGTTAAATTGTTCGTCCGTCAAAGCGGCAACAGCCAACCGCCCGCCGGGGAGCACTTTCATTTTGGCGTAAGAGGCTTTCTCATACGTTTCACCGGTTCCCTCTTCAAAATAAAACTGGTGGGGCACGTTAAAACGCGTTCCGTTAAAATGCAAAGTAAGCGTTTTGGCGGCAGGAATTTCATTTACGCCCGCCACACCGCGCTCATCTATAAACAAAATTAAGTCTTTGCTGCTTTGCCCCGGCTGAAAATCCGCACGGGCAACGTTCTCAAAATTAAAAGACAGTTCCATATAATCCCCGCTCAGCAAAGCGCGCGGGTCAACCGGGACTATTTTAAAATAAACACTGGGGGCCTGTTTGATATCCTGCTCTGTTTTTATAATCCACCCGCCAAACGCTGCGCACAACAAGACACAATAAATAAGCACCCCTTTATTTCGCATACGCGCTCCTGGCCCATAACATGAGTAAACCGGGCCCAATTAAAAATAAGGATTTGTAGGTTAAAGAAATATCCAAAGAAAAATAAAACACCACAAGCCCCCCTGCAAGCCCCGCTATACAAACCCACTCCAATACATTTTCCCGCAAGCGGTACCCTAAATACATGGCGGCCAGTGCCAATACGCTGGGCCAATTTAACACAAGCGCGCACACCGCTCCAACCGCTACCCCCAGCCAACGCTGTTTTTTACCGCACAAAGCTTTATATAAGTACCCCCCCACCAATACCGCAAGCACCATATTCACCCCATTTAAAGTGTGTATCTGCCAATGGGCTGCAGCCTCTAACCCTCCCACCCAGGCGCAACCCCACAAAAGGGCATACGCCAGCGGATAAAAGGAAAACAAACGTTTAATAAATATTCCCGCAGCCGCCGCAAACAGCCCTAGGCCAATCAGTCCGCAGGCGGTTACCCCCAGGTCTCCACCGTCAATTAATTTATAACAGCACAGGCTGACAGCCAAGGCACACCAAAAAAACCGGTTGAAAGAAGAGCGAAACAGCGGATAAGACACGCCGGCCAGCACCGTTATCCCCAACCACAAATATTTATATCTCAACCAACTCTCCAGCTCCAGCCCTATCAGGATTTGCCCACCCAAAGCCAGCAAACCGCCCAGCTGGCGCAAAAATAAGCCTCTGCCGCTGCCGTCATCGCGCCAGCGGTGAAGCAAAATCCACCCCGCAACTAAAAATATCACGCCGCGCGGCCAAAAATGTGTAAAAAAGATGTGCAAGCTGCTTGCGCTTATCAGTAAAACGGCCCCGCACAAAGCACCTACAAACAAAAGGGCTCTAAGCAAAAGAGAAAGTTCCGGCGTTTGTTGCTTTTCCTGCAAAAAAGCCTTGGCCTGCGGGCGCAGAGAAGCCTGCACTTGTTGTAATATCCGTTCACTATTCATTGTTTTTATCCTCCCGCATGCGCGGCCAAGCCCACGCCACCGCCCCGCCGGCTAAAGCAAAAAAAGCAGTGCTAATCCAAAAACACAAGAATACCCCGTCCAATGCAATCACCCATAGGCTGCCAAGGCCCGCCAACATAAAAGCGTTCCAAGCCCAAAGCACAATGTCTTTTTTGTACCAGGCATACAGCAAAGCCGCAGCAGCAAATACCAGGGCAAAAATCAAAAAAGTCCACTCTTTAGCAAAATACACTCTTTCCATCAAAGCAAAATACAAATTAAACACACTAAACGGCACCCATAAAAACCGGCAGAAAACACGCCCGTTCTGCCGCACAAATACTTCCGCAAGCGCCCACGCCGCTATAAACAACCCGTTAACCCCATACCACAGCGGCCAGCTGGGGGCAAACCAAGAAAAATTTTTACTTATCCAATACACGGCCCCTACATAAACCGTCATCAGCCAAAACCATTTATTACGAAGCAAAACCGCCAATGGCACCAATAACAAACACCACGGCCCAAACAGCTGGTAAACAAACGCCCCCGTTTGGTACACCTGCCCAAACACGGCTAAAAACACGCCTATAAAAACCCCCGCGCCAAAACCAAACGCCTGCCCGGCGGCGTTTTGCACGCCTTTATACCACGCGCCTAAGCCGCACGCCAAAAGGCCCGCCAAAGGCAAGGCCAGTTTAAGCGCTTGGCCCAAATGCTGCCAGTTGGCCGCAAAAAAACAAATCACACCCGCCAGCACAAACCCAACCCCCGCCAGCAACAAGCGGGCAGAAAACCAAGCCCGCTCGTTTTGCGGGCACAGTTCAGCTAGAAGCCGTTGATAAGCCGGCAAGGTTAAAAGTTTTTGTTGCAAAAGGCCGTCCAACACGCGTTTTGTATTCATATTTTGATTATACTAAATTACCCCCGCCCCGCCTCCGCCCAAAACTGGTATAATATGTATATAAAGGTGCTTTACATGATGTTTATTCTTGCCGTTTTTATCCTATTATTCGCAGCCGTCATAATTAATTGGACGGCCAACCGTTTTATTTTCCGCCCCGTACGCAAAGAATGGCCCCTGCGCCTGCCCTGGGAACAGGCAACGTTTAATACCCAGGACGGCAGCCCTTTGCACGCCCTTTATCTGCCCGCCAAAGAAAATAAAGAAACGTTGCTTTTCTTTCACGGAAAAGCCGGGAATGTAACGTATTTTGAAGACTTTGCCAAAACGTACGCCAAATACGGCTACGGCATTTTACTGTTCGATTACCGCGGCTACGGCAAAAGCAAAGGCCGCTTAACGGAAGCCCATATGTATCAGGACGGGGCGGCCGCACTGGGCTATTTATTAAAAGAAAAGATGATCCCCGCGCAAAAAATTGTGGTGTGGGGCTATTCCTTAGGCAACGGCCCGGCCGTGCAGACGGCGGTAGATTTTAATATTCTTCCCCTAAAAGCCGTTATTTTGCAAAGCCCGTTTACCAATACGGCGCATATGGCTTCTTATATCTTGCTGAGGCGTTACCGCCACGGCAACTGGCTTCAAAAGTGGGTATCCGCTATCTTTTCACCCATATTTTTTAATAAAAAATTTGATAATTTAGGCAAAATACGCCGCATTAAAGCGCCTTTGCTTATTGCCTATTCACGCCAAGACATTGTAATCCCCTGGCAGATGAGCTGCGCTTTGGCGGATAAAGCGCCCCGCGGCGCACGGCGTTATTTCTCTCCCCGTGGGGAACATGAGCAATTTGCCTGGATGGAAAAAGCCGCCGTTAACTTTCTTTCCCCCGGTACTTTTGCCCCCAAAACAAACAACCACAGAACGCAAAAAACACCCGCCTTTAAAAAATAAATTTGACTTTTTGGCGCGGATTTACGGTATAATAAAAGGGTTATGAAGAAACATCTTCCCTTAATTATATTGGGTATTATTTTACTGGGCTGGGCTGTTTTTATTAACAGCTTAAGCAACCAGTTTATTTTCGCCCCTTCCCGGGATTTGCAACCCGTGGACCCTTCCTTAAGGGAAGTGAATATTCCCGTTCAGTTTGGCCACGCGCTAAACGGTTTATATCTGCCGCCCAAAGCGGGCAAACCGGTTATTTTATTTTTCCACGGGAACCGCTACAACGTAACCCATTTCCAAGATTTTGCAAAAATATATTCCAAGTACGGATACGGTATTTTGTTGTTTGATTACCGCGGCTACGGCAAAACGCCGGGCTCCCCTTCTGAAGCAAAAATGTATGAAGACGGGGAAAGCGCGCTGCGCTACCTGCTGATTAATAAAGACGTTTCCGCCCGGGAAATTATTTTGTGGGGCTATTCGCTGGGGTGCGCGGTAGCCTTGCAAGTGGCGGATAACCACCCGGACATGAACTTCCGCGCCATTGTGCTGCAAAGCCCGTTTACCAATACGCCGGAAATGGCCTATTATATTTTGTCGCGCAATTACCGGCCGGAATTATTTATGCTGAAGTTTACTTCGGCGGTTTTATCTCCGGCGTTGATCAACAAACGTTTTGACAATACCCGCAAAATAGGGCAAATCCGCCCGCCTATGCTTATTGGGTTTAATTTGGAGGACCGCACCGTCCCCTGGCGCATGAGCCAGCGCCTGACTAACTTCGCTCCGGCCAACGCGCGCAGTTATTTAGGGCAAACCGGCGGACACAAAGACATGAAATGGTTTGAAGACGAAGCGGTAAAATTTTTGAAAAAACAGGATGAAATGTCCGCCAAGTGGGAAAAGAATTAAAAACGGTTTTCCCCTTTTATCCGGCCCCCTGCCCGCAGGGGGCTTTGTTTTGGGGTATGTGTCAATTTTGCTATAATACAGAAAATAACCGCTTTGGGAGAGGTGTGTGAGTGGTTGAAACAGCAGGTCTCGAAAACCTGTAAACCGCAAGGTTTCGAGGGTTCAAATCCCTCCCTCTCCGTGCTCTAGTGTAAATTAATTAGATATAATCCACGATGAACTTTTTTCTCGTCGTGGATTTTTTATTTTACTTAAATCTTAAATGCTCGTTTTCCGTTTCCCCGTTTATTTCAAGAATTTCTTCCGCCCATGCTCAAAATTTCGTTTTCGCAGTTCCGAAACTTAAAGGCTACCGCATGTTGGCAGTAGCCTTTTACCTAGAGCTGATACTGTATCTATTTATGTTGACTGGCCTGTTCAAATAACTGTTTAGCTGTTATCTCTCGTCCTTGTGTACCATCTAAAATACTAAGGATTACCTTGGCAGGTAAAAATCTAAGAGTCAAAATCTTTCTCATATACCTATCTGTCAGTTGATATTTCTCACATAGATCTTTAACTTGTTTCCCCTGCAGTATATCATGACTAATATTGAATGCTTGGATGAGTAATTGAACCAAGGTTTTATTGGTGTTCTTTTCTATCCTTTCGCCTACAATGGCTTTGGCTCCGTTGTCTATGACTGCTATATGGTATTTAACATGGAACACAAGAGATGTTTTGAGGGATTCCTTAAACAGTTCTTTAATAGGTCTATTTTCGTAGAGTGAACGGATATATTCGCATAACTGCTCCTGATAGATGGTAAGTGTAATTTCTTCGGGCAATAAATCCACTCGTCCTAGTAATATCCTTTGTGTCTCTTGGTCTATAGTTTTGTTTTGTATGCTGTTTAATATCTGCTTGGTGTCATTCACACTATAACTTTTTAATAAATTAGCAAACACCGATTTATCCTCTTTAAATTGCTTGTTAAACCACTTATCTATAAATGTTTCTATCTCCGGTAGGGATATTTTACTCACTTTCCCTATTTTGTCGCTCTTGCACTTAATAACTGCCTGGCTAACGTAATATCGGTACTTCTTGCCTTTACTACCAGTACTCCAACAAGGGCTCATCCTATTACCCTTATCATCATACAGTTTACCGCATAATAAACTCTTTTGTGGTTCATGTCGTTGTCTATCAATTCTATGCTCCTGTAGGGTATCCTGCGCTTTATGAAATACCCCTATTTCAATAATTCCTTTGTGTTCACCCTTATACCATACCCCCTTGTGTTGCACTTCCCCTATATAAGCCCTATTTTGCAAAATGCGGTATAAATTCCCTACAGAAAGCGGTCTATCATGCTGGCTGTAGATATGTTGGCTATCTAAGTATTTTTTTAGCCGTTGTACACTTTTTAATTCGTTGTATTTATCAAATATAAGCTGTATTTTTGCCGACTGGGGTTCATCCGGATAAAGTTTCTTATCTTTGCGCTTATAACCCATAGGTGGGGTCCCTCCCATCCACATCCCCTTCTTCTTACTCGCTGCTATCTTATCCCTTAATCGTTCCCCTGTTATCTCCCGTTCAAATTGGGCAAAGGATAATAACATATTTAGGGTTAATCGCCCCATACTGCTACTCGTATTAAAATGTTGTGTAATAGACACAAAAGATGCGTTCCGTTTCTCTAATACATCTACTATCTTGCTAAAATCATGTAAACTACGGGTCAATCTGTCTATCTTATATACCACAATGATATCTATCAGCCCATCTGCTATATCTTTAAGTAAACGTTGTAAAGCCGGCCGATTTAAATTACCACCGGAGTAACCCCCATCATCATATTCAGTTGGTACCAATTTCCAACCTTCATGCTTTTGACTTTTTATATATGCCTCACAGGCCTCCCTTTGGGCCTGTAAACTGTTAAATTGCAACTCTAAGCCCTCTTCTGTGGATTTGCGGGTATAGATCGCACAACGCAATATCTTATGTTCCTCGGCCATATTTACTGCCTCCAAAGAACACTTTACCGTTCCAATGAGCTCCGGTAATTAGTTGGGCTATAGCCGAAAGACTCTTGTATATATCCCCTTTGTAAAGGAACCCCGCATCAACTACTAAAACCTCATATTTTGTCCCTTTATAGGAACGTATGAGTTTTGTACCTACTTTGAAATAGAGTTTTCGGTGGGGCTGATTAAAACCCTTTTGAGCCTGTTCTATGCGCTTTAACACATATTTGGGAGATATACCACTTTCTCGGGTTTGCTTATACCAAGCAATATACTTGTTAAGTAAAACCTTGCGTATAGTTGGAATAGGCAATTTTACATACCTATCCCATGCGCCTGTTATAGATGTTTCAAGATGACAAGCCATAACCTATTTCACCTTAAAGAATGCCGGGCCACTTACCGAATAACCGGTAATAGCTACAGCCACTGCCGTTAAACTCTTATACTCCTTGCCGGCATATAAAAACCCATCCTCTAATACCTTGACCTCAATATCGGCCCCTTTAAAGTGTCTTGTAAGTAGCTCTTCAGGTTGGAAGGGTAAATGTCCTTGACGGGTAGCTTTGCCGGCAGTAGGTTGTTCACTCTGAAGAACTAGAGCGAATTCTTTGGTTACTGCTGGGCTGGAAACTTCTAATGTCTTGACGGGTTTTCTTTGGACGGGTTTAGGTTGTTTCTTTAC
>CALUXF010000033.1 GCA_944324655.1 Candidatus Avelusimicrobium aviculae
GTCTGCCCCAAATGCGGAAAAGCTTTATCTATTGACGAACGCTACCACGGCGTAGAACACAAATGCCAAAAAGCGCAGGAGCCCTCCAACACCTGCGCCGCCTGCGGTGAAGAAGTACGCCCCGGCCAGCACTGCTCCGCCACCGGTTATGCTTCCTTGTGCTCCAGCTCTAAAAATGAGCCGAAACAAGAGAAAATCCAAACCAATTACAACGGCGGCGACCCGCACGCCAACGAAGTGTTTTAAAGCTAATCAAAACAAAAACCCCCGCCTAAATGCGGGGGTTTTTTATTTATGCAATAAAACGATAAATATATTTTGCTTTTAAAAAAGATGTATAATAAAAATTTGTAATTTTTGGTTATACCCGCTTTATTTGCTTAAATAAAAGGAGTTTGTATGCCCATAGAAAGAACCGCCGCCGAAAAGGAAAAAATTAAAGAGATTTTGGCCCAAGCCCAAGCCAATAATATCCAAATCATCAAACTATGGTTTGTGGATATTTTGGGCAATTTAAAATCCCTCTCTCTATCACACCGGGAATTTGAATACGCTTTAAACGAAGGCATGGGGTTTGACGGTTCTTCCGTAGAAGGGTTTGCCCGCATTTACGAGTCTGACCTGGTGGCCCTGCCGGATTTGGACACTTTCCAAATTTTCCCGCCGGATTTAACCGGCGCCCCCATCGCCCGGTTTTTTTGCGATATCAAAACCACCGCCGGCAAACAGTTTGAAGGGGACCCGCGCTATATTTTAAAGAAAAACCTGGCCGATATGAAAAAGGCGGGTTTTGACCAGTTTATGGTGGGCCCGGAATTGGAATATTTTTATTTTCGGGACGATAAACACACGGACCCGCTGGACGCCGGCGGCTATTTTGACACCATTCCGCTGGACACTTCCTACGCCGTACGGCGCGAAACCATGCTGATGCTGGAAAAACTAAACATCCGTGTGGAATATTCCCACCACGAGGTGGCCCCCTCCCAGCATGAAATTGACCTTCGCTACGACGAAGCCTTAAAAATGGCGGACCAGGTCATCACTTACAAAACCGTGGTAAAACAAATTGCCATTAAAAACGGCATGTACGCCACCTTTATGCCCAAACCCATTGCCGGCGTAAACGGAAGCGGCATGCATGTGCACCAGTCTTTATTCAGCAAAGGCAAAAACGCGTTTTTTGACCCCAAGGACGAGCTTTTCCTCTCCGCTACGGCAAAACACTACATTGCCGGTATTTTAAAACACGTGCGGGAGATTTGCGCGGTAACGGACCAGTGGGTCAACTCTTATAAGCGCTTGGTGCCGGGGTACGAAGCCCCCGCCTATATTGCCTGGGGCCGCAAAAACCGCAGCACGCTGGTGCGTATTCCGCAAGCAAAGGCCGGCAAGCCCAACGCCACCCGCTTGGAGTGCCGCTTCCCGGACCCGGCCTGCAACCCGTATTTGGCTTTTTCCGTCATGTTGGCGGCCGGGCTGGACGGGATAAAAAACAAACTCCCCGTTATGCCTATTACCGAGGACAATATCTTTCATATGACGCCCGAGGAACGCAAAGCCCGCGGTATAGAAACCCTGCCCGCGTATTTATACGAGGCCGTAAACTTAACCCGCAATTCCAAGCTGGTACGCAAAGCGTTGGGAGAACATACCTTTGAAAAATTTATAGCCAACAAAGATATTGAGTGGGAACAATACCGCACCCATATTTCCAATTACGAAATTGAGCGGTATCTTTCCGTGCTGTAATTTTTTAGAAAACAAAACCCCCGGCCTTAAAAGCCGGGGGTTTTTAAATTAACAAGAAGCTCCTTCCGGGAAAAGGTAAGGGATAAAGTAACGTCTAATAAACCGGCTAAGGCAGCACTTCAAAAGAAATACGGTCCGTTTGGGCTTGGCAATCCGCCTGCAAGGTAAATTGGCCCGGCTGAATTTGCCACCATACAGTACTTCCTTTTTGGGACAGGGTTTCCCCGTTTAAACGCCAAAGGCAGGGCTCTTTATCCGATGCGGAAGCCTGAAACTTAAGCTGTTGGCTTTCAGGCGGGACGGACGGGTCCATCTTAAACACGTCTTTATGGGAAGGGGAAATGATTTTCATTTTTTCCCCCTCTTTATTTTTATGCTTTCCGTCGCACTTTTCAGCAGGCACCCGCCCCTTAATAAAATAATCCAGCCTGGTTTGCGCGCAATTTTCCCCGGCGGGAAGCCCGCTTTGGGCGCATACGGTAACGGCGCTCACCCCCCGAGGCGCTTTAAAAGAAGGGCTGGGATAAAGCCGCTGCATATAAACGGCCAAATCATGCAAAATAGGCGCGGCCCCGCTTACGCCGGAAACGCGGCGCATGGGGGCGCCGTCAAAATTACCGGCCCAGACGGCAATGGTCCAGCGCGGGGTATACCCCACGGCAAAATTATCGCGGTAATCTTTGGAGGTACCCGTCTTTGCCGCCATATCAAAAGGAACATTCAGCGGGGAGTTTAACCCAAACGCCGCCGCGCGGGCGGAATTATCTGCCAAAATGTCCGTTACCAAAAAAGCGCTTTGCGGGCTAAGCACCTGTTTGGGGCCGCCCGGGCCGCTTACAGCCGGCGTTTGCGCCAGCAAAACCGGCTTGTATAAACCGCCTCGCGCCAAGGAGGCGTAGGCATTGGCCAGTTCCAACAAGCGCACTTCTCCCGAGCCTAAAGAAAGCCCCAGCCCGTAAAAATCGGCCGGACGGGATAAAGAATCAAACCCCAGCCCGCGCAGAGCGGCTAAAATATTTGGCACTCCAACCTTCTCCGCCACTTTTACCACGGGGATATTATAAGAACACGCCAGCGCCTCCCGCGCGCTTACAAACCCATGGAAAGAGCCGTCATAATTACGCGGGCGGTAACCGCCGGGGAAAAAGGTGTCCTCATCTTTAATTAAACCGGAAGGGTAAAAATCTTTTTCAAAACCCAAGGCGTACACAAAAGGCTTCAGGGCCGAACCCGGCTGGCGCAAAGCGCGTACGCCGTCCACCTGGCCGGAATGGGCCTCGTCGTAAAAATCGGCAGATCCCACATACGCCAACACCCCGCCTGTTTGGTTGTCTAACACAACCGCGGCGGCATTGGTGACGTTTTCGTCCTGTAGTTTAGCCAGCTGGTTTTGGATAATTTCCCCCGCGCGGGTTTGCAGGCGAGAGTCCAGCGTGCTGTATACGTCCGCCGTAGCGGGCGGCAATAAAGAGGCCAAATAACGCGTAAAATGCGGGGCGGAAAAAGGCCGCACCGCCGGTTGCACGCTTAACGGTTCCTTTAGCGCCGTTTGATAAACGCTTTCATCTATAAACCCGTTTTGGCGCATGAGTTTTAAAACGGCGTTGCGGCGTTTTTTGGCTGTCTGGGGATGTTTGGAAGGGTCAAAACGCACGGGAGATTGAATCATCCCCGCCAACATGGCCGCCTGCGCGACGGATAACTCCTCCGCCGAACAACCAAAATAATAATACGCCGCCGCCTGCGCTCCCTGGGTTAAGTTGCCAAACTCTAGTAAATTAAAATATTCTTCCAAAATTTCTTCTTTGGTTTTTCCGCGCTCCAGCATTAGTGCGTTCCAGGCCTCTTTGGCTTTGCCCCACAGCGTGCGCGGGCGCGGCTCTATCACGCGGGCCAGCTGCTGCGTAATGGTGGACGCGCCGGACACCACTTCCCCCGCCAGCGCGTTTTGCCACGCGGCGCGCAGCACGGCTTTATAATCCACCCCGGAGTGCACAAAAAAACGTTTGTCTTCCGCCGCCACCGCCGCCAGCACCAGCCAAGGGGAAATTTGCTCCAAAGGCACCGGGCGGTAATAGGTTTGGTTTTCTGACAAATACCCCCGCACGGGTACGCCGTAACGGTCATAAATTTGCAGGGAAGGCGCCAAAGAAACTTCTTCCCCGCCAACCGGGCGGGGAAGAAGCATCAGACAAACAACTAGATAAACCAGTTTTTTCATTACGGCAAAACCGTTACCTCTTGCGTGGCCGTGCGGCCAAATACGGCGGGCTCATACATCATTTGCGCCCAAGCCGCCGGATAAGAATAACTGCCCGGAACCGGCGCGGAAACCAAGTAAGAGAAGGTGTGTTCCCCGGCGGTTAAATAATCGGCAAAGGCGGCGATGCGCTCGTCATATTGTTCCGAGCGGAAGAACGAACCCCACCCCGGGTTTTGCAGGGAAGCGGCGTCCTGCGCGCTTTCCGTAGCCAAAGAGGTGTTTACCAGCTCAAACCCAGCCGGGATAAAATCCTCCAGCACCACAAACGAGCGGGACGTGGTATTCTTCACCTTCAGCGTAATTTTATAACGCTGCCCGGCTTTAAATTCCCGCACGGGGGAACCGTCCAGCGCGGTAATGACGCGCTGCACGCTAAAGCCCGCGTCGGCCGGCGTATCAAACCGCGCCGGGGCGTATATTTGGCTTAGCGTATAGTATAAATTGCCCGCGCCTTTTTTGCTAAACACCGCTTGGGCTTCATCCGCCTGGGAGTAAACCTGCGCAAACGGCACGCTGTCGGTATGGACGGTCAGCTCCCGCCCTTTAAAGCTGTAAGCCAGTTTTTGGGCGGCGCCCAGTTTGACTTCAGCGGTAAAATCAGGCTCTTGCGCTTCCTGGGTGCGGTAATATGTATCCAGCGCGCCAAACACCGCCGCGTTTACGTTGGTGTTGGACCAATGCCCCTGCGCGTTTAACTGCCCAAGCAGCCAGTTCACCGCTTTATACGGCTGGGGCACTTCCACCCCGGCATATAAGGCCGACTGCAAAATAACGGCGGTGGTTTTTACGTCGTTAAAATGCAGCCAAGGCAGGGGTTGCTCTTGCTGGAAGTGCAAGGTCTGCGGCAGCATGACGGCGGTGGATAAAAGCAGCTGGGCCAATTCCTGGCGTTGGGCTTCGTCCCCGTATCCGCCGGCTTTTTGCGCTTTTAACAAATACGCCACCGCTGCCTGGGATAAAGAGTTGCGCTTGGCGTATAACGTGTTAAAGCGCGCGTCCAGCTTTTGCCCGTACAGGGAAAGCACATACACCGCATACGCGCGGGAAGCGTCTTTCTCCGCCTGGACGTACGGGTAAGCCTGGGCGGTTTTATCCCCAAACGTATCAGACAGCCATTTCACCGCTTTTTGCAGGGAGGCTTCGTCCACCCGGTAGCCTTTTTGCTTGGCTAAATGGTTCACTTCCAGCGCGTAGGCGGTTACATACGGGTCCGGCAAAGAACCGGGCCAGTACGCATATCCGCCCGTGGGGTACTGGTATTTAGACAGTTCGTCCAAAATATCCTGCGTTTGCTGGCGCAAAGAGGAAGTTTCTCCCAGTTTAAAAGCGTCTATCAAATCCGCCCCTTGCACCACCGGCAGAATTTGGGACATTTTTTGCTCCAAGCAGTCATACGGATACGTAAGCAAATACAGCATGGATCCTTTTAAATTGACCAAAGCGGTGGAAGACAAGGCCGTTTCCACCCGGTTGTCAGCCAAGGGGTTTAGGTTGTTTGGCTTGGCAAGGGTTTGTTCTTCTTTGTCTTGGGTGGAAGAATAGGTGGAAAGCGTTTCCTCTTTTTCCACCGGCAAGACGTTAAGCTTTGCCTGCACGCCGTCTTTTTCTTTGCGGGCTTGGGCGGTAAAAGCCACTTGGGCGGGGCCGTCTTCAACGGCTTCACAATCCCAATACACTACGGCGGAAGCGCCTTTCTCCACATGGATGGTCTTTTCTTCCTGCGTCAGTTTGACGGCTCCCTCCGCCGCGGCGTTTACGGTAATTTGGCCTTTTTTGTCTTCATAATTATGCACCACCGCCCCGCAGGAGAATTTATCTCCTTTGCGCGCAAAGCGGGGCATATTGGCCGTAACCATAATGGGTTTGGATACTTTGACGGAGGTTTCCCCCGCGCCAAATTCCGCCGCCGTTACCGCCACCGCCATAATGCGGAAAGTGGTTAAATTATCGGGCAGTTTAAACTTTACTTCCGCGCGGCCTTTGGCATCCGTCACTACGGAAGCGTTAAAATAAGGAGTAAACTCAAACCGGCCGCGCAAGTCCACGCCGCCCAATTTGCTTGCGTCCGATCCGCCGCCCCCGCGGTTTTCCCCTTTCTCGCCAAAGTTGCGCTGACCAATAATAAAAGCGCGGTTATCCGCCGTGGATACCGACAAAGCGCGCGAACCGTAAAACGCTTTAAACAAATCCGGCGTTTTATAAGCGGTAAGCGCCAAGACGCCCTCGTCCACCGCCATGACGGTTACTTCCGCCGCGGCGGCTTTTCCGTTTACTTTCGTGCGCAGGGAAAGGGTTACTTCTTGCCCGGGGCGGTATTCTTTAGCGTCCGCCTTGACGGTGGTTTCCACCTTGCGCATATCCGGCTGCACCTGCAGCACCGTATAGCCCTGCTTGCCTTGGGGTTTGCCCAAATCAAGCCCTTCTTCATCAAACTGGGTGCCGCTGCGCCCGCGCGCCAAAGTAACGCTTACATATACATTGGGCAAATACTCCGGCTTAACGGGCACTTCCACATAATCGGCCCCGCCTTTTACGGTAGTGGTCCAAGCGTCCAGCACGCCCTCGCGCTCCACGCTTACCAATGCCAAGGCTTCCTCATAGGGGGATTGTACCTGCACTTTGGCCGTTTGGCCGGGCTTATAGGATTCTTTATCCGTTTTTAAGGTTAAAACGTCGTCGTCCGTGCGTTTCCAGTACGCCTGGCCTTTGCCAAACACCATAAACTGAAAACCGCCTAACACTTTGCGGCCCGCGGAATCCTGCGTGGTGAACGTAACATAATACTGCCCGGGCTGCGTGGGGGTATAGGAAAAATCATACCCTTCCGCCGGCAAAGTGAAAGAAGTGCCGGGGAAATCGGTTATTTTCTTTTCGCTTACCCATTCCAACCGGCCGGAAAGCCCCGTTTTGCGTACGCTGAACCATTCTTCTTTGCGTATTTGGGCCTGCACCAGCGCGCTGGTGCGCACGCCTTTAGGCGTTACGGCGGCCACGTTGGCTTTTACGCTCTCGCCCAGTTCTATGTTGGACTCCTCGTTCTTTACCCCCAAATAGAAACCCGCCGGGTTAAGCCGCACTGACGTACGGGCAAACAACTCTTGGTTGGATGGGGATTGAATCCCGGCCTCCGCGTAAATGTCCATAGGCATATCCGCTTTGGGCATAATAACGGTAAGCGTTTTAGAGCCGGAAGCGTCTAACGTGTTCTCTTCGCGCGAAATGACTTTGCTTTGCGCGGCCCCTTCCGGGCGCAGGAAATACGGGGTAAAGTCATACCCGTCAAAACCTTCTATATCCACGGAATAAAGCGGGGACTGGCGCACCGTCCAGGATACTTTTCCGCCCGCTACCGGCGCCCCGAACAAATAATCCGCAGATACTAAAAATTTGGCGTCTTCCCCGGGGGTGTAATTCTCTTCCCCGGCGCGCAGGTTTACTTTAAATTCGGCCTGTTTTACCGCTTCCACCCGGAAAGAATAAAAACCGCCTTGTACGTCTTCCCCGCTTTGGGGTTTAAAGGAAACGTCCCAACTGCCGGTAACGGCGGAAGAAGGAATATCCACCGTTAAATCAAACGTGCCAAAAGCGGAAGATACTTCCACCTCTTTGCTGGCGGCTTCCTCCCCGCGGGAATCATACACTTTTACCGTGCCGCGCGCGTAACCCGGCAGCGTCCACACGCCGTTTTTCAGCGTGCGCAATACACCTTTTAAATGCACCGTTTCACCGGGGCGGTAAAGGCCGCGGTCAGAAAAAATTTGCACTTGGCTGAGGGTTTCCTGGGGGTTGTAATCGTAGCTGATGTTAAAACGCCAGGGTTCCATGCCTTCGTTCCAGTCACTGCTTAACAGGGCGTCACCTCCCGGGCTGGAAACCAAGGCGTAAATTTCAGGCTTGCCCCAGCCGGGTTTTTGCACGTCCAGCTTTTCCCAGCCCGGGGCATGTGCCAAGCCGTTCATATCGGTAGATCCGCTCCATAACACTTTATTGGTGCGGTCCCTCAGTTCCACGCCCAGGTTGGGCATAGGTTCGGCATTTTTTAAAGAGGTTACCCATACCAAAATGTCTTTGGGGGAAGTTTTGAGCGTAACCCCCAAATCCGTAATATTAGACAAAGCCTGCACCCAGCAGTAGCCTTCTTTGCGGTTTTTGCTGGGAATTTTTACCTGGCTAAACACAATGCTGTTTTGGGCAGTGGGTTGGAATTTTTCCAAATCAAAATAGGTTTCCACCGTTTTGTTTTGAGGAGTCTTAAACGCATAGTTGCCGGAAAAAGTGGCGTTTTGCAGTTCCGCCTTGGAACAATAAGAAACGCTTTGTTGGCGGAATGGAATAATGTTTTCTTTGGAAAACACCGCCGCCTGCGTTTCCAGCCCGTTTATATTGATAACGGAAAGCGGAAGCCGGGCCGGCAAATAACTTTCCAGTACACCGGTTCCGCCCTGGTAATCCACCGCCGGGCAATAGCCCTCGTTGGTAATGGTAAACGTTTCTTCTTTGCCTAGTTTATTGCCGTAAATATCCTTCAAATCAGGCGAAAGGGTTACCGTCACTTTTTGACCGGGAGACAGTTTTAAAAATGCAAGAGGCGTATCAAAATAAGCTTCTTTAACGGCGTCGGGTTTGTTGGCGGCTTCGCCCGTGGCGGGAAGCACTTCGCGCCCGAGGGCGTTTTCGTCCGCGTCGGACAAATCCCCTTTGGCGCCGGCCGGGTTTACCTGCGCGGCGGCCAGCAAGTCTTTTAAACGCACCGGGGACGAAAACTTAACCGACGGCGAATACGGCAAACACCCTTCCGTTACGGCGCCCAAGGTTTTTAAGTCCGGGTAAGTATAAAAAACCAGTTGATAGGGTTTTTCTAACCCCAAGGCACCTTTCACCGCAGGGAAACCTTCCTTCACCGTCAGCGTATATTTTACGCCTTTGGGTAAAGTTTCAGACGGGCTGACAGCCAAAATATTGGCGCGCGTTTCCCAGGAAAAATCCCTTTTGTGTTCCGCTTCGCCAATTTCCCGCACCAGCAAGGGCACGGTTTTGGTAACGGCGGAAGGCTCCCCCTTGCCGCTTACGCGGGACAATAATTTGGAAACGGTTGATTCGTCCGGCACTTCTTCATAAGCAAGTTCCAAAAATTCCGCTGCGCGTTTTACGTCGGGCTGTTGGCTGAATATAATATAAAAAGTAGGGTTTAAAGAAAGCCAGCGTTCATTTTGATAAGGGCGGGTGGAACGCACGCTAATGCGCTGGGTGGTAAACGTCCAACTGTAATTCTGCGCCAATTTGGCCCCGTTTACCGCGGAGGCAAACCCTTTGGGCAGAGTAATAGTGTATTGGGTTCCCAGCGGCCAATCCTGCGCGGGTTCAAAAAGCAAAGACTGGGTTCCGCTGTAACGGCAGGAACCTTTTACCTGCGGCGTAATGGAAAGCGGGCACTGGCCTGAGGCTAAAGCGCTTTCCTGCGCCAGCTTGGCCACCGGCTGGTTAAACGTAACCGTAATGGGGGTTCTTTCCCCCATATAATTTTGCTGTCCTTTTGGCGTGGCGGAAACCACTTTTAAGTCCGCGGCAAAGGCTTGAACACCCAAAGTAGCCAAGGCAAAAAACAAAGCCCCGGCCAAAATCATTTTTTTCATCATACGCACAAAGTAACCCTCCCCTTATCTTATGGGAATATATAAGGATATTGTACCTATTTTTATACAGTTAGGCTATCGGCTTTCGCCCGCACCGCTTCCCCCCTTTGGGCATAGATAAATTGGTATAATAAACAATATGTTAGGGCTTCATTGGAGAACCATTTTCAGCTTTTCTGTTTACCACCGCTTGGCGTTTGCCACCAAATGGCAGGCGGCGTGGTTTGTTGTGTATTTATTTCTAATCTGCTTGGTGGGATTAAATTTGTTTGTGGGCCGGTATTTGGACGCGCAAATGCCGCTTATGATAAAAAACTTCCCGCTGGTTGCGTTTGAAAACGGGCGCCTGGTCCAACCCGCCGCCCCCACCTTGTTTGAAATACCTCAAAGCGGCTTTTCCATATTGTTTAACGCGCAGCTGCAAACCCCTCCTTCCAAAGAAGAATTTATAAACAAAGGTCTGGCCGCCGTAGCCGGGCCGGACGGGCTTTATATGCCCACCGCCGCCGGCGTGCAAAAACAGCCTTGGCCGCAAAAAATAACCTTTAGTACCACGCAAGAATTTTTAAATAAATATAAAGACACCATTTCCGGCACGATTAACGCCATGGCGTTTATGAGCTCTTTTGTGATTGTGCCTTTAATGTTTGCATTTTTCTTTTGCGCCGCCATGACGGCGGGGCTGTTTTTCCGCCTGGTCAGCCGGCGGTTTGTACCGCTTTCTTTAGTAGCCAAATGGGCGGTGTTTTTAATGGGGCCGCTCAGCGCGCTGTGGCTGATAAACCTGTTTATAGGCGTGCCGCTGTTTACGCTGGCGGTGATTATCGTGTCCATCATTTACATGCAGCAAATTTTTAATACCTTGCCGGAGGCCAAATAAATGCTTATTAAACTTATCCGCTCTTTCAGTTCCGCCCACCACCTGCCCGGGTACGACGGCCCTTGCCGCAACCTGCACGGCCACACGTGGAAAGCGGTGTTTTTAATAGAGGGAGAAATAGGCCCCAGCGGCATGGTGTGTGATTTTAAAACCGTAAAAAAACTGTTGGACGACAACCTGCCGGACCACCGCCTGTTAAATGACGTTCTGCCTAATCCCACGGCGGAACTGCTGGCCCAGCACCTGTTTAAAACCATTGGGGAAAAATTAAAACAGGAAAATTTAAAACTAAAAAGTTTGGAAATTTGGGAGAGCGAAAATGCAGCGGCCGTCGCTCAAGATTAACGAAATTTTTTATTCTATCCAAGGGGAAGGCAAACACACCGGCATGCCCGCCGTGTTTGTGCGTCTAAGCGGCTGTTCCATGCGCTGCCCCTGGTGCGACACCCAATACGCCCACACCGCTTTTACCCTTATGACTCCCCAACAAATTTTACGGCAAGTGCAAACTTTCCCTTGCAAAAACGTCATTATCACCGGCGGGGAACCTACCGAACAGCCCTTACCCCCCCTGCTTGAAACCTTAAAAGCCGCCGGTTATACCATACACATGGAAACCAACGGCTATAAAGATACGGACGTTTCTTTAATAGACTTTGTAACCGTTTCCCCCAAACGTTACGTAAGCCCACACATGCTGGCCAAGGCGGACGTTATCAAACTGGTGGTGTGCCAAGAAACAGACTTGCAAGACTTGCAAAAATACTTTGCGTACCAAAACGCAAAAACACAGATTTATCTTCAGCCGCAAAGCAACTTACAGGAGAATATAGACCTATGCGTAAAAATAATAAAACAAAATCCGTTCCTGCGCTTAAGCCTGCAAACGCACAAAATGGCAAACATACGCTAACGGAAGAAAAAATCCTTCAAAACCTGCGGGAAATATTGGCTTATATCGGCGATAATCCGGACCGGGAAGGCCTTTTGGAAACCCCCCGCCGCATTTTGCGCAGCTGGGATAAACTGTTTGGCGGCTATAAAATGCGCCCGCAGGACGTGCTAAAAACCTTCAAAGAAGGCTCCTGCGAGGAAATGGTAGTGCTGAAAGACATTGAGTTTTATTCCACGTGCGAACACCACCTGCAGCCGTTTTTCGGCACCATCAGCATAGGGTATTTGCCTAAAGGCAAAGTGCTGGGGATTTCCAAACTGGCGCGCTTGGTGGAAGTGTACGCCCGCCGCCTGCAAATACAGGAAAAACTGGTGGCCCAAATTGCCGACAGCCTGATGGAAACCCTCCAGCCGCACGGCGTAATGGTGGTATGCAAAGCCAAACATATGTGCATCAGCTCCCGCGGGATTGAAAAGCACAACGCCGTTATGGTTACCAGCGCCATACGGGGCGC
>CALUXF010000034.1 GCA_944324655.1 Candidatus Avelusimicrobium aviculae
TAAAGTAGTAGCTAGTAGAGTGAGGGCTATGCCCGTATTGTGAAAAACCCCCGGCTACGCCGGGGGATATTTTTTGTACCTATTAAATATAGTTTTTAAAGGCCTAGCGGGTATTGGGCCTTTTGGCCCTTGCGTTTTGGTGAGTTTATTAATTAGAATAAGATAAAATAAGTTGATTATTCCAAGGAGAAAACATGACCCATAATAAAACCTTGCTTTTATTGGCCTCCCTTTTGTTTGCGTGCCCTATGGTCTTTGCGCAAACGACCGATAATAAGTTTCTTACTTCCGAAGATGTGATTGAGCTGGAACTTCGCCATGATTTATTGCAAAAAGACCGTTTGACCGGAAAATTCGCCACGGTAGAAGACTCCTATCGCACCGCTTTGTTGGAACGTTTTCTTGCTTATACTAAAATAGACAGCCAAAGCCAGTTGGATGACAGTATGGATTTCCCCATGAATGATAATTTGCGCCGCACGGCTGCTTTGCTTTATCAGGAAATTCAACTTTTTGCCAAACCGGCCGGTTGGAAAACCCACTTGAGTGAAAACCAATACATTTATGTGCATATTCCTTCCAATATTAAAAAACAAGTGCCGGTATTGGGTTTTAGCGCCCATTATGACACCACGCCCGATATCCCCGGCAGCGGCATTAAGGCCCGCGTAATTAAAAATTATGACGGCGGGGACGTGGTTATCAATCAAGAGAAAAACATTATCATTAATCCCCAAAACGAGCCTTACTTGGCTAACGTAATCGGGCAGACCATTGTGGTCTCTGACGGGAACACCATGCTTTCCGCCGATGACAAAGCCGGCGTGGCTACCGTAGTAACCGCCATGCAAACCTTGGCGGAAAACCCCAACATTAAACACGGCCCCATTCAAGTGGTTATCACCCCTAACGAAGACATCGGCATGGCCGGCGAAGGGCTGGATATGGATTTGTATTATCCTGAAATTCCGTTTGATTTTGACGCCGGTGTAAACGGGGAAGTGATTGTGGCAAATTTTTCCGCCTATGGCGCTTTGGTTAAAATCCATGGGGTGAACGGGCACCAGTCTTACGCCGCCACCAATGGGTATAGAAACGCCACTATTGCCGCGGCCGCCATTATTAACGATATGGTGCCGTTGGAAGATTTGCCCAATTACAGCACGGGAGAAGACGGTTACATTGAACCGCACCATACCACTTATGACGCGCAAAACAATACGGTAACGGTGGATTTCCGCCTGCGCTTTTTTGACCCCAAACAAGGGGAAGCTTGGTTTAAACGTTTAGATCAAGCCGTGGCGGACGCCGCCCAAAAATATGATGTAAAAATTGAAAAACAAGTGGTAAAACAATATACCAACGTGGCTGACGGTATGCACCCGGCCGCCCAGGAATTGGTTGGCAAAGCCTTGAAAGCCGCCGGCGTGGAGCCCAAATTCTTAAAAGAACGCGCGGGTACGGGGCCGGCTATGTTTGCCAAACGGGATATTTGCCTTGGCGCCCCCTGCTTGCCTACCGGGCAGAACAATCCCCATAGTTTTAAAGAATGGCTGAGCGAAAAAGATTTGTTTATTTCCTATAAGGCGGCGTTGAATTTGGTTAAGTTTGTGCAGGACGTTCCTTCCGTGCCGCAGCGTGCCCAAAAAACGCAGCAGCGCGCCGAGGCCGCCAAAGCCAAATTGTTAAACGCCTTGAAAAAAGACCAGAAAGTACAAAGTATTATTAAAGGGAAATAAACGTTTAGGTATGAAGATTTTAATTGCTACGGGCAATCCGCATAAATTTAAAGAGCTTCTTGCTATTTTGCCCAAAAAGCAAACCGGCGGGAAAAAGCTGGAGTATGTCAGCTTAACGGATTTTAAAGGGCTTACCCTCCCGCCGGAAACCGGGGCCACCTTGGCGGAAAACGCCGCCATAAAAGCGGTTTACGCCGCCAAAGCAACCGGTTTGCCCGCCGTGGCGGATGATACCGGATTGGAAGTGGGCTATTTAAACGGGCGTCCGGGCGTGCATACGGCGCGCTATGCCGGCGAATATGCCGATACGGACGAAAACAACCGTAAACTGCTGGCGGAACTGGACGGGCTTTTGTTGCACCAGCGCGGGGCCAGTTTCCGCACGGTGGCGTGTTTGGCTCTGCCCAATGGACAAACCATTAGTTGTGAAGGCAAGCTGGACGGCTACATCGGTTTTGGTTACCGCGGGGAAAACGGCTTTGGGTATGACCTGCTGTTTATTGTAAAAGACACCACCCAAACGTTAGCAGAACTAACAGACCAGGAAAAAAACCGCATCAGCCACCGGGCCAAGGCGTTTAATTTACTGGCTGAAAAACTGAAAGTTTTAAAATAGATAAAATAAGCGTATAAAACCCCGGGATTTTCCCGGGGTTTTTGTTTTATGGAGAAAATAAAACCGCCGGGCTTGTAAACAGCCCGGCGGTTTGAAAAGGCTTTTTGTTAGTCCGTGTAGTAGTTGTCAAAATAACCGGTTACGTAAATGACGGGGGTGCCCTTGTCTCCGGAGCCGCTGGTCAAGTCACACAAAGAACCTAACAAATCCGTCAAACGGCGCGGGGTGGTGCCCAGGGCTTGCCCGCCGGCGTTGGCTTGTACCGCTTGGCGCACGTCGGCGCCGGAGTCTATAAGTGATTTTAGCTTCGTTTCATGCGGCATACCGCTTAGGCCGCCGGTGGCGGCGGGGCTTACCAACGGGTCCGCCAATTCCCAAATGCCGGTGGAGGGGTCTTTATAGGCGCCGTCCCCATAAATAAGTACTTCCGGGCGTACGCCGGTTTTGGCTTCTACGGCTTGTTGCAGACGGTCTACAAAAGTTTGGCAGTCACGCGGGAAGAGTTTCACGCGGTCTTCGTTGGAATAGTTGGATCCCAGCAGGCCAAATTCCGCATTAAATCCGCTTTCTGGGCGCACGGGCTGGGCGCATATATCGGCCAAGGTGTGCACTTTAAAGCCTTTGTCCGCCAGCTTTTTGGCGTAGGCTTGGCGGTTGTGCACCGTGCAAACTAAAACTTGCTTATGCGGGTTGTTGAAATATTTTAAAAAGTTGTCTAATCCCCATACAAAAGAAATGGTTATTTTTTGCGGGTCAATGTCTTTATACAGACGGGGGTAGTTCATGCCGGTAATGGGGTGGACGAAAGAAAAGTAAGGGCTGTCTTCCCCAAAAAGGCCTTCTTGGTAGGCGTAGGGGTCTTCACAGGAGGGGTTCCCCACTTCATCGGACGGCAAGGAAAACACAATATGCACTTTTCCTTTAATGCCGGCTACAATGCCTTTTAACATAGGTAAAAAACGGTTGCGGCTGAAAATGGGGGAAAACAAGGTAACATCCCCCTGCGGGAAAAGCCGGGCTACGGAGGCGGAAATATCTTTTAATGTAACAAAATTGCCTTGGCTGCGCGCCACCAGCGATTCCGTTACCCCAATAATGCCTCTTTCCTTAAAAGAAAAATTTTCCTCTTTGGCGGCTTGGGCCAGGGTGTCTGCGATGACGGGCACAATGTCCGTCCCTTCTTTAATTAACGGCATGCGTATGCCGCGGGCTACAACTCCGCTGTATCTCATAATTTCCTCCTGCGGCCAAAAGCCGCCTTTGGCAGTATATCTTTTTGTCGGCGCTCTTTTCAACCGCCCATAAAAAACCGGGGTATAAACCCCGGTGTGTAAAATTTGTTACAGCTGTATGGTTAAATCCGTAAATTCAATAAGCGTAAACAAATTAATTAACGCCCCGGCGCTTAAGAATGGGCCAAAGGGGATGGCATCCCCTCCTTTTTTCCCTTTAAAAATTATTAAGAAAATAGAATAAATCAGCCCCAGAAAGGAAGCAAAAATAACGGTGGTAATCACGCCCTGCCAGCCGATTAAAGCCCCCACTCCGCCCATTAGTTTTACGTCCCCTCCTCCCATGGCTTCTTTTTTAAATAAGAATGTACCAATAAGCGCAACAGCCAGTACGCCAAAAAAACCTACGCCGGCGCCCAGCAAGCTTTGCAGCAATTTTTGCCACCAAACGCCGTCAAAGTTGGGGTTGCACCAAGAAAAAGCCAACCCAAATACAATTAACCCCAGGGAAAAGCGGTCCGGTATAATCATTAATTCCAAGTCAATGACGGACAAAATAATAAGCGCATATACGGCTGTCAGCACGACAAACGTCCAAGGGGTTAAACCGTAGTGCCACACAAAAAGCAACGTAAGCGCCCCGCTGACGGCTTCTACAATAGGGTATTGAATGGAAATAGGAGCCTTGCATTTGCGGCATTTGCCCCGTAAAAAAATATAGCTAAACAGCGGGATATTGTCATAGGGTTTTATGTGTTCCCCGCATTTGGGGCAAAAAGACGGCGGCCACACAATGGATTTATTCTTGGGAATGCGGTAAATACATACGTTTAAAAAACTTCCTATAATCAAACCAAATAGGGTTGAAAAAACCAAAATAAGCGTTTCCATAAAATTCTTAACATCCTCTTAATTATTTAAACATAAAAGCCCCCGTCCAATGGGCGGGGGACAAAGGTTGTTAGTGGGTATTCCACGCTTTTCCGTAGCTGTCTTCTTTGTCCGTATTGACAAACACGTCCCCATAGCGTGGGTCTTCGGGGTTGTTTACATAGGCCCAGCCCCCGGTTTTAGAGAAGGCTTCCTCATACGTGCCTGTGCTTACGTGGGAAGACGGACGAAAACCGGGTATTGTGGCCTGGGGGATTATTTCTATGTATTTAGGCACCAGGCAGGATAAATCATCCGTCGGGTAAGTGCCTTGGTGTTCCCCGTAATACGCGGCAATGGCGCTGCGCATTTTAACCAGTTTGTGCTTAGTGCTGCCTTCTTTGGCTTTGTTTACCAAGTTGATAAAACGCGGTACGGTAAAGCCCATCAGTATGGCAAAAATAAGCACTGTTACAATAATTTCAACAACCGTAAAACCTTTTTTCATAAAACCTCTTATTTCATTCCCAGCGCAACCAAAGCGAATACCTTGGCGTCACCCAGGGTGTTTTTGATGCTGCTGTACTCATTGGGTTGGTGGGCCATATCAAATAATTTGGAAAACACTACCGCCGGATACCCCGCATTGCGGAAGTACGCCGCCACGGAGCCCCCGCCTACGCCCATGGGTTTGGGTTGGTTTTTATAAACCTGCTTGGCGCTGCGCACCACCAGGTTTACAAAGGGGTTTTTCTTATCCGTGGGCAGAGAAGAATCATTAATGGGGGTTTCCACTTTAATTTTTACTTTGAATTGTTTTTCCACCGCTTTTACTACGCGGGCCACTTCTTTTAATACGTCCGCGTTTTTATAGCAGGGCAGGACGCGGCAGTCCAAATAAAACACGTCCGTACCGGGGATGGTGTTTACGTTGGGAACGTTGGCTTCGCGCTTGGTGGGCTCAAAGGTGCAGGTTACTTCCGGGGCGAAGAGGCTGTCGCGCTTATTGAATTTTTTGTGCAGGGCTTCGTCCAGTTTTAACACCAAATGACTGGAAACGCGGCTGGCGTTTACGCCGCATTTGGGCATGGAAGCGTGGGTCTGTTTGCCGTATACGGTAAATTTAATCCACAGCATGTTCTTTTCGGCAATTTCCACCATGGTGCCAGTGGGGTTTCCTCCGTCAGGCACTAAGAAAACGTCGTTTTTGGCAAACGTTTTTTTGTGCTTTTTCAATAAGGCTACCACGCCGTATTCGCTGCCGAGTTCCTCGTCCGCGTTAATTAACAGGGCATAGTTGCACGGAGGGCGGATGCCCAAATCCATAAACGCTTTAACGGTCAACACGCCGGAAACCAACCCCTGGTGGTTGTCTTCCGAGCCGCGTCCGTAAATTTTGTCCCCCTTGATAACGGCTTTAAACGGGTCCGTGTTCCATAAAGAAAAATCACCAGGAGGCACGATATCCATATGCGCCATTACCCATAAATTTTTGCTTTTGTCCTGCCCGTAGTATTTAGCTACGATATTGGGCCGTACGCCGTTTTTGGCTTTGGGGTCTTTTATGTTAATGACGTAAAGTTCGTCAAACTTCATGGTTTTAAGAAGCCCCAGCAGATACTGCGCCTTAGCGTCTTCTCCGTCACCGCCGCTGTGGGGGGATACGGCCGGGCAGGCAATCATGCGGGTTTGCATTTCCACCACTAAATCTTTGTAACCGTCTATTTTAGAGAATATTTGTTTTTCTTCTTGCATTGTATACCTCGCTTCCTACCCGGTTAAATGGGGTTGGGAACATCAATAAATTCAGTTTCTATGCCAAATTGGCGGCGGGTTAAATCCATAAGCGCCAGTACGCCCGGCTTTTCGGAATTGTAATGCCCCAAGGCCAGGCAGTTGATGCCCGCCTCCCGGCACCATTCCTGTACTTGCTCTTCCAAGGAACCGGTAACATACAAATCCAGTTTTTGTTCGGCCGCTTGGGGCAGCATGCTCCAGCCTCCTCCGCTTACGACGCCCACCGTGCGGATGCGCTGCGGGCCGAAGGAAAGCAGCCGGCCCTGGGTTTGGCAATATTCTTCCAATAAAGAACAAGCTTCCGCCAGCGGCAAATCCACCTTGCCTTTAAAGCCAATGTCCGTGCCGTGGTATTGCCCAAAAGGTTCCACTTCCTGCGCGCCCAAGCGTTTTATTAAACAGGCGTTATGGCCTATTACCGGGTGCAAATCCAGCGGCAAATGGTAGCCCGCCAAGGCCAAATTATTTTGCATTAAAAAACGCACCCTTTCCCCAAAGCTGCCGGTAAGGCGCTGCTCTTTGCCCCATAAAATACCGTGGTGCACCACAATGAGCTGGGCCCCCGTAGCGTGGGCGCGCACAAAAAGCTCTTTGCCGGCGGACACCCCAAAAGCAATTTTGCTGATGTTTTTTGGGCCGTCCACCTGCAGGCCGTTTTGGCTGATGTCCGGTATTTGGGACACGTTTAAATAGGCGTTTAAAAAGCCGATTATTTCATCGCATGCCGTCATAATTTTATGTTATCATTTTATAAGATGAAAAGAACACTTTTTTTATTGATTTTTTCCTTTTTTTTCTCTTTTAACGTTTTTGGGCAGGATATCCCGGTGGCCCCTTACTTGCCTGCCCAAAGCGGAGCGGACAGTTCTTCCACCCCCATTACCGTGCAGTATCCGCACGAAAAAATGACCGTGTCCCGCGGAGCCAAAAAAATTTTTCTATTCGGTAAATTAAATTTAAAAGACCCTGTTTTAGACATTAATGGGGAAAAAATCCCCATACACAAAAACGGCGCGTTTATTGCCTTTTTGCCTGTGGAAAACGGGGATTTTGAGTTTTTGCTTACCGCCCAAAGCGAAGGGCAAACCTATCAAGCCAAACGCACGGTGGTAGTGCCCGGCATGCCCATTAAGAAATTATTTGAAAAAGCGGAGTTTGACCCGGAAGAGGTTTACCCCCAAACCCCGGTGGAGCTGGTGCCGGGGGATTTGATAGAACTGTCCGTACGGGGAACCCCGCGCACAGAGGTAAGTTATACGCTTTCGGGCCTAAAAGGGGCTAAGAACATTATCATGAAAGAGGATTCCTCCGTCCCCGGGGTTTACCGGGCCAAATATTTAATAGCCCAAGACCAAAAACCCAAAACGGTAAAAGTAACTTACCGCATGCAGCATGCCCCCGGTAACACCAAAGCCAAAATCACCGCCCCGGGCCGCATTAAAATTTTGGACAGTAAAAACCCGTTTACCACGGCGGAAATTACATTGCCCGGCATTAAGCTGCGCAAAATACCGGTAAAAAAAGAAAACTTATATCCTTTTTACCGCGCTTACGGGCGGGTGCAGTTAAACGGTTTATCCAATGGGTTATACCGCATTGCTTTAAATGAAAATGAATCCGCTTGGCTGGAAGCCGACCGCTTAAAAATACGCTCCTTTGGCGGATATGAAGAAAATTATATTAATGAAATGTCTTCCGCCGTAACGGACGCAAAGACCCGCCTGTCCTTTCAGGGATTGCGGGAAGTCCCCATCCAAGTGCAGGAGTTCAACGACCGCTTTGAGCTTACTTTTTATTATACCCGCGGCTTTGGTGAAAACTACAGCCTGGATACCACCAGCCCGGTGGTAGATTCCGTGGAGTGGGTTTATCCCGCCAAGGATACGGTTAAATTTATTATTCACTTTAAGAAAGACGTTTCCCTTTGGGGCCATGGATATGATTTTGAAAACGGCACCCTGCTTTTGGACTTAATGCATAAGCCTCTTTTAAGCCCTCAAAAAAACCAGCCGTTAAAAGGCGCGCGTATTTTAATTGACGCCGGGCACAGCCCTAAGCGGACCGTTCCTTACGACGGAGCCGTAGGCCCTACGGGGTTTTTAGAGTACGAGGCCAATTTGGCCCTTGCGCAAGATGTAGAAAAATTATTAAAGGAAGCCGGCGCAGACGTGATTATGACCCGCCGGGGAAACAACCACATCAGTTTGCAGGGGCGCTATAATAAGGCCATTAAAGAAAATGCGCATATTTTTGTAAGTATTCACTATAACGCCCTGCCGGAAACGCTCAACCCGCTTTCCCGCCCTAGGGGATATTCGGTTTACTATAATTATCCGCACAGTTTGCCGCTTGCTAAGGCGGTGTATGAAGCGTTTAACCGCTATGTTCCGCTGCCGGATAACGGGTTAATAGCCAATGATATTTTGTTTATACCGCGCATTCCGCAATTCCCCAGTATTTTGGTGGAAAACGCCTATATTATTTTGCCTGAACAAGAGGAAATGGCGCAAGACCCCGCCGGACGGGCCAAGTTTGCCAAAGCCATTTATCAGGGAATTTTGGATTTTTATTATCCCAAACCGGCGGTAGTACAGAAGAAAAACACCAAAAAACGTTCTGGGCGCCGCCGCTCCAAACCGCGTTTTTAACCGGGGCGAAAAATAAAACCTTCCAATGCGGAAGGTTTTATTTTTAAATTTATTTGGCTGCGGATTTTAAGGCCTGTTTTAGGCGGTGTGCCGCTTCTGAAGACAAGAACTGCATATCATAAACTTCTATGTGGGTGCCTGGCAGAAAAGACGTCAGTACCGCTTTGTAGTCTTTGCCCGAACGGGCCATTTTTACCATGCGTTCTTGGCAGATAACGCCTTTGGGCAACGCCTTTTGCGCGCAGGTGTTATATTGCACGCGGGCTAGTTTTTTATTTCGTAATATGGCTTGCCCGGACGTTTCTTTAACGGCTTGTTTCACCAGTGCGGAAGGAGGTTCTTTGTCATTTACGCGCTTGCGGCAGTTATAGGCTTGGTCAACCGGGGTTGAGAATAATTGGAAATAAGCCCATTTTTGATTGCCTTTTTCCAACTCAGCCAGACGGTTTTGTACCATAAACAAAGCAAAAGTGCGCACCATAACGCTTTGGGCTTTTAATGCGTTAAGGTTTTTTTCTCCGCCCAGCTCGCAATTTACCACTTGGGTAACATAATTTTCCAGCTCTACCGTTTCCACAATATTAATGCCGTTTTTTGCGTATACGGTAAGCGGCCCGCTGTACGTAATGTTGCCGCCGTAAGCGGCTTGACGCAAGGTAACAAAGGGGCTAATGTGGTGGGCGTCTTTGGGTAAATTTAAATTTCCGGCTGGAAGAGGACGGCTTTGCAGAGAAGAAAGAGCCCGCGGAGTATTAAAATCCACCTGTTTGCCCAGAGAACGTACAATGTCTATTTTTTCGTTGGTTATTCCTAATGATTTTTTTGTGTTTTTTTGCGGGTTATGCAGCGTAAGGCGCATTTTGCCGTTGGCGTTTTCCAAAAGCAGGCGGTTTTCTTTGGAAATAGGGCCGTAAAAATGGTCTTCCCCTATGACGACTGCGTAATTTTGGGCAAAAGAAAGCTCCGTCCTGGCCGCGCGTTTTAAAATAAGAACATGGAGCGTACCGGCCGGAAGCAAACACGGGCAAAGGACAAACAACAGCAGGCTGAGCAGAAACCTCTTCATACTTATATTCTAGATTCTCAACAGAAAGAAACCAAGGGTCTTTAGTCCCATGGTGGAAATGGGACTATGGAAACTGTTTTCTTTTTAAAATTTATTTGCTAAAATAAATAAGTAGATTTTATGCCGGGGTGCTGGAATTGGTATACAGGATGGTCTCAAAAACCATTGCCCTTTCGGGCTTAAGGGTTCAAGTCCCTTCCCCGGTAAGATTTTAAAAAATTAGACCCTTTGACAAGTAAGTCAAAGGGTTTTTTGTATATAAAAAAAGGGATTTTTTTGTGGAAATACAAATAATACGTCGGATAAAAATCTGTTAGGATGCGTATATATTGAGGGATTGCTTTTACAAAAAAAAATGGATACAATGTTCTATCTTATATTAGGAGGTTGTATGAAAAAAGCATTGTTGTCCTTTTTGTTGTTATCGGCGGCGTTTCCGGTTTTGGCTCAGCCTGCGGCAACGGACCCTTTCTTTATGTTGCAGCCGTCTGCCATGCTGTTGGACAGTGAATTGGGTTATATGAATAATTATGAGGGCGGAGACGGCGCCAAAATGTGGAGGATTAAAGAAACCTTTCGCTATGGGTTGGCTGAACGTTGGGAAGCGTATGTTTCTTTAGGGTTAGCTAATTTGAAGGCGGATAATTATAAGGAAAACGGTTTAACGGACCCGGATTTTGGCCTTAGGTACCGCGCCAGCGAAAATTTGGCTGGAAAAGATTTATTGTTGGATTTAGGGGTTCATTTTAGCCCGGCCATTTTTGATTCCCCCTGGGATAATAAGCCGGACGGTGTAGCCAAAGGTTCTACGGATTTTGGTTTGGGGGCTATGGTGGGCCGCCAAGCTTCTGCCGTTAAAGAATGGACGTGGGGCGGTTTTACCGCGCTTGATTTTGTGGGAAGCACGGACCAAGGCAAAAGCGCTACGGATTTCTATATCGGCGGACTTGGAAAATATTATGTGGACAAAATCAATTCCGTTGATGTGGAGGCCCGCTTGGGCTTGCTTGGCAAACGCGTGTCCGGCGGCGACAGTGACACCTCTTTCCGTATTGCGGGCGGATACAGCCGTGTGCTGGCGGATGATGTGGATTTAATGAGCAAATTGGGTTTTGCCACACACAGTGCCGACGGCGCTAAAACAGAAGTTTTCCTTTCTGTAGGTTTGCGCTGGCGCATGTAATGGTAAATGAATATAAAAACGCTCCGGTCCAACCGGAGCGTTTTTTGTATGTTGTGAAAACCCCCAGCTAGGCTGGGGGTTCGGTAAAGGTTTCACCGGTAAGGAAGATAAAAAAAC
>CALUXF010000035.1 GCA_944324655.1 Candidatus Avelusimicrobium aviculae
TATGAAGATTTGGGGATACACACTCCATCCCTCGGGCTTACGCCCGGGGTTTATTGTGAGCAGTAGTTATAAAAAAAACCCTCTCTAAAAGAGGGATTTATAAATTACATGCCGTATACGTCCCAAGATTTTAAATAAGAAGCCGAACCGGTAGGGGCCGATTTGCCGCTCAAACTTTTACATACGTTTTCCGCGCGGCGGTTATTCGCCTCCGCCCAGCATTCGCGCTTACCGGCAACCCCCGCCACTTCATTGGGAGGAATGTTTAAAAACACTCTATACCCCACTTCCGCCGTGTTTTTTGTGGGAACCAGCACCAACACATCCGCCCTGGTTCCGTTGCCCACCACGCCGGAAGTAAGCAAATCAATAAACATATTGGGACAAACCACCATGCCTGTAGTGTCCGTACCGCAGTTAGCGGGAGGGTTAATGGCTAAGTCTTTGGTGGAATCGGTTACGGTACGGTTTTCGGCATAGTCCATCTCCGCCCCCAATTTAATGGCCGTAGCCACCGGGATAGCCGCCCCCAAGCGGGATTTTAACAAAGCTGTCTGATACTGCGGCAGAGCGACAACAGACAAAATACCTATAATGAAAACAACCACCATGAGTTCAATTAAGGTAAAACCCTTGTTCATATATTCTCCTTTCGTCGTAAAATATATTTACTAGTATAATAAAAAACGCTCCGGTTTTCCAGCCCGGAGCGTTTTGTAAACTTATTCCTACGCCAATAAATTAACCAAACTGTGCGTTTGCACTTCTTCTTTCATTTTGGCTATTACGTCATCTACCGGCAAGGCCTCCAAGTTTTTACCGTCTTTTAAGCGTACGGTTAACGTGCCGTTTTGAGCCTCTTTGGCCCCCACTATGCCCGTGTAGGCAATGCGTTCCAGGTGGGCCTCGCGGATTTTAAGGCCCAGCTTTTCGGGGCGGGAGTCCACTTCCACGCGCAGGCCGGCCGCACGCATTTTGGCGGCAATTGCCTGGGCGGCGGGAATTTGCGCGTCCGTCAGCGTCAGCAGTTTCATTTGTACCGGGGCCAGCCACAGCGGGAACCACCCGGCGTAATGTTCAATAATTACCCCGATAAAACGCTCTATGCTGCCAAACATGGCGCGGTGCACCATGATGGGGCGTTCACGCCCGGTGGAGGAAACATACTCCAAGTTAAATCGCTGGGGCAGGTTAAAGTCAAACTGAATGGTGGAAAGCTGCCACAAGCGGCCAATGGCGTCCATTACCTTAATATCAATTTTAGGCCCGTAGAAAGCCGCTTCCCCCGCGTGGGTGGTGTAAGGGATTTGGTTGCTTTCCAATACGTGTTTAAGGGCGTTTTCGGCCCGGTCCCAGTCTTTTACGTCGCCGGTGAAATGTTCCGGGTGTTCAGGGTCGCGGGTGGAAAGCTCCACGGAGAATTTCTCAAAACCAAATGTTTTAAAAATATGCATGGCAAATTCAAAACATTGTTTTACCTCGTCTTCCACCTGTTCGGGCGTGCAGAAAATGTGCGCGTCGTCCTGCGTAAAACCGCGCACGCGCAAAAGCCCGTGCAGCGCGCCGGAACGTTCATAGCGGTACACGGTGCCCAATTCGGAAAAGCGAAGCGGCAAATCCCGGTAGCTGCGCAGGCGGGAACGGTAAATCTCCACATGGAAGGGGCAGTTCATAGGTTTAATTTGGTACTTTTCACCGTCCACTTCCATCGGGTGGAACATGCTTTCGGAATAAAAACCCGCATGCCCGCTTACCTCAAACAAATGCAAACGAGCGATATGGGGGCTTACCACCAAATCATAACCGCGCTTTAGGTTTTCGTCCTTAATCCAATCTTCCAAAATACGGCGCAGCATACCGCCTTTGGGCTGGAATAAAATAAGCCCCGGGCCTACATTATCGTTAATGGTAAACAAACCCAGTTCCGGGCCCAGTTTGCGGTGGTCGCGCTTGGCGGCCTCTTCCTGTTGTTTTACATAAGCGCTCAGCGCGTCTTTGTTTTCAAAGCATAAGCCGTAAATGCGCTGGAGCATGGGGCGTTTTTCGTCCCCGCGCCAATAAGCGCCGGCAATAGTGGAAAGTTTAAAATTGGTGATTTTGCCCGTATGTTCCAAATGCGGGCCGCGGCACAAGTCCGCATAATCCCCGTTTACGTAGACGGTGATGGTGCCGTCTTCCAGTTCTTCCAAAAGCTCCAATTTATACGTTTCACCGCGTTTGGTGAAAAATTCCTTCGCCTCCGCCTTGGACATTTCTTTACGTTCAAACGGCTGGCGGGACTTGATGATTTCTTTCATCTTGGTTTCAATTTTTTTCAGGTCTTCGGGAGTGAATTGGGCCGGGCAGTCAAAATCATAATAAAAGCCATTGTCTATGGCGGGGCCGATACCCAATTTCGTACCGGGGAACAACTGCTGTACAGCTTGCGCCATTACGTGTGCGCACGAATGACGCATGGTTTCTAATTCTTGTTTTTCCATGTTCGTTTTACTTTGCTCCTGCCGGCCACAAAGACCGGGCCAGGCGGCAAAGCCTCACAATAAGATATAATATTATATCAAATGTAACAGGGGCCGTACTTCCATGCAGAAGTTAAAACAACATTTTATTTCTTCTTTTAAAAACGATTATAAATTCCTGCTTATCTTATCCGTTCCCGCGCTGGCTTTGTGCCTGTTTGGTCTGCACCAGCTGGGAACGCTCACCCCCGGCACCGCCGCCGCGGCATTAGGCGCAAAACTATTTTGCGAGTTTTTGTTTTTAGGCGCATTACTCTCCGTCTGCCAGCTTATCGGCATAAAAAACCGGTGGTTTATGGCGGGGCTTTCTTTTTTATATTATTTGTCCTTAACGGCGGATATGGTGCTTTTATGGTATTTTAAAGAACGCTTTGGCGCAAAATACCTGCAAACCATGGAAGGAGGAGATTACGCTTTTTTAACGGACTGGAGAGTAATTACCTATTTCCTTTTGTTGGTGGCGTTTTGTATTTTTTCTTCCCGCGGGTTTGTGCCCGCCAAACGCCTGGTGGCCGCCAGACGGCTGGTCTATTGCGCGGCCGGGCTGTTTGTGCTGTGGATCAGCAACCCGTTGGCGCTGCTTCCGTCCCCGCAGGATTTTTATGCCAAATACCTGCTTGCCCCCTCCCCGGTATACACCGTGCGCGCCGTTTTGGCTAAACAGCTGCCCGCCCATATAGGAAAACCCTCCCCCCAAGCGCAGCAACTGGCCAAACAATATAATATATGGAATGCCAAAAACACGGGCATAGGCAAAAACTATAAACGGGTGATATTAATAGCGGCGGAGTCTTTTTCCGTTAAATACCTGCACCGCTTTAACCCCAAAATTCCACCCCAGGCCAGCCAAGGGATTGACCAACTGTTTGAAACCTACCCCGCCACGGCGTTAAAGCATGTTACGCTTTCCACTTTATATGGGCTGTCCGTCATTTTTACGTCCCACCCGTTTGTAAAACTGGCGTATGAGAACGGATATCCCACCTCTTTTGTGCGCATGCTCAAAGACCGGGGCTACCGCACCGCTTTTTTGCGCGGCGCCAATGAAAAATACATGGACGAAAACCTGCTTTTTGAACAGGCCGGGTTTCAGGAAGTAATCGGCAGCAATTTTTTTGAAACCCGCCCGGACTACGCCCCCTTTATAGACTGGTGGGGTTTGTTGGACCGCAAACTTTTCCAATACGCGGCCGAATACCTGCAGGAACACAAAAACCAACCCGTATTTTTAACGCTGCTGACGGTGGATTCCCATGTTCCGCTGGGCCGCTCTGACTATTTAAATGAACCATACCAAGAAATAAACCACCCCTTTTACGACACCCCTACCATGCCCCGCGCCTTTGCCCGTTTGGGGCAGGATTTAAAGCTGTTTCTGAAAGATTTAGAAAACCGCGGGCTTTGGGATGAAGACACCCTGATTATCCTAACGGCGGACCACCCCGCCTATCCCGACACCCCCACCAACGCCCTGTTTTCCCCCCATCCGGCTAAATACGATGATTTGCCTTTTGTCATCCTTACCAAAACGCCTATTACGCAAAAAATAGACCCGGACGCCTTGGTTTCCCAGCTGGATATCGCCCCCACCTTGTTGGATTTGCTGAATATAGAGCCTCCGCAGGCGTTCTTCGGACACAGCTTATTTGCCGATGAGCCCCGCACTATTTTTGATGTAAAAGAAGATTACGTGGTGCTAACCACCGCGCAAGGGGTAAAAATAACGCCGTTAAACTCCCGCGAGAAAAAAGACAAGGCCCTTTTGGAAATGCTGACCACGTTTCCCCAGCCTTAACGCTGGGGGACGGGCCGCCGTAAATATGCTAAAATAGCAGATGTATATGTAACTTTTTATTATTCAGGAGGAAGTGAATGGAAACAACCGCAGCCGCGCAAGGCGGCGCAAATATGATTTTGTTTTTGTTTCTGTTGGCAATGGTCGTGCTGATGTTATGGTCCGGCCGGGGGCAAAAGAAACGTGAACAAGAACGCCAAGCCAAGGTGGACGCATTGCAAAAAGGGGACCAAGTCATTCTCTCCGGCGGCATTGTGGGCACCGTGGCCGGATTCAAAGATAATATGTTAGAAGTAAAAATTGCAGAAAACGTAAAACTGACAGTTTTAAAAACGGCAGTTGTTGGATTTGTAAACGAAATGCAACCCGTTAATCAACAAGGAGATGCAAAATAATGTCTAACAGACTAGCTTGGAAGTGGGGCTTCATCATTGCCATATTGTTGGGCTCCCTCTATCTGATTTACCCGAACTACAAGTGGTACTCTAAGCCGCTGGCAGAACGGGAAACGCTGGATTCTATGGGCGAGCGTCCCAAACGCATGCTCAACCTGGGTCTGGACTTAAGAGGCGGTTCCAGCCTGCTTTTGGAATTGGAAGTAGCCAAACTGGACAAAAAAGAACCCCTTAACGAAGCCATGGCCCGCGCGATTGAAATTATCCGCAACCGCATTGACCAGTACGGCCTGTCCGAAACGCAAATCACCCGCCAGGGCGATAAATGGATTATGGTACAGCTGCCCGGCGTGGCCAACCCGCAGCGCGCGGAAGAGCTCATCGGCAAAACGGCTATGTTGGAGTTCCGCATCGTAAAAGAAAATACGGACGCTTACTCCAAAGCCATAGAAAAACTGGAAGAAACCGAAACCCCGTTTGACGACAACGGCCTTTTAATTCCTTCTATTGCCGAATTACTTCCGGACGACGTGCAAATCATGCGCAATAAAGAAGGCGGCTACCTGGTGGTTACCAAAGAGGTTACCGTAACCGGCGCCGATTTGGATGACGCCCGCTTAACCATGTATGGCGAAAACGGCTACCCGGAAGTGGCTTTCAGCTTTAACGCCGAAGGCAGCAAAAAGTTTGGGAAATTGACGGGTGCCAACATCGGCAAACGCTTGGCTATTGTACTGGATAATACCGTACAATCCGCCCCCACCGTGCAAAGCCGCATCACCAAAGACGGGCGCATCTCCGGCACGTTTACCTTAGACGAAGCCAGACAGCTGACCATCGTGCTTAAAGCCGGCGCGCTGCCCGCCCCCGTAAAAATTATTGAAAAGAAAACCATCGGGCCGACTTTGGGTGAAGACTCCATCAAATCCGGCTTAACGGCTTCTTTTTACGGGTTGTTGCTTATCTTGGTCTTTATGGCTATTTACTATAAAGGCGCCGGCTTCATCGCCGATACAGCCCTTATTTTAAACCTTATTTTGTTAACCGCGGTGATGAGCTATTTCTCCGCCACGTTAACCTTGCCCGGTATCGCCGGTATTATCTTGTCTTTGGCTATGGCCATTGACGCCAACGTGTTGATTATTGAACGCATGCGCGAAGAAATCCGCCTGGGCAAACCGATATATGAAGTCATTCACCTGGGGTATGATAAGGCTTGGTCCGCTATTTTTGACTCTAACATTACCTCCATCATCGTGGCGGCGTGTTTGCTGCAATTTGGCACCGGCCCGGTAAAAGGTTTTGCCGTAACGCTGATTATCGGTCTTACGGTCAGCTTGTTCACCGCCGTGTTTGTAACGCGCGCCATTTACGAGCTAATTTTAACCTCTAACCCCAAGGAGATCAGCTTATGATGCATTTATTACCTAAAACGAATATTGATTTCCTTAAATACCGCAATGTGTATTTCGTTCTGTTCGCCTTGCTGCTTTTGGCGGGGGCCGTATGCTTTGCCACCAAAGGTTTTAACCTGGGGATAGACTTTACCGGCGGCACCATGGTACAGGTTAAGTTTGAAAAACCGATGGACATGGCCGCCATCCGCGCCGCGCTGGATGAAACGGGTGAAAACTCTTCCATACAGTCTTATGGGGAAGATACTTTCGCCATCCGTGAAAAAAGCACCTCTAACGAAGTGGGCGTAGTGCAAGGCCGCATTGAGCAAGCCTTGCAAACGCTTAACGTGCCTTTTACGGTGGAGCAAACCAACTCCGTAGGGCCGGCCGTAGGAAGCGACATGACCGAACGCGCCCTGTGGGCGATTTTGCTGTCTTTGGTGTTCATCATCATTTACGTGGCGTTTCGCTTCAGCAATATCCTGTGGGGTATTTCCGGCGTGGTGGCCTTGTTTCATGATCTGTGGGTCATGGCGCTGGCGTTTTCGCTCACCCAGCGGGAAATTGACCTGGTGGTCGTGGCGGCTTTCTTAACGGTGGCAGGTTTCTCTATTAACGACACCATCGTTATTTTTGACCGCATGCGCGAAAACATCCGCCTGCACCCCAAAATGAGCATGAGAGAGTTAATCAATCTGTCTATCAATGAAACGCTCTCCCGCACGATTATTACTTCTCTTACGGTAATATTCGCCTTGTTTATTTTGTACTTCATGGGCGGGGAAGTGTTAAACTCTTTCGCGTTTGCCATGTTAGTGGGCTGCATAAGCGGCGTGTATTCCACCATCGCGCTGAGCACGCCTTTGGTGTATGTATGGCAAAAAGGCCAGCTGTCTGACCTGGACCGCGGCTACGCCTCCCCCAAAAAAGAGGCCGCCAAAATATCCATTAAAGAACAGCGCCAAGATACGCCCGCCGAGGCTGCCGCCCCTAAAAAGACCGTAACCAAAATTAAACGGGCGCGCAAAAATAAACAAAAATAAATTCACAAACCCGCGCCCCCTCAACCGGGGCGCGGGTTTCATTGGAAAAACGGTTTTAGCAAACGTTTTTATAAAAAGCTTTTACTAAAACGGTTTTACCTATGAGAAAAATCAAACGTTTTAAAATAGCCACGCGGCAAAAAGAAATTCTGCGCAAATTGCTGCGCACGGCAGAAGACTTAAAACAAGCCGGGTTTGAAGACGAAACCGCCCTGGCCCGCTTTATTGCCGCCCTAGCGAAAGAGCTGGACCCGGGCACCGTTTACGAATTTAACCAAGACGCCCACTGGGAGTTGGACGCGGCCACCTTGGTTCCCAAAGAAATGTTCAGCGCCTGCGCCGTAACGCTTGGGGATAAAGTGGAGCGTTTTTTAGCGCAAATAAACAATCCTCAGCGGCTTATTTTGGCCAATACCGCTTTATATGAATTTTTACGCACCGCTATTTTATTTGTGACGGATTTAATCAAAGAGCAGGCCGCCAAAGAAGAATGCGATATTTTAGATATGCAGTTGGTATACGTTCCCGCGCTGGGCGTGGCGGCGGAACCGAAACTCTTTCGGGAAGCCGTAAGGCTGGATAAAGCCCTGGCGGACAAAACCCTGCCCGTATTGCTGGAAAAATTAAATTCCGCTAAAATAGACGTATCTTTGCAAGAGGGGCTGCTGACCCCTAAAGCCACCGTTGTCTTTTTAATTCCGTGGCAAAAGAAAAAGAAAAAAGGAAAAAAATAATTATGCCCGCAACCCCGGCTTATGCCCACTCCTGGAAACATTTTTTAGGTTCCACCTTGGCCTATTGTTATACGGTTTTTTTAGGGTGGACCACCCGCGTCTATTGGTTTAAAACGCCTGAGGCCCAACAAATAGAAAATGAAGGCAAAGGCCTTATTTACGCCGTATGGCACAACCAACAGTTGTTCTTGCTTTATCCGTATAAAGGGCAAAAAATAGCCCCTCTTATCAGCCAAAGCAGCGACGGGGAATACATCGCCCGGCTTCTTCCTAAATTTGGCATGTTGGCGGTAAGAGGCTCCACTTCCCGCGGCGGGGCAAGGGCCCTCATTCATTTGTTGCAAGCCGCGCGCAGCGGCTACCGCCCCATGCTCACGCCGGACGGCCCCCGCGGCCCCATTTACAAAGTACAGCCCGGTATTTTATTTTTGGCTAAAAAAACCGGCTTGCCCATTATCCCGGTGGGAACGGCACTAAGCCATAAATTCACCGTAGGCTCCTGGGACCGCATGCGCGTACCGCTTCCCTTTGGAAAAACAGCTCTCACTTACGGCAAAGCCGTGTATGTACGCAGTGAGGAAGACATGCCCCGCGCCGCCGAAGAACTGGAAAAAGAATTAAATGAAGCCACGGATAAATCAGAAATGTTTATCAATAAAAAACATTTTGATAAAACCATCCCCCCCAAGAAAAAACATTCCTCCCATTAATGTTTTTTACGCAAATATCCCGGCTAAACAGCCGGGATATTTTTTCTCTAAAATTACACATACAACCAGTCTTTAAACAATTAGTCCTCGCACACGAGATATACGTCCGTATATGTGGTGTTGCTATCAACATCCGCCCCTAATTCCAGCTCTTTCCAGGTAACGGTACCGGCGCAGGAGGGAAAGTCGTTCTCTATTTCATTAAACATATGGAATTCGTCCACCTTAGCCCCTTGGGTTTTGGACGTCACTCTCAAACTGTTTCCCGTTTCAGCCAAGCTGTTTATGTGCAAAGCGTCAAAGGAGGAGGACTTACCGCTTGGCAAGCCAATATCCAGCCAGCCGCCTTGGGTCGTCATGTCTGCTCCAACCTGTACTTTTTGGCTTACTATACGGGCATTGGAAACGGTGCTGTTTAAATCCAGCTTGCCGGAAACAACATTTAACAAACCGCTGCTTAAATCCGCTCCGGAGCCGTCTCCATATAAATACAAAGAACAGGCGCTTCCCGCTAAATTACTGCGGCCTTTGGAGACACTCATCACACACTGATTTAAACCGCCCACATCAATTACTTCATTTGCCACAACCGTATCATAAGCGGCATACGGGATGGGAAAGTATGTCACCATTTTCATGGTATTGGTGGTTTGGGCCGCATGAGTAACCAAGCCCAACAGGCAGGCTGTCAATAAAATAATTATTTTTTTCATACGCGCTTCCCCCATTATTATAAGTCTAGCCCATTTTTGACGGATTACAAGGTTTTTTATTAGTGCCAAACAAAGTTAAACAAAGCAAAGCGGTAAAATTCTTTATCGTTTTTAATATGAAACTCCCCGGGTTTACGCCCAGGGTTTTTAGGTAAGATGTTTTTATAAACAACCCCTCAACTTAAACATTGCCGGGTTATTAAAACAGAAAACAGACAGCCCCCCGTGTCCGGGGGGCTGTTCCTCGTTGGGGTTGCCAACGGGGAGGTCTGGTTATCTATAAGTCAGAAGCAGAGCAATTTAAATTTATATTACAGAAAGAGTTATTCCCTAAGATAATATTTCCGTCTGAATCTTCTGTCCAGTTACAACCAGGATGGACACAACGCCCGTTTAATACTTTGCTGCCAAGACGTTTGGAATCACTACAGCATGCAGTAACAGTGGGGGCAAAAACATCTGTCTTTTCCGTACAGCCAGACGGGCATTGTTCCTCCCAGCTACAAGAAGAAGAACAAATCATTGCATACCCGTAATAATTCCAAGATGCTACATCTCCTGGTTCACAACTTTTTTGATTAGAACAAACAGCCGCACCCCATACGCCGTCGCTGGAACAGGTTTGAACCATTTGCCCGCATTTGGCACAGGCCACCCCAGTGTTTTTAGTTGCCCCGGGCTGACATTCCGTCACTTTTTGCACACATGTATTGGAAACTTGATAACTGCAAGTAGCTTGATTCCACGTATAGGTAATGATACCAGTTTGACCATCCGGGCAGTTTTCCGTATATGTGTTGCCTTTGGGCGGTTTGCACTCTTCCGGTTCTTCTGGCTCCGTGGTTTCCCCGGTTCCGTTACATACCAAGTATACGTCCGTGTAGGTGGTGTTTTTGTCTACATCCGCTCCTAATTCCAACTCCTGCCACGTCACCGTACCAGCACACCCGGGAAAGTCATTGGTGATCTCGTTAAACATATGGAAACTGTTCACCGTCGCTCCGTCTTCCTTGGACGTTACCCTAAAACTGTTCCCCGTA
>CALUXF010000036.1 GCA_944324655.1 Candidatus Avelusimicrobium aviculae
TTTATCTTCCTTACCGGTGAAACCTTTACCGAACCCCCAGCCTAGCTGGGGGTTTTCACAACATACAAAAACCCCGGGGAATAAATCCCCGGGGCTTTTGTTTTGTTAAAAAACACTACCGGCCGGATTTTTCTTCCATAATATCCACAATCATCGGGTCCACCCGGCTCATGCCTTGGCTGGAAATATTGCCTAAGTTCTGTATGGTTTCCTCCGCCGTGCGGCCGACAAAGCCTTCCACTTCGGTAATGCCGTAATCATTAATAGCCATATAGGCGGAGCGTATAGCGGAATCGGTAGAGCTGACCACTTTTAACGCGCAGCCGCTTTTGGCCCCGTCGCACAGCATACCGCCAATATCGCTGATAATATTATTAACAGCCAGCGTAATGGCCGGAACGCAGGCCCCCCGCTGCTGAAACACAATCGCCGCCGTAGCCCCCACTCCTGCGGCAATGGCGCAGCCGCATATAGGGGCCAGCTCTCCCGTAAATACTTTCACATAGCCGTTTAATAAATGGGAAAGAGCAATGCTTTTTAAAATAGTGGTTTCCTCCACCCCCATTTCTTTGCCCACTTTCCAAGGCACCAAAATAGTTACCACCCCTTGGTTTCCGGACTCCCCGCTGCTCATTACCGGCACGGGGCGCCCGTCCATGCGCGCGTCCGCCGCGCAGGCGGTTAAAATTTTAGTGGAAGAAAGCAAATCCATTTGCAGCAATCCTTTGCGCACCAGCTCTTTAATATAAAAACCCACTTTCTGCAAAGCTTGGCCCATTTCCGCCGCTTTTAAATTCATTTCCACGCCCTTTTTGATATAGGCCAAATCGTCCGCGTCGGCCTGTTGGGCCGCGTCCAGTAAATCCGCCAGAGTGGCTTTGCGCAAAGCTTCTTTATATTGGGCGGGTCCTGCCGGTTTATTTTCTTGCGGGGAATCCTCCCGCAACACTTTGCCGTTCACGCTAAGTAAAGTAACGTGGGTATGGCTGCCGGAAATAACACACTTGGCCGTTAACCCGCCCGCGCCTTGGGCCTCACACTCCACATAAAACCCATGCGCCTGCGGCAGTACATGCGCCGTAACGGCGTGGGCGTTTACCATTTTCTTTGCTTGAGAGAGCACTTCTTTATCGGCCCCGCTGAGTATTTCCATATTCAGCTCCGGCTTGGCAATCAACAGCCCCATGGCGCCGGCCAGCAGGTTGCCTTTTTCCCCCTCTGTGTTGGGAATGCGCACCCCCATACCGTTTTTATAAGTGCCCGCGTCCAACTTAAACACCGCTTTTTGGGGAATCTTCCCCAACGCTTTTGCCGCATAAGCGGCGCAAAGGGCCACGGAAACGGGCTCCGTACAGCCCATGGCCGGATATACTTGGTTAGCCAATACTTCTTTTAATAAATTCATCATATTTTTCCATTTGCTCTTAAACTGTAATGTGTGCCTTTTCCTACAATAATATGATCATACACGCTAATGCCCAGCAGGCGGGCCGCGTCTACCACCTCGCGCGTAAGCAAAATATCCTCTACCGAAGGGGTAGCGTCCCCGGACGGATGATTATGCACCAAAATGACAGCCGCCGCCTTGGCCGCCAGCGCGCACTCCACTATTTTGCGCGGGCTTACGCTGACGCGGTCTATTAAACCCGTGGCAATAATTTCCGCTTTGGTAACCGTATTGCGCACCGAAAGATAAATCAGTTCCAAACACTCTTCGCTTTTCCCTTCCAAAGACGCTTTGCAATACTGCGCCACCTGCTCCGGAGTGCGTATGGTTACTGTTTCGCGCACGGCCTCCAAGGCATAACGCTTAAACACTTCTCTTACCAGTTTAATAAATACGGCGGTATTGGGGCCTATGCCCTTTACGCTTTTCAATTCCTGCGGGGACGCGTCCAGCACGCCGGATAAAGAGCCAAAACGTTTTAGCAAAGCCCAAGCCAGCGGCTTGGTATCCCGGCGGGCGATGGCGTACGTCAACAGCAGTTCCAGCACTTCATGGTCTAAAAAAGGCGCAAGGCCTCCTTCGGCAAATTTGCCGCGGATACGCTCCCGGTGGCCCAGGTAGGAAGGTTTTTCTTTCGGCTTCATAGTGATAGTTTTTATTATACCGTTTTTAATGTTACAATAGGTATACAAACTCCATACCCCTAACAGGGCGAAAAAGGATTTTTTATGGCCAAAAAAATAGTGGTTATCGGCGCGGGCCCGGGCGGATACCCGGCCGCGTTAAAAGCAGCCTCCTTAGGCGCGCAAGTAACATTAATTGAAAAAGACAAAATAGGCGGGGTCTGCCTCAATTGCGGGTGCATTCCGTCCAAATCTTTATTAGACGCGGCCCACCGTTTTGAAACCGCACGCCGCCTGCCCGCTTTATGCCAAGACGGAGCGGAACAGCCAGCACTTTCCTTAACGCAAAGCATTTCCTGGCCTAAGGTGCAGGCTCGCCAAAAAGCGGCCACCCAAAAATTAACCGCCGGCATAATGACTATGCTCAAAGCCAAAAAAGTAACCGTTATCACCGGTACGGCCAGCTTTAAAAACGCCGCTGAAGTGTTGGTAAAAACGGCGGACGGGGAACAAACCCTTCCGTTTGACGCCTGCATTTTAGCCACCGGCAGCACGGCGTTTTTCCCGCCCGTTTTGCAGGCCGTAAAAGACAAAATTTACGATAACTCCACCATTTTTGACATGCCCCGCCTGCCTAAAAGCTTAACCATTATCGGCGGAGGCGTAATCGGCTGTGAGTTTGCGGAGCTGATGCACGGTTTTGGCGTACAGGTAAATATTGTGGAAATGCAAGAACACCTGCTGCCGCTTATGGACGAAGGACTATCCCGCGCGCTTACGCAAAGTTTCACCAAACGCGGCATTCATATTTACACGTCCCAAAGCGCCGCCGGCGTAACTTGCGGGGAAGACAAAAAAACCGTAACACTTTCTGACGGCGCCGTGTTGGAAAGCGAAGAAATCCTGGCCGCCATCGGCCGCAGCGTGGATTTAAGCGCCATGGGGTTGGAAGCCCTGGGCATAAGCTGGAGCAGAAAAGGCGTTACGGTGGACCCGCGCACCCTGCGCCTGAAAGACAATATTTACGCGGTGGGGGACGTAAACGGCCTGTGTCTGTTGGCGCACGCCGCCACGCGCCAAGGGGAAGTGGCCGCCCAAAACGCCTGCGGGCAAAACGCCGTGTATCATAACGAGCAGGTTCCTTCCGCCATTTACACCCGGCCGGAAATAGCCTGCGTGGGCCTAACCAAACAATCCGCCCAAGAACAAGGGATAGACCTTAAATCCCATAAAGCGTTTTTGCTGGCCAGCGGCCGCGCCCAAGCGCAAGACGAGACGGAAGGATATTTTGAACTGCTCAGCAACCGCCAAACCGGCCAGCTGCTGGGGGCCAATTTCTGCGGGGCCAACGCCACGGAGCTGATTCACATCGTCAGCGCCATGTTGGCCGCGGACATGACGGTACAAACCGCACAGGAAATCATTTTCGCCCACCCCACCTTGGCTGAGTCCATAGGGGACGCGTTACACAAATGAACCCGTTTGTCATCATCCTGGTGCGCCCGCGGGACCCAAACAACATCGGCGCCTGCGCGCGCGCCATGGCAAATTTTGGCTTTAACGAGCTGCGCATTGTAGACCCGTACAACCCCGTTTGGCAGGAGGCCGTCAGCGCGGTGGGCGCGCAGGATATTTTAAAAAACGCACGCCTATTTTCCACCCTGGCAGAAGCCTTGGAAGATACCGAATGTTCCCTAGCCACCACCGCCCTTAGAAAACGCGTCATTGAACAAGAAATTTTATTTCTGCCGGATATGGGCTCTTTTCTTCAAAAGGCACCGGGCCGGCGCACCGCCATTGTGTTTGGAAACGAAAAAAGCGGCTTAAGCGGGCAGGACATCGCCCGTTGCAACGCCGTTTTAAACATTCCCACCACCTCCCGCCAGCCTTCCATTAACTTAGCCCAAGCGGTATTGTTGGTTTGTTATGAAACGGCCAAATCCATGGGATTAAAACCCCTGCGCGCCGCCAAGCAAACGGTTTATCCGTCAGACGCCCAGCGGGAAGTGGTGGTGCGGGAACTGGACAGCCTGTTCCTATCCGCCGGATTAAAGGAAGACTGGCCCGCCTCCACCCGCAAAAACTTAATACGCAGCGTCCTTTCCCGCCAAAATTTAGACCGAAGCGCCCTCTTCTTAATCAAAAGCTTGGCTGAGAAGCTGCGCCAACACGGTAAATAGACTCTTTCTTTTAAAGCCAAGCCCCCTATATTTTGTTAAAATATAGAAAAGGAGCACCGCCCGTTTTTATGGATTACAATATTTTAGTGATAAACCCGGGGTCTACCTCGGACGATATAGGCTACTACCGCGGAAACACCCCCGTGTTTGAGGTAACGGTACGTTACTCTATGACGGACCTGGAACCCTACGAAGGCAAAAATGTTATTGAACAGCTGCCCCTTCGCAAAAAATTAATTTTAGATTATTTAATAGACCACAATATCCCGCTGGAAGAAATTAACGCCGTTATCGGCCGAGGCGGGTTTATTAAGTCCGTATCCGGCGGCGTGTATGAAGTAAACGAGCAAATGCTAAAAGATTTAAGCGCCGGAACCTACGGAGGCATACACCCCAGCAATTTAGGGGGCATACTGGCGCATGAAATCGCCCAAATAGCCCACTGCCCCAGCTTTATCGCCAACCCGGTGGTAATTGACGAATTACAGCCCATCGCCCGTTATTCCGGCATGCCGGAAAACCCGCGCATATCCATTTTTCACGCGTTAAGCCAAAAACGTGTGGCCCGCATGATTGCGGAAAAAATGGGCACGAAATACACCGATGTAAACTGCATTATCTGCCACGGCGGGGGCGGCATTACGGTGGGTGCCCACTGCAAAGGCCGCGTGATAGACGTGAACAACGGCTACGAGGGAGACGGCCCCATGACCCCCCAAAGAAGCGGCGGCGTGCCGGCGGCGGGGCTGATGCAAATGTGCTTCAGCGGCAAATATACTGAGCGCGACATTAAACTGAAACTGCGCGGCAAAGGCGGGCTGGTGGCGTATACCGGCACCTCGGACGTAAAAGATTTGGAAGAGTTTATCCGCACCGGCGTAAAACGCCCCGGTTCCATGATTTTTTGCACGCGGGAACAAGCGCAGGAAGCGCGCGACGCCATGGTATACCAAATAGCCAAATACATAGGCGCTATGGCGGTGGTGTTAAAAGGGAAAATAGACTTTATCGCGCTGACCGGCGGGCTGATGCACAGCAAAACCATCCCGCAGCAGCTGGGGGAATATGTGGGCTGGCTGGCCCCGTTGTACGTCTTCCCCGGCAGTGAAGAGAAAGTAGCCCTGCGCGAAGCGGCCCAGCGCGCCTTGCAGGACCCTTCCCTGGTGAAACGCTACGTATAATTTATATTTGTACCAACAGTAAGGAGAATAAAAAATGAAATTCAACAGTTTCGCTGACTTAATCAGCCAAGTAAAAGGCAAATCCAACCGGGTAGTGGTTCCCGGCGCCAACAACAAAGAGGCCCTGCAGGCCATTAAAATGGCGGACGACAACGGCCTAATCTCCCACGGTATTTTAATCGGCCCCATTAACACCGTAAAAGCCATGGTAAAAGAAGCCGGCCTGCCGGAAGGAAAATTTGAATTTATTGACTGTGAAGACGTTCCCACCATGTGCAAACTGGCGGTAGACCAAATCTTAGCCGGCAAAGGCGATTTTTTAATCAAAGGGCTGGTAGACACCAAATATTACATGAAAGCCATTTTGAATAAAGAAGCCCATTTAGTGCCGGAAGGAGCCCTGTTGTCCCACTTTGTATTATTCAGCACGCCTAAATACAAAAAACCGTTTGCGGTAACGGATTCCGCCGTAGTCATCGCCCCTACCTTGGAACAAAAGGTAAAAATCATTCAAAACGCCGTGGACACCATGCATAAACTGGGCTTGGCCGAGCCGAAAGTAGCCGTTGTGTGCCCGGTGGAAAAAGTGAACGAAAAAATCCCCAGCACGGTAGACGCCGCCGCCTTGGCCCAAATGAACGCTGAAGGCAAAATTACCGGCTGTACGGTGGAAGGCCCGTACGATTTTTATATTTCTATGTCCGCCGAACGCGCGGCCGAAAAAGGCATTTCCGGCAAAAAAGTGGCCGGGGACGCGGATATTTTGGTCCTGCCGGATTTAGACGCCGCCAACCCGTTCTATAAAGCCCTGGCTTTCTTTGGGCAAGACATGGAAGCGGCCGCCGTACTGGTGGGGCCCAAAATCCCGGTGATTTTGCCTTCCCGCGCGGACGACCCCAAAGTAAAGCTCAACGCCATTGCCTTGTGCTCTTACTTAAAAGACCAAAAATAACTCAATCTTGCAGGGCGTACCCATACCGGGGCGCCCTGCATTTTGTATATAATAAACCAAATGAACAAATTGCGCTTTCTTAATTTTTTTAATAAACATTACCGCCGCTACCATGACTTGCTGTTTTATTTTTTAACCCTTTCCGTCATTACGCTGGCGACGGTGCTTGCCGTTCAAATCACCAAAGAAAAGAACGAGCAGGAATTAATCAACCTGCAGGAAAAACAAATAGCCGTAGAAGAATTTACCGTTAAACAAAAACCCATTTTTGTGGCTTTGCAAGATGCCGGGCTTTCCAACCGGGAAGTGTTTGAAATTGTAAATAAATTAAACGAAGTAACCGATACCCGCCGCCTGCAAAACCGGGATACCTACTCTATTTCCACTGATCAGGAAGGCCATTTTAATATGCTTTTGCTGAACCAAGGGTTTAAGCATTTCTATGTGGCTAATTTGGAAGGAACGCTTATTTCCGGCGTGAGCGACGTGGAAATAAAAACCCGCGTAAAAACAGCCGCCGGGGAAGTGGAAGGCTCTTTATTTAATTCCATGCTTAAAGAAGGGGCTACCGTACCGCTGATTGTGGATTTTACGGACGCCTTCTCCTGGACGATGGACTTCAACTCCGAAACTCAAAACGGGGACCGCTACGCCGCCCTGTGGGAAGAAAACTACACGGCGGACGGCACCATCACCAGCCAAGACTTGCTGGCCGCTTATTACAAAGGACAAAACGGCCTGACCTACGCCTTGTATTTTAACGGGGAATTTTACGATGAAACCGGCAAAGTAAGCAAAAAAATGTTCTTAAAAGCGCCTATCAGTTTTCGCAGTTACCGTATTTCCTCACGTTTTAGCTATGGGCGGTTACACCCCATTTTGCGTATCCGCCGCCCGCATTTGGGCATAGACTACGCCGCCCCCGCCGGCACCCCCATAGACGCGGTGGCGGATGGAACCGTTACTTACGCCGGGCGCAAAGGCGGCTTTGGCAATTACGTGGAAATCAAACACGCCAACAGCTATGTTACCTCTTACGGGCATTTAAAAGGCTTTGGCAAAGGCATTAAAAAAGGCGCGCGCGTAACCCAAGGGCAAACCATCGGTTATGTGGGTTCCACCGGGCTTTCCACCGGGCCGCATTTGGATTTCCGCATTAAATACAAAAATAAATTTATAGACTTTTTAAAGATGAAGAACCGCAACAATGCAACCCGTTCCGTAAGTAAAGAAGAACGCAAAGAGTTTGACGAATTAAAAGCGTTGTACTTAAAAGAGCTGGACCGGGCTACCAAAGAAGCGGATGAAAAAGCCAAAGCCAATACAGCTTCCCAAGAAAAAGAAGCCCAGGCTGAGGAGAACAAATGAAGAAAAAAATTGCTTTAACCGGTGGGCCAAACAGCGGGAAAACGACGGCGCTGTCTGTATTAAAAGAAACGTTCGGCCCCCAAGTGGAACTGGTACGGGAAGCCGCCACCATGATTTTTAGCGGCGGTTTTCCCCGGCAAGACAACAGCCGCCCGCATATAGAAACCGCCCAGCGCATTATTTTCCACGCCACCAAACAGCTGGAAAGCCTGGCGGAAAAAACGTCTGACGCGAAGCTCATCGTTTGTGACCGCGGCACCGTGGATGCCGCCGTTTACTGGCCGGGCGGAGTGGAAGATTTTTTCAAACACATGGGAACCACGTTAGAGGCCGAAGTAGCCCGTTACGACGCGGTACTGCATTTGTCCCCGCCGTCCAACCCGGCTTTCTACCAATCCACCCATGTTCGTACGGAAAATTTGGAACAGGCTTTTGAAATTGACCGCAAAATTTTAAAAATTTGGGAAAAACACCCCAACCGTTTGATTGTGGGCGGGACGGAACATTTTTTTGAAAAAGCGGAAATTATTAAAAATTTTGTAGAAAAATTAATTCAAAAATAGGACCTTCTATGAAAAAGAAAATCGTTTTAACAGGCGGCCCCAGCGGCGGGAAAACAACCGCCCTGTCTATTTTAAAAGAAACTTTCGGCAATAAGATTGCCTTGGTGCAGGAAGCGGCCACCCTTATTTACAGCGGCGGTTTCCCCCGCAAAGACAACAGCCCCCTGCACATTGAGCACGCGCAAAACATTATTTTTTACACTGTACACCAGCTGGAACATTTGGCACAGGTAACCTCCGCCGCGGACATTATCGTGTGCGACCGCGGCTCTATAGACGGCGCCGTCTACTGGCCGAAAGGGCCGGAAGATTTTTTTAAAGCCATGAACACCACGCTGGAAGCGGAACTGGCCCGCTATGATGCGGTGCTGCACCTCTCCCCGCCGCCGGAAAAAGATTTCTATCAAGCCACCAACGTGCGTACGGAAAACCTGCAGCAGGCTTTTGAAATTGACGACAAAATTTTAAAAATTTGGGAAAAACACCCCAACCGTTTGGTTGTCCCGCGGGAAAAACATTATTTTGAAAAAGCGGAAATTATTAAAAATTTTGTGGAAAAAATGCTTTCCGAAAAATAATAAGGAGTTTTAATTTATATGTGGAATCCGTTTAAAAAACAAGAAGAGGCCGAGCCAGCCCAAACGGCGGAAGCGGCCCCCAAAAAACCGAAGCAATCCATAGAGGAACGCCTGGAAAAAGAGCTGGACTCTCTGCCGGCCATGTTTAAAAGCAAATTAAAGGACCCGGCTGTTAAACAGCGCTTTATTGATATTGCCAAACGCATGGAAAAAGACGGCGTAGACTTTAAAAGCATACGCGCCATGAAGAAATGGATGGAAGCCCATAAGGCCGAATTTCAAAACCAAAACGGCGAAGTGCAAAAAGTGGAAACCGTGGTGCATGAGGGGCCCAAAATCGGCCGTAATGACCCGTGCCCCTGCGGAAGCGGCAAAAAATACAAAAAATGCTGCGGCGCCAATAAATAACATCTGAATGAAACTCCCCGGGCTTACGCCCGGGGTTTCTTTCTATACGAACAATTTCATTGTTCGCCCCAAATCTTCTTTT
>CALUXF010000037.1 GCA_944324655.1 Candidatus Avelusimicrobium aviculae
ACATTTGTAGGAGCTGGTAAAGAAGGGCTATGCCCGCAAATGCAAAACCCCCGGCTACGCCGGGGGATATTTATTTTAGTCTGGTTATGCGGACACAAAACACCGCCCGGCTGTAATGGCCGGGCGGTGTTTTCAAATAGATTGCGATTAATGTTGGTGGGATTCCGTCGTGTGTTGGCAGTTAATGCAATAGCGCGCGAACGGAAGGGCTTTAATGCGTTTTTTAGGTATAGGCTGGCGGCAATATTCGCAAATGCCGTAAATGCCTTTGTCTATTTTGCGCAAAGCGGCTTCAATTTGGTCCAGCGTTTTATGGGCGTTGCCGGATAATTCAAATAAAATTTCTTTGTCTAAGCTTTTGGAGGCATCGTCAATGGGGTCCCCCACCTCATTGTCTGGCATATCCATATTTTTTTTATCTTTTAAGCGGGCCGCGGCGTCTTCTTTTAGCGCCAGCAGGTGGGCTTTGATTTCTTTAATTTCGGCTGCGGTCAATGCGTCTTTGTTCGCTTTTTTGATAACCATAAAATCCCCTTGTTGTGTGAAGTGTTTCTTGTTCTTTGCCGTCTGTAAACCTGGCGGTTTTTTACGGCTGTTTGATTAGTTTAGCAAAGTAAAGTGTTTTTTTCAACCCCTGTTTGCCGGGGGACAAATCCGGACGGGAATTGTTATAATCTAAAATAAACGCCAAGCCCGGAGATTACAACTTTTATGACGCAAAATATTTTTACCCGCCCCTTGGGGGAAGTGATTCGCCAGCAGCCTTTGGTAGCCAATTATAAAAAGATGTGGCCTTTTGTAAAACCGTATTGGTTTAGGGCCGCGTTAGGGCTGATATTAGCTCTGCCGGTAGGCGCGTTGGACGCTACCGTAGCCATGTTCATGAAATATTATACCGATGACGTACTGGTAAATAAAGACGCTTTATTTGCCGCGTGGATACCGGTTCTTATTATAGCTTTTGTGCTGTTGCAAAGCGTTCTTACGTATGTGGTGAAGTATTTAAACACTTGGGTGGGCAATAAAATTACGCTGGGCGTGCGTAAAAAATTATTTGAAAAACTTCTATCTATGCACACCGGTTATTTTGACAATGTGGATTCCGGCTTTGTGATGATGCGTTTTAACAACGACGCGGACACCGCCTGCAACGGCCTAATTAATAATTTGCGTTTAATAGTAACGCGGGTATTCTCTTCCATTACGTTGGTGTGCGTGCTTTTGTATAATTCTTGGCAGCTTACTTTAATTGCTTTGGGCGCGTTTGGCGCGGCGGGCGGATTAATTATTGTTGTGCGGCGCAAGCTGGAAGAACTGGTGCGTGATACGGTGATGGTCAGCTCCATCGCCATGCGCGCCTATAATGAAACGTTTAACGGAAACCGCACCATTGCCGCTTATAACCTGCAGAAAGACCAAAAGCGGCGCTTTAACCATTTGATGGAAACCGCTTTCAATTTAAACATGGGTATGATTAAGCACACGGGCTGGCTTTCCCCGGTGATGCATTTTATTGTTTCTTTAGGGCTGGCGCTGGTGTTTTGGCAGAGCAGCTCCATGATTGTAAAAGGTACTATTACCAGCGGTAATTTCGCCTCTTTCGTAACGGCGCTTTTAATGCTGTACACCCCGGTAAAAACCATGGGGGACAATTATGTGGAAATTAAAAAGGCGTTTTTGGCTATTGACCGTATTTTTGACATATTCTCTTTAAAGACAGAGATTGCGGACGATTCTTCCGCCGCTTCTTTAACCGGCATCAGAAAAGAAATCCGCTTTGAAAATGTTTCCTTTGCCTATAAGCCCGGCGTGTGGGTGTTAAAGGATATTGATTTAACCGTTCCGGTGGGCCATACGGTGGCTTTTGTGGGCAATTCCGGAGGGGGAAAATCCACCATCGTCAGCCTGCTGCCGCGTTTTTATGACCCGCAAAAAGGCCGCGTGAGCGTAGACGGAAAAGATATACGGAATTTTACGCTTTCTTCCCTGCGGGACCAAATGGCGGTGGTATTTCAAGATAATTTCTTATTTTCCGGCACCATACGCGATAATATTTTAATCGGCCGCCCGGGCGCTACGGAGGCGGATTTGAAAGAAGCCGTAAAAAACGCCCATTTAGACAGCTTTATCGCTACTTTAAAAGACGGGCTGGATACGGTACTGGGTGAGCGCGGCATTACGCTTTCCGGCGGTCAGCGCCAGCGTGTGGCCATTGCCCGGGCTTTTATTAAAAACGCGCCGGTAATTGTGTTGGATGAGGCCACCAGCGCTTTAGACAATAAATCAGAGGCGGTGGTGCAAAAAGCCTTAGACAACCTGACCAAAAACAAAACGGTGTTTGTCATTGCGCACCGCCTGTCCACCGTGGAAAACGCCGATATGATTGTGGTGCTTAACCAAGGGAAAATAGTGGAAAAAGGCACCCACCGGGATTTATTGCAAATCCCCGGCGGGGCGTATGCGTCCCTCTATAATGCGCAGTTCAAGCATAAAAATGCTTAGTATTTTGTAACCCGCTTTGCCGTTTTGGCAAGGCGGGTTTTTTATTTTAAAGGTATAGCTAATTTGTTATAATTTGTATATGAGAAAACACGCAATTTTTACCCTTTGTTTTATTTGTTTCGGGGCGGGTGTTTCCCAGGCGTCTATTTTTGACGGGGTCCCCCCGGTTGGTGCAGTGCAGCAGCCGGCGTTTTCTTCTTCGGTTTCCGCCCAAACGCAGCAAGAGGAGCCGCGGGAGCAACCTTCCCAGCAGCCCGGGCGTATTACCACCACCACTTCTTTAACGGCGGTGAAAATGCAGTCGCGCTTGAGTGACCCGGCTTTGTTTAAAAGCGTGCTTTCTTATACCCTGCCGGCTGAGTTTGAAAACGCCATGGATAAATGCCTCCAAGGCCTTGGCGATGAATGTTTTTTCTCTTTAAAAGGCTTTGAGACGGACGCTAATCCCGCCGTGGCTTCCGCCGCCAATATGGAGCTGGCCGTCCTTTCCATGCAGCGCGGCATGCCTAAAGAAGCGTTAAAATACGCTCAAACGGCTGTAAAACTCACGCCGGACGACCCGTTCCCCGTTCTTTCCAGCGGCTGGATATGGCTTTCTTTGGGCAAATATAAAAAGGCCCGCAAAGCCTTTGCGGATTTAATGTATTTGACTGCGGACTTTGAATATGTTTCCTCCGCCAAGCTGGGCACGGCGTTAAGCTGGTACTTTGACGGGGACGAAAAAAAGGCCGCCCAAGACCTGCAATATCTGTATACGTCAGACCCGTACACCATTTCTTTAACGGCTTATCTGCTGGGGGACGTGTCTTCCCGCATGAAAGGCTCCAAACAATTTGCCCCTATTTTCTTGCAGCAGGCGCTGGAGCATGACAAAAATAATTACGCCGCCGTGAAACTGCTGGCTAAATTGGCGGAAAAAGAAAAGAACAAACTGCACGCTTGGCAGTATTACGCCACTTTGTATTCCCTAGACCCGCAAAATAAAGAAGTGTCCAAAAAAATGGCCAAGTATGAAAAAGAAATTGGCGCCAAGGCGGAAGATTTCCTGTATTATTTGCGGTTGGAATCTCCCATCGCTTCACGGGTGGAATCCGTCGTTTCCCCGGATGTCAAAATGGCCCTATATGCCACGCGGGAAGGCAAGCCCTCCGTATTGCAGCGCATTAAGCTGGTGCCTTCCGGCACGGCCCGTATCACGGATGAAAAGCTGGGGGAAGTAAAAAACTTGGCTTCTTTCCAGGAACGCCGCGTTGAATACAACCCGCAAACCCAGTCTGTGGATTTAATGGACGCCAAAGGCCATGTGGAATTTTCAGCCAAGCGCCCTTTTACCGTTACCTTAACCCAGGACGACCGCACCCTGCTGGTGCGTGACGCGTATACCCAAAACCTTTTTGAAGCCGATTTAAGCGATAAAGAATTAAAAGGTTCTTTAACCATAATCCCCCAGGAAGGGGGCATGACGTTAATTAACACCGTGCGCGCGGAAGATTTGCTTCCCGCTTTGTTGGCGGCGCATACGCAGGAAATCCGCCAAGAAGAAGCCCTGCGCGCTTTGGCGGTGGTGCTTCGTTCCGTTTTGTTGGACGCGCTAGACCAACAGCCGCAGGCCGAGTATCATATTACGGATAATGATTCCTTCTTTAAATTTAAAGGCATCAACATGGTGTTTCCCAATCTGCTGTCTGCTGTGCGTATTTCCGCCGGCGTGCGTTTGCAGGGCACCCAGCCCGGTTTTTATGAAGACTGCGGCCCGTTGACGGCTGATGGATGCACCAACACCATGCAAAAGCCGGATTATCAATTCTCGCCGGTGAATGTGTCTAAATACATGATTTCAAACCCGCCGGCGGACTTGGTTTCCAAACCGCAGGATTCTACTCATTGGTCTGACGTGAAATGGGTGTATTTGTTTGACGCCAAAGACGTGGAACAACGTTTGCAACGCCAAGGCAAATTTGGCCGTTTGCGCGCTTTGGAACCGTTAAAACGCACCGCCAACGGGCGTATTTTATCCATGCGTTTTGTGGGCAGTAAAGGCAGTTATGAGGCTAACACCCCGCAGGAAATTTCTTTTTTGCTGGGGGCCGGGTCTTTGCGCTCCAATTTTTTTGAGATAATTCCTTTCTACAAAGGTAAAAATATACGTTCTTTTATGGTGCGCGGTTATGATACCGGCCTGGGTGTGGGTTTATGCCTGCAAGGGGCCGAGGGACTTGCAAAAGAAGGGTTAGATTATATGGGTGTGATTAAGTATTATTTCCCGCAAGCGCGCCTGCTGGACATAAAAACAGGACAAATAAAATAGTATGCAAAAAACAAAAATACTCTACTTTATTACCCGCTTGGACCAGGGCGGCGCCCAGGCCAGCGTGTTGACTACCATCAAAAATTTAAACAAACAACAGTTTGACGCTTATCTGGCCGCCGGGCGCGGCGGCAGGCTGGACGGGAAAATAAAAAACGAATTGAAAAATTTGTTTTTTATTTCCGCGCTTCGCCATGACGTGCACCCCAAATGGGTTTTTCACGATATAATGGCCACTATTCAAATGGGCTTGTTAATGCGCCGCGTCCGGCCCGATATTGTGCACACCAACGCGCCTAAGGCCGGGATACTAGGCCGTGTGGCGGCGCGCGTATTTTGGCGGCGCGCAAAAGTGGTGCACACGTTTCACGGGTTGGGCTTTGCCAAAGAACAAGGAGAAAAACGTTTTAAAGCCTTTGTGTCGGTGGAAAAATTTTGCGCCAAATTAACGGATGTTTTGGTTTTCGTATCTCGCCGCAACGCGGCGGAAGCCAAAAAACTGGGTATTGGCAAAGGCGTACGTACGGAGCTGATACGCGCGGGGGTAAATTTCCGCCCCGTGCTGCCCATTCATTTTGACCCGGCCGCTAAACGCGCTTCTTTGCATATTCCGCCAAAAGCAAAAGTGGTATTGGCGATAGCTAATTTTAAACCGTTAAAAAACCCGCTTCATTTTGTGTTGGCCGCGCATAAAGTGCTGATGCAAATGAAAAACGTGTACTTTATTTTCACCGGGGACGGGGAATTAAAAGAAACCACTGAAAAATTAATTCACAACCTGGGTATAGAAAAGCAGGTTATTTTGCCCGGCTGGCGCAGCGACGTGTTGGAACTGTTAGCCATTAGCGACGTGTACGCCAGCGTTTCTTTGCGCGAGGGGCTGCCTATGTCTTTGTTGGAGGCCATGTCCATGCGGGTGCCGGTGGTATGCTATGACGTGGACGGCATCGGCGAGGTGGTTACCAACAATAAAACGGGTTTTTTGGTGCGCCCCAGCGACATCAGCGCCTTGGCTGAAAAAATAAAAGTGCTTTTGCGCCATACGGCCTTGCGGGAACGCTTTGAGGCCGCTATTGATAAGCGGGATTTTTCTGAATTTGCCATTCCGGCCATGATTAAGAAACAGGAACATTTATACCGCAGCTTGGTTCCGCCCACTAAAAAGATGTTCGGCCGGGGGCGTTTCTTTAGACATAAAAAACATTTTAAACATTCCAAACCGGGAGACAACCATGGATTACGCAATTAACGAGCTGGAACAAGAGGTGCTAAACGCCACCCGTGAACTGGCCCAAAAGAAATTAAAACCTTTACGCGCGGAAATGGACGCGAAGGAAGAATTTTCTCATGAAATGTTAGAGGAGTACCGCAAGTCCGGCATGTTTGGCCTGTGGCTGCCGGAAGAGTACGGCGGATTGGGCGGGGGGATTACCTGCCTGGCTATGGCGTTTGAAGAGCTTTCCCGCGTGTGCGCCGGTTTAGCGCTTACTCCGGGAACCACGGCCTTGGGCGCTATCCCCATGTATTTGGCCGCCACCAAAGAACAGCGCGAACGCTGGTGCTATGATCTGGCCAGCGGCAAAAAACTGTGGGCTTTTGCGCTGACGGAGCCGGAAGCCGGCTCTGACGCTACCGCCTTGAAAACCACCGCCATTAAAGACGGGGATTTTTATGTGGTAAACGGCACCAAACATTTTATTTCCACCGGCAAAGAGGCGGATTTTTATACCGTGGCCGTTAATACCAATCCGTCCCGCGGGGCGCGCGGTATTTCTTTACTGGTGATAGAAAAAGGCACTCCCGGCTTTACGTTTGGCAAAAAAGAACAAAAAATGGGTATACGCACCAACCCCACTTATGAACTGATTTTTGAGAACGTACGCGTGCCGAAAGGAAACCTGCTTGGCAGCGAAGGCCGCGGGCTATTGTATTTGCAGGAAACGCTGGATTATTCCCGCCCCGGCGTGGCGGCCCAGGCGGTGGGCATTGCCCAAGGCGCGCTGGATGAAACGATTCCCTATTTGCGCACCCGCAAACAATTCGGGCAGCCTATTATCACTTTCCAGGCGCTGGCCCACAAAGTGGCTGAACTGGCCGCCAAGACGGAAGCCGGGCGCGCTTTGGTGTACAGCATAACGCATAGAATGGACGAGGAATTCCTTCCCGCCGTAAAAGAAGCGTTAAAGAACGGAACGTCCGTCCACGATGAGCTGAAAAAAATAAAGGGCGGCCGCTGGACCAAGTACAGCGCGGAAGCCAAATTGTTCTGCTCCAACACCGCTATGGAAGTGGCGGATGAGTGCGTTACCCTGTGCGGCGGCATTGCTTATACGCGTGAGTTCCCGCTGGAAAAGTTTATGCGTGACGCTAAAATCACCCAAATTTATGAAGGCACGGTGCATATTCAGAAGAATGAAATTGCCACCGCTTTGATTAAAGAATACGCCTCCCAGGGCGAATAAGGAGAATTTACATGCATATTGTTGCTTGCGTAAAACAGACCCCTAAGTCTGACAACGTAAAAATAGACCCACAAACCGGCTGTTTAATCCGCTCCGGCGCCGCCAGCGATATCAACCCGTTTGACGAGTACGCCTTGGAAGAGGCCGTTACCCTCAAAGAACAGTTGGGGGGGACGGTATCCGTCATTACCATGGGGCCGCCCCAGGCGGAAGCCGTGCTGAAAGACAGCATCGCCCGCGGGGCTGACCAGGCTTACCAGCTGGGGGATATGGCGTTTGCCGGGTCGGACACGTGGTCTACCAGCTACGCGCTTTCCAAAGGGATAGAAAAAATCGCTTCTAAAACCCCGGTGGATTTAGTCATTTGCGGCAAACAAACCAATGACAGCGATACCGGACACATCGGCCCGCAAATTTCCGCCTGGCTGGGCTGGCCCAACGCCGCGTTTGTGAAAAAAGTGGTAAAAGCGGGGGAAAAGTCTGTTACCGTGGAACGTTTGACGGAAGACGGCACGGACGTGCTGGAAATACCCTATCCGTGCGTATTGTCCGTGGTGAAGGAAATCAATAAGCCGCGTGTAAAAAGCCCCAGGGGCCGCATTTTAGCCAAACGGGCGCAGGTTACCAAGTGGACGGCGGACGATGTAGCCGCTGACAAAACCAAATTGGGTATTAAAAACTGCCCCACCAATGTGGTAAAGTCTTTTGTTCCCAAACGGGAAGTATGCGCCGTAACGGTAGAAGGCACCAACGGAAAAGAAAAAGCCGCCAAATTGGTGGAGTTGCTAAAAGAAAATAAATATATTTAAGGAATTTTTATGAAAGATTGGAAAAACGTTTGGATACTGGCCGAAGTAAACCACGGCAAATTAAGCCCCACCGCTTATGAACTGTTAAACGCGGGGCGCACGCTGGCCGATGATTTGGGCGAAAAACTCTGCGCCGTATTATTGGGCAGCGGAGTGGAAAAATTTGCCGCCGAATTATTTGAATACGGGGCGGACAGCGTGTATGTGTGCGATGACGCCCACTTGGCAAATTACGTGGATGATGTATACGCCAAAACATTGGCCGCCATGATTGCCCAATATAAACCCAACAAATTTTTGCTTCCCGCCACCAATATGGGGCGCTCTTTATCCGCCAAAACGGCCGTATTTGCGGGAACCGGATTAACGGCGGACGCTACCGAAGTGCTGATTAACAAAGAGGACGGGCAGCTGCATGCTACAAGGCCCACGTTTGGCGGCAATTTGATGGCCACCATTACCTGCAAAAAAACCCGCCCGGAGATGTGTTCTTTACGCCCCATGTCTTATGAAAAGGCCGCGCGCGTGGCGGGGCGGAAAGGGGAAATAGTTAAATTTTCTTTTGACGCGAAAAAATACACCTCTTTGGCTAAATTTATTGAATTTATTAAAAACGAAGGGGAAGGGCTGGATTTGTCCGAGGCGGAAGTGATTGTAGCCGGCGGGCGCGGCTTAGGTAAACCGGAAGGGTTCGCTTTGCTTAAAAAATTGGCGGAGCGCTTAGGCGGAGCCGTGGCGGCTTCCCGCGCGCCGGTGGATAACGGCTGGATTGATTACCGCTATCAAATTGGCCTTACCGGGCGAACGGTAAAACCCAAGGTGTATATTGCGTGCGGTATTTCCGGTCAAATACAGCATATGGCGGGTATGAGCGGGGCAGACGTGATTGTAGCCATTAATAAAGACCCGCAGGCCCCCATTATGAAAGTAGCCAACTATGCGGTGGAGGGGGATTTGTATGATGTTATCCCCGCTATGCTGGAAGCTTTGCATTAAAGAATAGAGAAAGCTAAAGTGTTAAAACGGGCGGCGTAAAAGCCGCCTGTTTTTATAACTACTGCTCACAATAAACCCCGGGCGTAAGCCCGAGGGATGGAGTGTGTATCCCCAAATCTTCATA
>CALUXF010000038.1 GCA_944324655.1 Candidatus Avelusimicrobium aviculae
TACCTTGGCAGTATAGCCAATACGGGGAACAGTTTTAGGGTAACGTCCAAGGAAGACGGAGCGACGGTGAACAGTTTTCACATGTTTAACGAGATCAGCAACGACTTTCCCGGGTGTGCCGGTACGGTGACGTGGCAGGAGTTGGAATTAGGAGCGGATGTAGACACAAACACTACGTATACGGACGTATACTTGGTATGTAACGGGACAGGGGATGTAACTCCGCCGCAGGAATGCCAAGCGCCCAGAGGGCAGACGTATACGGAAAGTTGTCCTTCTGGCCAAACTGGAACCATTACGTATACTTGGCAGGGGGAACCTACCTGCAGTTACAAGAAAACGGATAACTGCCAAGAAGAAGTCTGCCAACCCACAAAAGGGCAGAGCTATACGGAAGAGTGCCCGGATGGGCAGACAGGTACTATTACGTATACTTGGAACCAAAGTGCGTGTAAGTACGATAAATTGGAGGAGTGTTCCTCGTTAACTTGTGATGATTTTAGTTATAAAATCAACCATAAGTCAGAGTGCTGTCCTTCTGCTCCCTATACGGATTTGGCCTGTTATTATGAATGTCCGAAGTATTACTGGACAGTGAATGGTTCCGGTAATTCTGGTTATCCTTCTATCGTTTTTGGTTCTAACTGGGTAGAAAGAGCGTGCCGTCAAGGTAATCAAAGCTACAATGTTTGTAACAGTGGTGTAAGAGGCGACTGTTGGAATTTGAAAGCAATAGCTCCATCAAATGTAACAATTATATACAGCAACCATTCCTTAACGGATCCTTGCCTCCAATTAACCTGTTCTGCAAAGAATGAAGGAGAAATATGTTTGGTGGTGTCTAATGCTCCAAACGATGCAGGGGAGAGTGTACGGTGCAGTTATGGTCCTAACAAATTTAGTTTCTTCGGAAATATTCTTGGCTTGAAATGCCAAAAGGATCCCCATTCATATTGTAAAAATGGTTGGTAGATTTTACAAATTACCAGACCTCCCCGTTGGCAACCCCAACGAGGAACAGCCCCCCGGACACGGGGGGCTGTCTGTTTTATTTAATAAATATCGGCTCACCTCGGAGCATTTTATTTAGGTTTTTATAGCGCCAAAAACCGGCCAAGACTTTAACAACCCAGTGTGTACACGGAAATTTGGGGTATTCCCCAACATTTTATGAAATATGAAGGTAACCGATTTCCGTTTAAACGCGTAACGTTTAATAACGTATATATAACCCCGGGTCAATGCCCCGGGGTTTTTTAACGAACAGAGTGTTTTTTTGAGAAAAAGAAGTTTTGTTTATGGCGGTCAAAATAATTTTTAAGCAATTTTACCGCGACAATTACAGAAATAGCATCTGCTATGGGGGGAGAGAAGAAAACCCCGTTAAGCCCCAAAAACAGCGGCAGAATCAGCACCAGCGGGATAACTAATAACACCTGTCGGGATAAACTCAGCAAGGCGGCCTGCAAAGGCTTATTGACCGCTTGGAAAAAGCTGGTGGTAAGTATTTGCAAAGATACAAAAGGCAGCATAATGTTTAGTACGCGCACCGCGTAAGAAGCGAGGTATATGAGTTGTTGGTCAGTAGAGTTAAATATAGACACCACCTGCCGGGCAAATAATTCAATAAGAATAAAACCGGCTGTGGTAATTACCGTTCCCCAGCGTATAGCCATTTTAAGGGTTTGAATAGAAGTTTTGTACTTTTTTGCCCCGTGGTTATAGCCAATTAAGGGCTGCGCTCCCTGGGAAAGCCCCAAAAGCGGCATGGTAATGATGGTATTGACGCTGATGGCAATCCCAATGGCGGAAATGGCCACGTTTCCGCCGTATTTTAATAAAGCATGGTTTAAAATAACGTTTAACATGCTGGATGCCATTTGAAACGCGAACTGGGAAAAACCAATTGTCATGCTGGCCCATACAATATGCCATTTTAAACGGAAGAATCTCCATCGCAAGCGGTACAGGCTGTTTTTGCGGGTAAAAAACAGCATAATCCATGCGAAAGAAACGGTTTGCCCGCACACGGTGGCCAGCGCGGCCCCGCGCATGCCCCAGTCCAACACGAAAATAAATATAGGCCCAAGTACCAGGTTTATCCCTGCCCCAATTAATTGGGTTCCCATAGCGGTTTTGGGATTTCCGGACGCGCGGATAAAGTTATTTAAACCCAAACTGATACCAAATAAAAAATAACCCGGCATGACGGTTTGGGTGTAAGCGCGTGCATAAGGCAATACTTCTTGGTCTGCCCCTAAGAAAGCTAATACAGGGTCTAGAAATAAATAAGTGCCAAGAGTAATAACGCCGGATAAAATGGCCAGCAGAACAAAAGCGTTTCCTAAAATTTGCTGGGCTTCTTCGGTTCTTTTCTCACCTAATCGGATGGAAAACAAAGCGTTGGCCCCTACGCCCACTAAGGCGCTGAATCCCAAAAACAACAATCCCAGGGGGAATAATATACTAATGCCGGCTATTCCCAGCGCGCCAATATGCTGCCCTACATAAATGCGGGAAATAATATTGTAAATAGCGTTTACAAACATACCCGCCACAGCCGGCGCGGAAAATTTAATTAACAGTTGGGATAAAGCTTTTGCTTTAAACGGGTTTTTGTGTAATGCTTGGGCTTGCGCCATAAGTCCTGTCCTTGCGAAGAGAAAACCGCCCCAGGCCGGAAGGCGGTTTGGTGTATCTATTTTATTCTACAAAATATCGGGGGGCTTACGCTGGATATAAAAAACCTCCGGCAGGAACCGGAGGTTTTTTATGGTTTGCTATTTTTTATTTTCCGGTGTTTTGCGCGGGAACGCCGCCGGTTAAGTCTTTAATGGCGGCTACTGCGCCCAATACATTGCTGGCTTCATACGGCATATAAATGACTTTATTGTCTTTTCCTTCCGTCATTTTGCCAAGCGCCTCAATGTATTTGAGCGAAATCATATAGCTGGCCGGGTTGGAAGACTGCGCCACCGTAGCGGCTACAATTTTTACGGATTCCGCTTCCGCCGTGGCTACCTTAATTTTAGCTTCAGAGATACCTTCTGCCTGTAAAATGGCGGCCTGTTTGGCCCCTTCCGCTTTTTTGATTTCAGATTCGCGGATAGCTTCCGCTTTCAGAATCTGGGCGGTTTTGGTACCTTCGGCTTCGGTTACCATGGCGCGGCGGTCGCGTTCGGCTTTCATTTGTTTTTCCATGGCTTCACGTATGGCGGCGGGGGGGATAATGTCCTGCAATTCCACGCGGTTTACTTTTACGCCCCATTTGTTGGTGGCTTCGTCTAAAATTACCTGCAGTTTGCTTTTGATGATTTCACGGGAGGTTAAGGTTTGGTCCAAATCCATTTCACCGATGATGTTTCTCAACGTGGTTTGGGTCAACTTTTCAATAGCCGTAGGCAAAGATTCCACCTGATAGGCCGCTTTTAACGGGTCCGTGATTTGAAAGTACAGCAAGGCGTTAATTTCTATACCTACGTTATCTTTGGTAATTACGCTTTGGCGGGGAAGGTCATACACGGTTTCGCGCATGTCAATCACGTCGCGCATACTGGTTTGCGGAATGGAACGCGTCCGTCCGGCGCCGTCCACATATTCGCGGTTTTCACGCCACTCCATCAAATGCGGTTTGTCCATAATGGGTATAATCCAGTTGATGCCGGGATTGAGCACTTCTAAATATTTCCCAAAGCGTTCGATAATCATTACCTGGGCTTGTTTTACCACCACAATGCCTTTGGCAATCATAATGATAACAAATACGGCTAGTACGATTAAGAACGAAAACCCTAAAGAACTTATTCCAGCAGCTTCTTGCATATTTTCTCCTTTTTTATTAAGTTATCCCGCCCGTTTATGACGTGCGGGCCCAACTCAAATTATTTTTCTTTTACGGTAACGGTTACCCCGTCCAGCTTTTCCACCACGCATTCCGTCTCGGCGGGTAATTCTTTATCAGCGGTTGCCTTCCAGCTTTCCCCGCCTATTTTTACTCTGCCTTCCCCGGTTTTTGGGTTGATGGGCGTTTCCACCAAGGCGGTTTTGCCAATGATGTCTTCCGCCGGGGTTTTGACGTGTTTTACTTTGTCATACAAGTGGCGCAGGGCAAACGGGCGGATACCCGTCCACGCGATAGTGGCCAGTACAATAAAAAAACCTACCTGCCACCACAAGTTTAAACCCAGCCACGCGCCCAGCCACGCGCCTGTCAGCCCTATCCCTATACAGGACAGAGAAAATTCCATCGTAAACATCTCGCCTACAAAACACAAAACCGCGGCGATGAGATATATGTAATGGGGCATTGTTCCTCCGTTTAGTTTTTAATAATTTCCAAATAATTGCGCAAATATTTTAGGCGCCGTTCGTCCCGCAATTTATTTAGCACGTAAATCATATTGGCAATAAAACGGCGGATGATAGTGCGGGAGGATAAGGGAGAAAGGAACTCGTCATGCCATTTGATTTCACGGGCTACAATATAATCTTTACAGTCCTGCTCGGTTAGTATTTTCCCGTCGTCTAACGGGTCTATAAATAAAATTTGGTCATGGTCCGGGTCCTGCATAAAAACCAAAATGCGGCCGGCTAAATCCACCAATCCGCTTTCCACCCCAAAGCGTTGGGCGATGGTTTGGTATAAGCAGGCGCTGCAAAGACTGGAGCCCCGTTTTTTAATCAAAAAACGCCCAAAGGATATGTCTTTAATATCTAAATTGGCGGGCAGTGTTACAAAGTGCAGGGTGGAGAAAAAGTATTTGCCCATTAGGGCCGCTATTTCCTGCAGGTTTTTGGCGTTTAACAAAATAGGGCGTAAATCGTGGGCGATTTTATCTAATTTTTGAGTAATCTCTCCGCGTTTTGCAGAGGGGGAGGCGAACAGCGCCAGCAACCATAAGCCTTCTTCCAAATCCGGGTTGATTTTTCCGGCGAAAGCGGATACTTGTTCTGCCAAATTCCCCCAGCAAATTTCTTCCAGCGTGTAACGTACTTTGGGCGGAACGGAAGAAGAAAAAGCGCTGTCCATCGCTTGCTGTACACGGGCCGGGTCCGCCTTTACGGCGGCGGCTAATTCCGGGCGGAGCATATCGGTATATTCATCCGATTCTGTCTCAATCAGCTTAAGAAGCGCTTTTAATTGTTGCGTATCCCAACTTTTCATATATAAAAGCATAGCAAATTTAGCAAATACTTTAAACTGTTTTTACGACTAAAAATTATCTTTATAAAACAATAAAAAAACCGGGCTTTCGGCCCGGTTTTACGCTTGGGAAAAGATTACAGGTCTTTTTCGTTAGCGGTAATGGAAAGCACTACACGGCGGTTTTGCGCCCGGCCGGCAGCGGTGCTGTTGCTGGCGATGGGGTTAGAAGAACCGTAACCAATGTAGGTGATGCTCTTGGTTTGCAAGCCGCTTCCCAACAGGAAATCATAAACGGCTTTGGCGCGTGCTTTGGACAGGCTGTTGTTGATAGCGTCCGTACCGGTAGAATCGGTATAACCCTGTACCACAATGCGGTTTTGGGGATATTTTTTAAGTACGCGGTTTAAGTCCGTCAGCGTTTGCATGGCGTCGGGAGATAATTCACTGCTGTTGGTGGCGAACAAAATATCGTTTTTCAAGAAAACTTGAATGCCGTTATCGCTCTTTACCACTTCGGCAATGGCGGCCAGCTCTTTGGCTTGTTTGTCATAGTAGTTACCCAACAAGCCGCCGGCGGCTAAACCAGCTAAAGCGCCGTATACGGCGCCTTGACCGCTGCTGCCGCCCGTGTTGTGGGAAATAATGGCGCCGGCGGCGGCACCTACTGCAGCACCTCCGGCGGCGCCCCAAGCGGTGCGTTTACCGGGAGTAGTGCAGGCTGCGGCCAAAAGCGCGCAGATGCTGCAAACTAAAATAGTTTTTTTCATGCGGTTGTTTCTCCTTCTAAAATAAAACTGCTTTTACTATTTTACTTTATTTACCGTTAAAAAGGGGCGATTATTTAGAAATAAAAAACCCCGGGATATTTGCCCGGGGTTTGGTGTGGGTGAAAGTTTTATTTTGCGGAAAGTTCCAACTCCACACGGCGGTTGGCGGCGCGTCCTTTAGATGTTTTGTTAGTTGCCACAAAGTTGGTGGCCCCCATGCCTTTATAGGATACGTTCTGCTCCGGCACGCCTTTTCTGATTAAAGCGTCCGCCACTGCTTTGGCGCGGCGTTCAGAAAGGTCTTTGTTATAGAGAGGGTCTCCGGTGGAATCCGTATATCCTACCACGGTAATGTGGTGGTTGGGATACTTCTTTAAAATATTAGCCGTTTGGGTTAACTGTCTGTTGGAAACGCGCAAAATGGTGTCGCTGTCCCAAGCAAAGCGGATGGGGTTTTTGTAATTTACCACCACTTTTCCGGTTTTGTGCCGGCGGACATTAGCCATAGTGGAAAAATCTTTTTCCTGTTGGGCGGCGGCGTTTTGGCGGGCCTGTTCGGCGGCCAAGCGTTCTTGCTCCGCTTTTTGGGCTTCAGTATATTCCTTTACGGCGGTGCGGGCGGCTTCTTCAGCCACGGTTTTCATGCAGGGGCATTTTAAGCAGTCTGCTTGGCATTTTTGCGCTTGCTGCGCGGCTTTGCGGCAGGGAATGCCGGTGGTGCGTCTTTCGCAGTGGCAGGCGGCCAAACAGAGGGAAACAACTAACAGCAGTGCGGCTTTCTTCATAAGTTTCTCCTTTGTTGGAAATGTTATCTCCATTCTACAATATTTTACAGTCCGGTTTACCTTTGCGTTTCATAAGTTCCCGGTATAATTGAACCACCGGTTTGTGAAACTTTGGGTGTTCATAGTCGGACAATAAATACGAAAGGGGTTTTAATACGAACTCCCGCTCATGCAGGCGCGGGTGGGGGATGATGAGCAGGTATTCGTCGTCATCGTCAAAAAATTCAATATTGTCATAAAATAAAATGTCAAAATCTATTACCCGGGGGCCGTTTTTAAAAGTGGGTACGCGGCCCAATTTTTTTTCCAATTCTTTTAATTTGCGAAGTAATGCCTTTGGCTGGTAGGGCGTGCTTAATATCACCACGGCGTTTATAAAATCCGCCTGGTTGGTGAACCCTTCCGGCTTGGAAATGATGTAGGGGGATACCTCTTTTACCGTGCCTAAATCCGCCAAAGCGGAGACGGCTTTGTCTATATTTTCTTTGGCGGGGGAAATATTGCTGCCTAAACCTAGTACCGCTTGGGGCATATTATTCTTCTCCTTGATAGGTAATCCAGCGGTTGGGCTCTTCGGCCACTTTTACGCTAAACACGTGGGGTAAATGTTGGCTTACGCGGTTGTAAATCCAAATGGCAAGCGCTTCGGTGGTGGGGTTTTTTAAAATAACGCCCAGGTCGCTTCCTTGCAGGCGTTGGTCAATTTCCGTTTCCAAAAATTGGGCTACGGGGCGGAAATCCAGCAGAAATCCCTCCTGGTTTAAAGGGCCGTGAAACGTAACCTCATAGGTAAAATGATGGGGGTGGGCTGCTTCGTTTAAAGTACCCTCGTGGCTGTGGCTTGCGGTAAACGCGCCGGTTTGGGTTTGATACACTTTGGTCATTTGGTGGTTTGCAGCTCCTGCCAAAAATTCATTATTTTGCGCGTTTCCTTTACGTCGTGCACGCGCAGTACGTCCGCCCCGTTTTGCAGCGCCACTAAATTGGCGGCTAAGGTTTGGGCTTTGCGCTTGGGCGGTTTTTCACACTGTTGGCTTAAAAACGTTTTGCGCGAAAGCCCCGCCAGCACCCGCACCCCCAGTTCTTTAAACACGGATAAGTGTTTAAGCAGTATATAATTTTGTTCGCGGGTTTTGGCAAAGCCAAAGCCGGGGTCAATGATAATTTGTTCTGTGGTTAACCCGCAGGAAAGGGCTTGGGAAATTTTCTCGGATAAAAAATCTTTTATTTCACCCAGCAAATCTTGGTATTGGGTGAGAGACTGCATATTTTGCGGGTTTCCGCGCGTGTGCATAATGACGATTTGGGCTTCGTATTGTTTTACTAAATGAAACATGTCCGGGTTGGGCGTGCCGCTTACGTCGTTAATAATCCTCACGCCGTTTTGCAGCCCTTCTTTGGCTACGGGTATTTTAAACGTATCCAGTGAAAGTTGCACCTTGGGGAAAGCCTGTCGCGCTTTTTTAATAAGCGGCAGTACGCGGGCCAGTTCTTCCTGTTCGGATACAGGCGTTGCCCCCGGGCGGGTGGACTCCCCGCCGATGTCTAATATATCCGCCCCGTTTTGCACGTAATCTTTGCATTTGGCAAACAGGGTGGAAAGGTTATTTTGCGGGTCCCCGTCATAAAAGGAATCAGGCGTGGCATTTACAATGCCCATTAGCTGCGGTGTCAT
>CALUXF010000039.1 GCA_944324655.1 Candidatus Avelusimicrobium aviculae
AAAAGAAGATTTGGGGCGAACAATGAAATTGTTCGTATAGAAAGAAACCCCGGGCGTAAGCCCGGGGAGTTTCATACTTATATAAGCTCTGCTGATTTAGAAATTTGGTACAAATACTTTAGATAGTTTAGCACTTAATTCCAAAGAACTTGCTATAATAAACTTATGAAAATTTTATATGTTATTACAACCACGTGTGTGGGGGGCGCGGAACAATCCATGGCCCAATTAGCCGCTTATATGAAAGCGCAAAAAGCGGAGGTGAGAATTGTCTCTCTGCGTACACCGGGTGCGATAGGGGTGCAGCTGGCCAAAGAAGGGTTTAAGGTAGATACGCTGGATATGGAAAATATTCCTACCCCTATGCAAGCGTTTAAATTACGTCAAATTATTACCTCTTTTAAGCCGGATTTGGTACACGCCATGTTGTATACGGCCATAGAACTGTGCCGCGCTTTGCGCTATATAACTAAATTTAAATTGGTCACTACGCCGCATTTTGATATGTCTAAACAGCCGGCTTTTTTGCAAGCGTTGGACCGTACCTTAAAAAGTATGGACCAAATGTCTTTTGCGGAATCTCTCTATACGGCGCAATATTTAATAGGCAACCAAAAGTATTTAAAGGACCGGGTTTATTTGCTTCCTAACAGTATAGACCGTAGCCGTTTTGCGCGGGATTTTACCAAACGCCAGCAAATGCGCGCGAAGTGGGGGGTTTCCATGCGGGAGACGGTTTTTATTTGCGTGGCGCGCTTAGTCCCTGAAAAAAACCAAAAACTTTTATTAAAATCTTTTAAGAAAATGTTGGCTAAAGTTCCTTCCGCGCGTGTAGTATTGGTGGGAGATGGACCGGAAAAGACGGAATTGGAAATATTTGTTACATCTAACGACTTAACCGGTAAAGTAATTTTTGAGGGGCAAAAAACCCAGGTAGACGCTTTTTTATCCGGTGCGGATGTCTTTGTCCTGCCCTCTAATGTAGAGAGCTTGCCGCTGGCTTTGCTGGAAGCGCTGGCGGCCGGTTTGCCTTGTCTGGTAACCAAAGTGGGGGATATGCCTTTATTTGTGGAACATGGCCGCAGCGGTTTTGTATTTAAACCAGGCGATGAAACCATGCTTAGCTGTGTCATGACGGAGCTGGCCGTAAATGAGCCCTTGCGCAAAAAGATGGGGGAAATATCGCTGCAAATAGCGGAAAAGAAACTCATCAATAACCAGCAAGCTTACCAAAAAGCTTATGAAAAGTTAGTTAAATAGTTTCCACGTGAAAACTGATAGGAGTCTTTATGGAACAACGTTTATTTACTATTGCGTGTGTGATGTATGTTTTTGCCCTAATTACCCGTTATCTGAATAAAAAGAAAGTGTTGCATACTTCTTGGCGCTTTGGCATATGGCACAGCGCTTTTTTATTGTGTATTTTAGGGTGCGGTTGGTATGTTGTTTCTTTTATTATATCCAATGGTTTAGGGGGGGAGTCCATCGCCCCTGGTAAAAGAGCTTTTGTGTATTTGTGTATATTGGCAGCCGTTTTTTATGGTTTAAAATCCGGCTATGAAGCCAACCAGGATAAGCGGGATAAAATCCAAAAGGCGGATTTAGATTGGGCCAATACGGTTTATTTTGCCGGGTTTGTAGCCTCTTTTGTGATGTTCTTTTTTATACAGGCTTTTAAAATACCCTCTGCTTCCATGCGTGATACGTTGTTGGAGGGGGATCATTTATTTGTTAATAAAGCCGTGTACGGGTTTCGTATTCCGTTAACGGATATCCGTTTTGGGGAATTTAAACCCATTGAAAAGGGGGATATTGTTATTTTTTCTTTCCCGGCCAAAGACAAAAAACAAATGAACTGCGGCGGTTACCAATATGGCAAAGATTATGTAAAGCGTGTGATTGGCATGCCGGGTGATAAAGTGGAAATACGCCAAGGGCGCGTATGGATAAACGATGAGTTGGCTCCTTCCCAGCCGTATGAAAAGTACCAAGACGTAGAAAGAATCGCCCCGGAAGCGGAATATGACCAGGAAGCTTATCAGATTTTATGGGCCAAACACCAGTTGGATAATGAGCTGGGATTGGAACTGCGTGACAGTATGGGCCCGGTTATTGTACCCGAAAACAGCTATTTTGTCATGGGGGACAATCGGGACGATTCTTGCGATTCCCGCTTTTGGGGCCCCGTCCCGCGGGAGAATATAAAAGGAAAGGCTTGGTTTATTCATTGGCCGGTATCCCGCTGGAGGATTATTCAATAGTTTCCACGTGAAAACAGGGCTGTTGCTTTTCTTTTTGATTTTATGGTTTAATATATAGGTAGCTTACGGAGGAATTCTATGGGAGAAATAATTTGTATTGCCAACCAAAAAGGCGGCGTGGGGAAAACCACTACATCTATTAACTTAGCCTATGCGTTGGCTACCTTAAACCGCCAAGTTTTATTGGTAGATTTTGACCCGCAAGGCAATGCCGGTTCCGGTTTGGGGGTAAATTTAGAAGAAACGGACAAATCCGTCTACCACCTGCTTACCAAAACGGCCCGCTTTGAAGAAGTGGTCCGCCAAACCGCTAATGAAATGCTGGACGTGCTTCCCGCTTGTAAAAATTTAGCGGGGGCGGAAGTAGAACTAGTTAATGTCAGCGGACGGGAAAATATGTTGGCGGAAGCGTTAAATCCCTTGCGCTCTATGTATGATTTTATTTTGATAGATTGTCCTCCCTCTTTGGGTTTGCTTACGTTGAATGCTTTAATGGCGGCAGACAGCGTAATCACTCCCGTACAATGTGAATATTATGCCATGGAAGGCTTGGCCCATTTTATGACCACTATTGGCAAAATTAAACAATTTTTAAACCCCCGTTTAAAGCTGGACGGCGGTATTCTTACCATGTATGATTCCCGCATGAATCTTTCCAAACAGGTGCTGGAAGAAGTAAGCCACTTCTTTGGGGATAAAGTGTATAAAACCCCCATCCCGCGCAATATCCGCTTGGCGGAAGCCCCCAGCTTTGGCCAAGCAATTTTTGATTATGACCCCGCTTGCCGGGGGGCTGCGGCTTACATAGATTTAGCGGCGGAATTTTTAAGCCGTCGCGGCATTGATGTAACAGATTATAAAAAAGCCGCCTTTACCGGCCCGGCGGCCTATAATTATGATTTCGGAGGCTGATTTGTATGTCCAGACAAGCTTTAGGCAAAGGCCTTGACGCCTTACTCAAACAAACCCGGGAAATGGTGGAAAATCCCGTCTCCGCCATACAGGGAAGCGGCAACCAAGTAGCTAAAATTGCCGTATCTAAAATCGTTCCCAACCGTTTTCAGCCCCGCCGGGTGTTTAATGATGAGAAACTGGCCGAGCTTGCCCAGTCCATCAAAGAGCACGGCCTTACCCAACCCATTGTAGTGGTGTATGACGCGGGCTTGGATAAATATGAAATTGTGGTGGGGGAACGGCGTTTTCGCGCCAGCCAGCTGGCCGGGCTGACGGAGATTGACGCTATTATCCATAAACATTTGGATGATAAACAAATGTGCGCGTTGGCGCTTATTGAAAATATACAGCGCGAGGATTTAAACCCCATAGAAACCGCTTTGGGCTATAAAAGTTTAATGAGTAAGTTTTATGTTACGCAGACGGAACTGGCGGCGTATTGCGGCAAGTCCAAAGCGGCGGTGTCCAACTCGCTTCGCTTGTTGGAATTGCCGGAAGAAATGCAGCAAGCCTTGCAGGACGGCGTGATTACGGAAGGGCACGGCAAAGCGCTTTTAATGGTAACGGACGCGGCCAAAAGAACCGCTTTATTTGCTAAGCTGCAAAAGAATAAAATGTCCGTCCGCCAGGCGGAAGACGCCGCCCGCGCTTTAATGGTGCCGGCCGGCAAGCCCAGCAAAGCCGCCAAACCGGTGGAAATTACCGCTTTTGAGTCTGACTTGCAAACGGCCCTGGGCACCAAGGTAGAAGTAAAATGCGGAAAAAACCCTAAAAAGGGTACGCTGGTTATCCATTATCATTCTTTAGATGAACTGGATAATATAGCCGGCCGTTTAAAAAACAAATTATTATAAAAACCCTCCTACATGGCCCCGGGAAATTTCCCCGGGGTTTTTATTTGCGAAAAATATTTAATCCTTGCTTTTTGGCGGTATTTTATGGTTCTTTTATAAAAACAAGCGTTTTATGCGCCTTGTTTTTGTAACAGAGAACACAAAAAGCCTCTTTTTAGCAAAAAAGCACTTTAGGGCCGGGATTAGCAACAAATCAACAAAGTATATTAACTGCCCTGTAAAAATAATAAAGACAGGGCTTTTTGCTTAAAATAAAATTCTCCGACGAGAAAAAAGCTGTTTCCCCCTCTTTTTTAGTTGAGAAAGGCTCTTTTGGGGCGAAAAGAAGCGCAAAAACCAAAAAGTTAGTTAAACTAATTTTTAAACCCCATTCTTTTGCTGCGTTTTCTTTTTTGATTTGTTATGATTTTAAAATGGATAACAAAATCGTTTTTTGCCAAAGCTGCGGTATGCCTTTATTAGACAAAGAATCTTTAGGGACCAATGAAGACGGCACTCCCAACCCGCAATATTGTGCCTATTGTTTTCAAAAAGGAGACTTTACGGCTGATTTGACCATGGACGAAATGATAGAAACCTGCGTGCCGTTTATGATGCAAGGTCACCCGGAACTTTCTTCCCGCCAAGCCCATGAAATGATGCGATTGGTGCTTTCTTCGTTAAAACGCTGGAAGAAAAACAATTAAAATTTTTCCAAAACAAAACCCCCGCTTGTTTTTACGGCGGGGGTTTGTTTATGGCAAAGCGGTTTATACGGTTGCGTCCGCTTCGTAAAACTCCCGTATGGCGTCACACACGCGCTGCACTTGTTGGGGAGTAATTTCTGGAAACATCGGCAAAGAAAGCACTTCCTGGCAGGCTTTTTGCGTGTGCGGAAAGTCTTGCGGGTCCAACTGTAAGTGGGCATACGCCGGCTGCATGTAAAGCGGCATAGGGTAATACACCGCGCAGCCTATGGAGCGCTTACGCAAAAAATCCATCAATTCGTCCCGCCGTTCCGCGCGTATGGTATAGACGTAAAAAGACTGGCTCCACCCCGCCGGCGGCGTGGGGGGAAGCGTTACCGGTACCCCGGCCAGGCCCTCTTCATACCAGGCGGCGGCTTTACGGCGGGCGTCTGTCCATTCTTCCAAGAGCGGCAGTTTTACGCGCAAAATAGCAGCCTGTACTTCGTCCATGCGCAGGGTAGACCCTTCCCATAAATATTCATAGGCTTTGTCCGGCGCGCGCCCGCAATGGCGTAAAGAGCGGGCTTTGGCGGCTACGTCGTCATCGTTGGTGGTGACGCAGCCGGCATCTCCGCAGGCGCCTAAATTCTTGCTGGGATAAAAACTAAAAGCCCCCGCCGTGCCTATGCCACCCACGCAAACGCCGTCCGCTTGGGCCAAATGGGCTTGGGCGCAGTCCTCAATTACTTTTAACCCATGCTCATTAGCCAGGTGCATAATGGCTTCCATATTGGCGGGATAGCCATATAAATGAACCGGCAAAATCGCTTTGGTGTTTTTGGTAATTTTGCGTTCTATATCCTGCACGTCTAAGTTATAGGTGCGCGGGTCAATATCGGCAAATACAAAGCGGGCACCCGTTAATGAAATGGAAGAGGTGGTTGCCATAAACGTAAAAGGCGTGGTGATTACTTCGTCCCCCGGGCCAATACCGGCGGCCAGCAAGGCAATTTGCAACGCACTGGCGCCGCTGGAGCAGGATATGCAGTGTTTTACGCCAATTAATTCGGCAAATTCGGCTTCAAATTGCTGGGTTTGCGGGCCAAGCAGCCATTGGTTGGAATCCAACGCTTCCAAGGCCGCTTGGTGAATGCGGGGTTTTAAGGATTGGTACTGGGCTTGCAAATTAAATAGAGGGATAGGCTCGTCTGGCATAAATGATCCTGGGTTTATTTATATAAAGATTTAACTTCAGGCATTTCTAATAAATCTTTTGTAATTTTATAAAATTCCCGCCCGGTGAATGTGGCGGTAATGGCTACTACAAACAAATTATCCTGCTTGGTTATTTCTTGTTTTAAAATGGAAATATTGTGGCTTTCAATCCGGCGGCAGATGTCCTCTACCACGGCCCATTTGGGTGTGCAGAGCAGGTAAATAGTGTCATAATGTTTTACAAATTCCAGCAGTTTGATGGTTTTGCGCACACCCAGCTGAATAAGCAGAATGGAAGCGGCAAACAAAGAAGCCAAAATATATTGTCCATATCCCACCGCCATGCCGATAGCCGCCACCAGCCACACGCCGGCCGCGGTGGTTAAGCCGGATATTTTGTTCCCGTCACGCAGGATAGAGCCCGCGCCGATAAAGCCCACGCCGGTTACAATTTGCGCGGCGATGCGGCCCGGATCTCCGCCAAATTCTCCCATATATTGTGAAAGAATCGTGAACAGCGTGGCCCCCAAACAAATTAAGCAGTTGGTGGCGTAGCCGGCGGGTTTATCATGGTATTGGCGTTCCATACCCAAGGCCCCGCCCAAGATTAACGACAACACCACTTTAATTAAAATTTCATCCATAGCTTTATAATACCATAGACATTACGGCAAAGTAAATTACCATAAGCGCAATTCCCACCGGCAGCGCTTCGCGCGCCCATTCTTTGCTTTTGATGTTTAATTTAGAAGCGCAGATAATGTTGGGAATATTGCCCGGGATTAATAATCCCCCGGCCAAAATTAAAGACATGGTTAAAAACACCAATGTTTCCTGCCCTAAAGCCGGCATAATTTCTATACTGGCCAGGGTGGCGTTGTCCAACACGGCGGAGAGAGAGTTTATCCAATATAAAGCGTATTTGGAAAGTTTGGTAATGGTTTGCGCGGCCAGCGGTTTAAGCCCTTCCCCCAGCCAAATAAGCGCGGCCACAAACAAATACACTTTTCCCGCGCGCATGAGAATGGTTTTATACGTTTCCCCGCGGCTGTTTTCCTGCGCGGGCTGGGTGAGTTTTTTGCCTTTGCCCAGCCGCGCCGCCAAGACGGCAAAAAGTAAAATGCCGGGCAAAATCCACACGCCCATTAATTTAAGCAGGAAGAAAAAGTCCGCATAATACGGGGCGTCTTTTAATTTAGCCACAATAATAGTGGAAAGGGGCTCCCCAATAGGGGTAAGCACCGCCCCTAGACCGATGGCAAAACAAATGTACACGGTCAATTTGGTTTTTAGGCGGGGTTCCAAATCAAGCAGTTTCACCATTTCCGCCGCGGCCAGCGCGGCTACAATGGCGGTAATAATGCTGGACGTTAACCCTAGTATCAGCACGGCGGAAAACAACAAAGCCCGGGGTCCGGTTTTCTTTTCCAGCCAGTGCACGGCATGCGCCAAATACGCGCCGAACTGTTTAAACAATACTCCCAGCACCAACACGGCGGCCGTGATGGTGAGCGGCTCTTTTAACCCTTCGGCCACCAAGTGCCCGGACCATAAACCGGAAATACTGACGGCCGTTACCCCGCACACCAACAAAAATATTTCCAGTTCTTCTTCTATTTTGTGTATTAAAAAAGGCAAAGTCAGCGCGGCCAACACAACGAGAGCCAAGGCTCCCATTGTAAAGGCGGAATAGGTTTGTAATTCCATAAAAAGTCTCCTGTCGCAAAAGATTTTATATTATAAAAAAACCCGCTGTCCGTTAGGGCAACGGGTTTGTGTCCGTGATAGCCAATTAAAAACGGCAGCCGATTTTTAACATGGCGCTTAAATAATGATAACTGCCTTTACCCAAGGCGTCCGAATAAGAATCGTTTAAATCCAACAAGTTGTAACGTCCTTCTACGCCAAAGATGACCGTGTCGTCAATATCAAATTCCACCCCGGCACCAATCATACCCGCCCAGCTGGTGCTGTTGAAAGTTTCGTGGGTGTCATCGTCAAATTTCTCTTTAGAGAACATATGCCCAATACCCAAACCGGAAGTAATATATAAACGGGTGGGCTGGGAGGGGAAGAAATTAAACCGCCCGATGATTAACCCCGTAGCGATACCGGAGGTGTATTTGGCTTGTTGCGTGC
>CALUXF010000040.1 GCA_944324655.1 Candidatus Avelusimicrobium aviculae
AAGAAGATTTGGGGCGAACAATGAAATTGTTCGTATAGAAAGAAACCCCGGGCGTAAGCCCGGGGAGTTTCATTTGTTTAAATGTTTCTTGCGGCAAATTGTTACAATATACAATATGAAACATACTCTTCCCAATGAAGGCATGCGCCGTTTGTTAAACGGTTACCGGGATTTTTTTAACGGCAACCCGGCCCGCAAAGGCTTTTGCTCCATTCACGCCGAGCAGGTTGCCACCAAACAAAACCCGCATTCCATGATTATCAGTTGTTTTGACAGCCGCGTCTGCCCCGAGGCTATTTTTAATACGCACGACGGGCACGTCTGCATTCACCGCAATATGCTAAACCAAGTGTGCGAGCGGGACGAATCCATGATTGCTTCCCTGCGTTTTGCGCTGGACGCGCTGAAAGTGCAAAATATTGTTATTTTAGGCCATAGCGATTGCAACGCCGTGCAAAAACTGCGCCACTTGGAGGAGCTTACCCCCCAAATCCGCTCTTGGTTGGAACGCAGCCATACTTCCTACCGTGGCAACACGGTGGATGAGGCCGTAAAAAACAATGTGTTGGATCAGCTGGCCCATTTGCGCCAAATCCCGTTTGTGGCGCAGGCCGTGCAAGAGGGGAAAGTAAATTTGGAGGGGTTGTTCTTTCGTATTCATGACGGCGGGCTGGAACGCTTTGACCCGGCGCAAAACGTTTGGTATACGGTAGAAACGGAGGAAGAAAATGCCTGAGGATTTTTCCGCTTTTTATGAGGCCGTCACGCGTATTGCGGGCGGGGAAGAGAATATCGCTTCCTTGGGGGCGTGTATGACGCGCCTGCGCTTTACGCTTAAAAAACAAGACGGGTTGGATTTGCAATCCTTTAAACAAGTGCCGGGCGTGTTGGGGTATGTGCAGGCGCAGGGGCAGCATCAGTTGGTGGTGGGGGCTTCTAAGGCGGGGAAAATACTGCAATATTTTCAAAGCCGCCATGCCTTTGCCCCGCTTGGGGAAGAAAATAAACGGGAGATGTCCGCCGGGGAAGTAAAAGCCGCCGTGCGTCAAAAATACGCCAGCCGCATCGGCCGCGTGTGCGCGCGGATTGGCAATATATTCGTGCCGTTGATACCGGCCTACATCGGCTGCGGTCTTCTGTTGGGGATTGGCAATATTTTGGCCGAAACCGTATTAAAAGAAAGCCCCAATGCCGTGGGTTTGATGCAGGTGCTGGGCAACGGAATCTTTTTTTATTTAAACGCCATTGTGGGTTATAACGCCGCGCGCGAGTTTGGCGGCACGCCTTCTTTGGGGGCGGCGCTGGCGGGGGTATTAAATATCCCTTCTTTGGCGGGCATTACGCTTTTTGGCATGCAGCTAATACCCGGCAAAGGCGGCGTGATTGCCGTGCTGGTGGTTTGCTGGGCGGCTTCATACGTGGAAAAATTTTTCCGCTCCCGCATAAAAGGCAGTATGGAGTTGTTTATCACCCCTACGCTTACCATTTTATTGGTGGGGGTGGTGTCTTTGGCGCTCATACAGCCGGCGGCCGGGTGGTTTTCGGATAAACTGGCTTTGTGGACGCAGCAAGCGTTAAAAAACGGCGGCTGGTTTACGGGAGCATTGCTCGGCGGGGGGTTTTTGCCGCTGGTTATGTTGGGGGTGCATCAAAGTTTGGTTCCCTTGCACCAGCAGCTGGTGGATACGCTGGGCAATAACCCCTTGTTTCCCGTTTTGTGTATGGCGGGGGCGGGCCAGGTGGGCGCCGGATTAGCCGTATTGTTAAAAACCCGCAACGAACGCTTAAAAACCGTGGCCAAAAACGCACTGCCCGTAGGACTTTTGGGAATAGGAGAGCCGCTTATTTATGGGGTTACTCTTCCTTTGTTTAAGCCTTTTTTGGCGGCGTGCATTGGCGCGGCCGCGGGCGGGGCCGTAACGGCGGCTTTGCATGTAACGGCGGCTATTCCGTTTGGCGTGTCCGGGGTGGTGATGTTTTTGGCTTTATCTAACCTGCACAGCGTGGTTTTTTACGGGGTGGGTTTTATTACAGCCGTTGCGTGCGGGTTTTGTGCCGCTTGGAAGCTGGGATTTGAAGACCCGCAAGAATAACTTTTTACTTTGCCAGTTTGTTTGCCGGGCCCGTTTTAAAACGGGCCCGGTCTTTTTATAAACTTTCGCTAATTTTTTGGCGTACGCTTAGAGGAAAACACGTGCCTAAAATCCGCTTTTCCCTGAATGTTTTCCTGGCGGCAAAAAGCGTTTATTTCTTCCTGCAGTTTGCGCCAGTAGGATATATCTTCCTGTTCATAAATGGAATTGTATAAGTCTAATAAATGGGCAAAGTGCCGGGCGATAAACTGCATGACTCTCTTTTGATAAGCGGGGCGTATGTTTAAGGCGTCAAAGTGGTAGCGGTCCGTATACGGGCGGGTAAGGCGGATGATTTCTTTCCAGTCCGTTATCTGTGGGAATATGGGCGCGATTACCACCGCCGTGGAAAGACCGTTTTCCTTTAATGTTTTCAGCGCGTTTATTTTTTCTTCCACCGTGGCGGCGCCGGGTTCGGCCAGCTGGCGGAAGCTGTCTTTAGAAGAAGAAAAGGAGAAAGCCCCCTCAAAGGAGGGAAGTTGTTTAAACAGGTCTATGTCGCGCACAATGAGCGGGGATTTGGTAAGCACCTGTACATGCGCTTGGCAGAACACCAGTTGTTCCATTAATTTGCGGGTGATGCGGAACTGTTTTTCATACGGGTTATAGGCGTCTGTAACGGAGCTGAGCATTACATACGTATGAAACAGCATATACGGCCTTAACGGAACCGGGCAGCGGCGGACGTCTAAAAATTCTCCCCAGGGTTCCGGATGGGCGGTAAATTTTTTCATGTATTCCGCATAGCAATAAATGCATTTATGCGGACAGCCTACATAGGGGTTAATGCTGTAATCCACCCCCGGCAGCTTGGATTTAGACAGATATGTTTTAATATTTACTTCACCCACTATCATATTCAGCCAGTATACTATATTGCCCCGGCTTCTAAAATAATTACTTTATATAGTTTGTGTATCAAAATAGTTTTTATTATAATGAATTTTTGAGGGGCTGTTTAGGAGGGCCTATGCATACGTCTTTAATTGTATTACTGGTGCTGGCTTTTGCGGCTTTTATTGTGTGGAAAAATTTGGACAGGCGCACTCCCGCGCAAAAACAGGCTGAGTTTGACCGTCTGCAGACATTGGCGCAGGAGGGCCAGGAAGACGCCCAGTATAAACTGCTTATGCTTTATTACGATGAGAAAGACACTCAATTTCACCCCCTGGCTTTTAAATGGGCGCTGGTTGTAGCACAAAAAGGGGAGGACCCGGGCGTCATGCTTCAGGTAGGGGAAATGTACGAAAACGGGGAAGGCACTTCCAAGAGCTTACAGGACGCGCTTACTTGGTATGAAAGGGCTTTATCGGCGGATACGGCTTTGGGGGCACAATCCCCCTTGTCTAAAGACGGGCATTTATACTTGGAACAGCGCATCTTTTCTTTAAGGCAGCAGTTAACACCATCTAACAAATAATTAAAACCCCGGGCGTTTCTCCCCGGGGTTTTTCATTAAAACAAAAAGGCGGCCGGTTATAGAGGCCGTTTTTGGGTTACACAATTTGGTTTTGGGGAGTTTTATCCTCCCACTTTAAAATATTTTCAAAAACAATTTGCGCCCGCTGGGCCAGCGCTTCCTGCGTGTAAAAACCGATATGCGGGGTAAGCATCGTATTAGGGGTGTTCAGCAAGGGGTATGCGGGGGGGAGCGGCGGTTCTTGGTCAAATACGTCTATGCCGGCCCCGGCCAGCCGTCTGTTTTGCAGGGCCAGCCGCAGGGCGTTTTGGTCCACCAGCGGGCCGCGGGCGGTGTTAATGAGCAGGGCGGAAGGCTTCATAAGGGCCAGTTCCTTTTCCCCAATTAAATTTTTTGTTTCAGGGGTCAGCGGTACGTGTAGAGATAGTATATCCGCCTCTTGCAGCAGCTGGTTAAGCGGCATATACGTTACGCCTTGGCGAATCAGCCGGGGGCGCGGCGTGCGGCTGCATGCAATCACCCGGCACCCAAAGGCTTTTGCCAGTTGGGCCGTATGACCGCCGATGGCGCCTGTTCCCACAATGGCAAATGTTTTTCCGTAAAGTTCCCGGCCCAATAGGCCGCTTTTGTCTTGCCCGGCCCGAACGGCCCGGTCCGCCTTTGCGCCATGGCGCAGCAGCGCCAGCGCTAAGGAAATAGCCAGCTCCGCCGCCGCGTGGGTGGAATACCCCGCCGCGTTGCATACGCTGATGCCGCGCGATTGGGCGTAAGACGTATCCACATGGTCTACCCCGGTAAACGCCACGCTGATTAATTTTAATTGCGGGCAGGCTTGCAAAACTTCTTTTTTTAAAGGCTGGTTGGCTATGACCAGCACGTCCGCTTCCTGCGCGCGGGATATTTGCTCCCGCGCGGTTTGCGCTCGGGTGGAATAAAAAGTAATTTGATGCCCGCGCTTTTTTAGCGGCAAGGTGATATTTTCTAAATTTTCGGGTGTTACGCCCAAGGGTTCCAAGACGACGATTTTCATGCGGTTATTGATAATATTTCCTTAACGTTTTTTGGATATTGTTTTGGTTGTTTTTAATGCGTATGGCGCTAAAGAACACCGCGCCCGACACATTGGGATATTGTTTTAATGCCGCCAGTTGTTTGTCCAGCTCCGTTAAATCTTTCCATTCCGTGCCGTGTTTATAAGCGGCAATGCCGATATAGAGTTTCACGTTCGGGTTGCGTTTTACCTCTTGGCTCCACCATTTTAAAAGCACCCCGTACGGTGCCGCCCGGTGCCCAAAATGCCAATATAACTGCGGGACGATGTAGTCTATCCAGCCTTGTTCTATCCACAGGCGGGAATCGGCATACAAGCCGTCGTCATAGGCGGAAAAAGCCCGCGTGGGGGAACCGGTGGGGTCTTTGCTTTTGTTGCGCCACACGCCAAAAGGGCTTATGCCGATGGGCATCTCCGGCTTGACGGCTTTAATGCTTTGGTGCAGGTCCCGCACAAAAGCGTTTACGTTTTCCCGCCGCCAAGCCGCCAAGCTTTTGCCTTGGCCGGTTTGTTTGTATTGGGTTGAGTCGGGAAACGGGACATTTTTGCCTTTTTGCTTGACGGGGTAAGGATAAAAATAATCGTCTAAGTGGATGCCGTCCAAATCATAATTCTGGGCGGCTTGGGTGATGACGGCTATGGCGTGTTTTCTAACGGCGGCAATGGCGGGATTATAGTATTTTTTGCCGCCGTATGTAATAATCCATTCTGGGTGTTTTTTGGCCGGGTGGTTGGCCGATAAGACGGCTTTGGGGTTATTTTGTACGCGGAAAGGGTTGAACCAAGCGTGTATGGCAAGTCCGCGTTTATGCGCTTCTTCCACCATAAACGCCAGCGGGTCATATTTCGGGTTGGGGGCTTGGCCTTGTTTGCCGGTCAGGTAATAGCTCCAGGGTTCCAAATCGGAAGGCCAAAAGGTATCGGCTGTGGGGCGCACTTGCACCATAACGGTGTTAAAATTCAGCTTTTTTATAAGGTCCAGCATGTCGGTAAATTCTTTGCGCTGCTGTTGGGCGGAAAGGCCGGGCTGGGAGGGCCAATCCGTATTTTCCACGCTGGCTATCCACACGCCGCGCATTTCTTTGGGAAGGGGCATTGCCTTATAGCGGGTTTGTTCCTCTTCCAGTACGGAAGGAGTCAACCCCGCGGCGCTTTTTGTCTGTTTGCGTGATTGCAAAGACCGGGGCAGTGTTGCCGTTAGTTGTATTTGGTCCGTTAACGGGGCGCTTTGGCGGGCGGAAGGCACCGCGCAGGCGCATAATAAAAAACAGGATATTAATAAAAGGAAATAATTTTTCATATATGTAGTTTATCAATTTGTAAGCATGCAAATAAATATGCCTCTCTGCCGCGTGGGGAGCATGGAGCATAAAAAGCCCCGCTTGGGGCGGGGCGTAAACATCATAACACGCGTTTTAAATCACCGGTTGGCTTTAGTTCCCCCAGCAGGGTTTTCGCGGCGGCGTTTAATGTTTGCGGGGTGGGGCCGTATAAAGCCAAAGCGGTTTTGGCTTGCGGATAAAACGCCAAATCATACGGGCTTAACAGGGAAATAAGAACGGCGTTGGGGTACTGTTGCAATAATTTTTGCAAAATAAATTGTTGGGTTGGGTCCGGCCTGCCGTACTTTTGGTAAGAGCCTAAAATAAGCGTTTGGCTGTTTTTGGCGCAGCGCTGGGCTGTTTTTAAATCTTTTTTAGACGGGGACAACGGCAAATACACGCTGCGTGTTTCATGCCCCGCTTGGCGGAAGGGAATTTTTAAGGACGCCAGCATATACTGCAGGCTGGGTTCCGTAAACAGCACAAAACAAACGGGGCCTTTGGGCAGGGGGGTAATTTCTCCCTTTACCAAACTGACGCCTTGCCGGGCGGCTTCTTGTTCGGTTTCATCAAAATCAATGCGTTCTATTTTTACTTTTTTATCCAATAGCCCGGTTTTTTTCTTTAAATCCAAAATGCGCGCGGCGCTTTTACGCATTTGCCCGGCGGAAAGAGTGCCGCCGTATTGCTGTTTGATGTAAGGAATGACTTCCTGAGGCAGGGTCTTGCCGATAAGCGTCATGTCCGCCCCGGCGGCGTAAGCTTCGGCCGCGGCTTGGGCTATGCCGTTTTTGCGTTTGGCTCCTTCCATATCCAGGCTGTCCGTGGCGATAACGCCTTTAAAACCCATTTTGTTTCTTAATAAATCCGTTAATATTTTATGGGAGAATGTGGCCGGAAGTTCTTTATCCAGTGCCGGGTAAATAACGTGGGAAGACATAATCCCCCAAATACCGGCGTCTATGGCGGCCTGGAAAGGGGCTAGGTGTTTGTCCAATTCCTTAGCGGGCAAATCCATTACGGCGGAGGAAAGATGGGTGTCGTCTTTCGTGTCCCCATGGCCGGGAAAATGTTTGGCAAAAGCGGCCACTTTATTTTTTTGAAGCCCTTTTACCGCTTGGCGGGCCATTTTTTGTACGTTTTGGCTCTGCGCCCCAAAAGAACGGGTACCGATAATCGGGTTTTTGGGGTTGGTGTTTACGTCTAAATCCGGGCCAAAGTTAATTTGCCCGTCCAAAGAGCGTATTTCCTGCGCGGCGGCGGCAAAAACCCGGCGCGTCGTTTTAGGCTTCTTGGCGGCCCCCAAAAGCATATTGGAAGGAAGGCGTTTCATCCCCAAAAACAAGGGGGAAATGACGGAGCCCGATTCATAATCAAACGCTATTAAAAGCGGTATTTTGTGGCGGGATTGTTTTTCCCAACGGCGCAAATCCTGTATGGTTTGTACGGTTAAGGCGCGTTTTTGGGCGGGGGGCTGGGTTCCCTCTAACCCGCCTTTAATAAGCACGGTGCCAATTAGGCCGTTTTTAACGGCTTTTTCATAGCGGGCCTGGTCTCCCGCGTCTATACGTACGGTTAAGGTTTGTCCTATTATTTCGTCTTCGGTTAATTCATTAAGGGTAAGCGGCGCCGCGTTGCAAAGGCATGCGGTAAAAAGAAGTAAAAAGGTAATGTGTTTCATATTTCTCCCGGGAATAGTTTCCTGCCTTTTATTATGGAAAGTTTTATACGGTCAGTCAAGGCGCGGTTAAAAGTTTTTTAACCGCGCCTTGACTTGTTTTTTTTTTTTTTTTTTTTTTTTGTTTTTTATATTTTTTTGTTTTCTTTTTTTTT
>CALUXF010000041.1 GCA_944324655.1 Candidatus Avelusimicrobium aviculae
AAGAAGATTTGGGGCGAACAATGAAATTGTTCGTATAGAAAGAAACCCCGGGCGTAAGCCCGGGGAGTTTCATTTGTAAAACAATAAAGCCCCGGCGTTAAAGCCGGGGCTTTGTTTAGGAGAAAATATAGTTCTTTCAGATTAATAAAATTTGTTGATTAAAGTAAATTTTGATATAATATGTCAAGGGTTTTTTATGTGCAGAGAAAAAATTTTAACGGATAATTTAGACCGGGTAGAAAAAATAATTTCTCTGGCCAGCCAAAAAGCCGCTCTCCCTCGGGAAGCGGTATCTTTAATGGCTGTTACCAAATATGCCCAAGATAAAGATGTTTTGGCGCTGCTTGCCGCAGGACGTTTGCGGCATATAGGGGAATCCCGCGTGCAGCAGGCCTGTCTGCGCTGGACGAACCCCATTTTTGCAAAATATCCGGTACAGAAACATTTTATCGGGCATTTGCAAAAAAATAAAGCCGCCAAAGCGGTTGAGTTATTTGACTTTATAGATTCTGTAGACAGCCTCTCTTTAGCTGAAACGTTAAGCCGCTGCTCTGTAAAGAAAGGGAAAAACTTGCGTGTATTGGTGCAGGTAAAGCTGACGGATAAAGATACCCAGTCCGGCCTGCCTCTTGCGCAGGCGCGCGAGTTAGCCAAACAGATAGCTTCTTTGCCCGGGTTAACGGTGTGCGGGTATATGGCAATTGCCCCGCAGGTGCAAGACCCGCAGGAACTAAGAGGCCTGTTTCGCGCGGTGCGCCGGGCTTTTGAGGAAGATTTCCCTCTAAAAGAGAGATGGCTGTCTTTGGGTATGAGCGCAGATTTTGCCGTAGCGGTGGAAGAGGGTTCCACTCTGCCGCGCGTTGGAAGTGATATTTTTGCCAGGAATTTGGAGGATTTATGATTATAAAGGTTCGTGTTATCCCCACGGCGGGAAATAATGAAGTCGTCAGCCGCATAGGCAGCGTGCTTCGTATGAAAATTAAAAACAAAAAAGTGGATGATGACGCCGCAAACGCTATTATGAAATCCTTCCTGGCGGATTTCTTTGCCGTTAAAGACGAAAGCATTATCATCGTGAAAGGGGCCAAAGGAAAAGAAAAAACGGTGGAAGTGCGGGATAAAAGCGAAGAAGAACTTCGCAAGATTATGGATTCTATTCCGTAGGTTTTATTTTATTTTAAAAAGCAAGCTTCGGCTTGCTTTTTTTATGTGTAAATTATTTGAATTTTGCCTGTATATAGGCTAAAATATGAATAACTTGTTTGGGGAGGAAAAAATGAATAAAGGTTTCACTTTAATTGAACTGTTGGTAGTGGTGGTGATTATTGGTATTTTGGGTTCTGTCGCTTTGCCGCAATATGAGCGCGCCGTTGCCAAAGCGCACGTAACGGAGGCGCTGGTGGCGTTAAAAGCCATTACGGACGCGCAGGAAATGTATTATATGGCGTATGATAGATATACCGCCAATTTGGCTGAGTTGGATATTCAAGTAAAACCCGGGCGGTATTTTTCATATGAATGCAATACGCGCACTTGTTTTGCCCGTCCTTTGCGCCAAGGGTATCCGACTATTGAGTTTCATTTATCCCAAAAAACGGCTGACGCACAAGACAATTATTTGGGCAAACATTGGTGCCAGACACATAACATGACGGGCGATACCACCATGGCTACGGGCATTTGCAAATCGCTGGGGCCGGAAGATCCAACCATGGCCGCCGGAAAGTATTATATGATAGGCGCGGTGGTAGAATAATTTTTTGCGTCCGCTCTCTTTGAAAAAGGCGCTCTTCGGGCGCCTTTTTTATTTTGCCACAGAACATATAAACCCGGCTATTTACTATAATATATATATGAAAAACCAAACCCGGCGCGGCATGATTATCGTGGCCGTAGCCAACGGCCTGCTTTTATTTGGATACGGCCTGTCCCTTCCTTTTTTTACCATTTATCTGATATCCCAGCGCGGGCTGTCCGCCAGTATGGCGGGGCTGGTTATTGCGCTGGCGGGGCTCTCGCGTTGCGTATCCAGCGCAATCAGCGGGGAACTGGCGGACGTTTTTGGCCGTAAAACCGTGATGATGTGGGGGCTGTTTAACCAAATTGTGGCCATGCTGGGGCTGGGGTTGTGTATTGAGTTTAAAGTCCAAGTAGGCTGGATGCTGTTGTGTTATTTTTTAACCACGTTTTTGGGGGCGTTTTTCCGCCCGGCTTCCAACGCGTGGGTAACGGATAATACTTCCCCGCAGGAGCGCGTGCAGGCTTTTGGCATTATCCGTATAGGCTTAAATATCGGCTGGGCTTTGGGGCCGGCGGTGGGCGGTTTTTTGGTGCGGTATTCTTACAGTATGGCTTTTTATTTTACGGGGTTATTGTATGCCGTAAGTATTTTGTATTTAAGCCGTTTGGTGCAGGATAACCATGTTCCGTGCAAATCCCGCAAACCCAGTTTTGTGTCCACGCTGCTTTCTTTAAAAGATACGCGCCTTGCGAAAATTTGCTTTTACGTGGTATTGATAACGGCGGTAAACTCTCAGCTGGTGGTGGGGCTGTCTATCCACTGTAACCGCTATTTACACATGCCGGAATATTATATAGGCTGGTTTTTTACCATAAACGGGCTGGTGATAGTGTTCTTGCAGTACTGGGCCAGCAAGTTGGCGGCCAAAGTGCGGCTTTCCACTGGCATGCTGATTGGGTGTCTGTTGTATGCGGCAGGGTTTGGTTCGGTGGGGTTTTTTGACAGTTTCCTGCTTATTGCCATAGGCGTGTTTTTGGCCGGGTTGGGGGAAATGGTGGTTTCCCCGGGGGAACAGACGCTGGCCTCCAATATTGCTTCGCGCGAGACGCGCGGGCGGTATTTGGGAATGCTGATGGTTTTTTATAATTTGGGTTCCGCGGTAGGTTTTTTTGGGGCCGGTTTGCTGGGGGATTACGTGGCCCCGCATTATTTGCCCGGCCCATGGCTTATTGTGGGGGCCATGGCGGTATTGGCGGGGGTGGGGTTCTTCCGCCTGCGCTACAGTTTAACGGACGAGGAAGACGGAAAAATGACGGCCCCCGTCCCTATTAAAAAAGATACCATTACTTTACACTAAATTATTAAAGGAGCTCGCAGTATGAAAGGACTTATTTTTGTTGCTTTAACGCTTGTTTTGGGCGGTGTATTAGGGATTGGCTTGGAAAAACTGGCCTCTTTTTTGCCGCTTGAAATGGCTTCCGCTTTAACGCGTTTGTATACTATTGGCATTCATCCCCTGGCCATTCGGGTAACCGTATGCGGCGTATTGGGGTTGGTTTTTGGTTATTTGATTGTGTCTAAATTTGTAAAAAAATAATATGCTGATACTGGCTTCCAAATCTCCCCGGCGTATTGAGTTATTGAAAAGCTTGGGGTTTGCGTTTGAGATTATCCCTTCCCAAAGCCCGGAAAAAACCGCTTACAAACGTCCGGGTCATAAGGTGAGGGATTTAGCCGTTAAAAAAGCGTTTGACGTAGGCAAAAAATATCCCGGGGCTACGGTGATAGGAGCCGACACATTGGTTTTTTGCAAAGGGCGCGTGATAGGCAAACCCAAAGACGAAAAAGACGCCCTGCGCATTTTGCGTTTGCTTAACGGGGCCTGGCAGTCCGTTTATACCGGGGTATGCATTTTGAATTTAGACGCTAAAAAAATGTTGTACGGGGTAGAAGTGTCCAAATGCAAAGCCCGCCTGCTTCCGCAGGAAGAATTAAAAAAAATGGCCAGCAAACATTTGGATAAGGCCGGCGCTTACGCCGTGCAGGACAAGGACGACCATTTTATAGAAAAAATTGTGGGCAGCCGCACCAACGTGGTGGGGTTCCCGGTGGAATTTTTTGAGCGGTTATATAAGGAGTTTACAGCTTTATGAATAAAACAGAATTGTTAGTTATCGGCGCGGGCCCGGCGGGTTGTTCGGCCGCTATTTATGCCGTGCGCGCGGGCGTGCAGACCGTTATTGCCGGGGGCGCTATGCCCGGCGGCCAGCTTTTGCAAACCAGCGAAATTGAAAACTACGCCGGTTTTGTGGATCCCGTCGGCGGGTTTGATTTAATGGACCGCATGCACAAGCAGTGCAAACGCTTGGGAGTGGAAATACTTTCCGACGAAGTATCCTCTATAGAGGGGGAAAAATCCCCCTATACGGTTACCATGGCCTCTGGCACGCAGTATGAGGCGCACGCCATTGTAATCGCCGCCGGGGCCAAAGCCCGCTGGCTGGGGCTGGAAGGGGAAGACAAATACAAAGGGCACGGCCTTTCCGCCTGTGCCACGTGCGACGGCTTTTTTATGCGCGGCAAAGAAGTGTGCATTGTGGGCGGAGGAAACACCGCGTTTGAAGACGCCTTGTTCTTGGCCCAGTTTTGCACCAAGGTAAATTTAATCCACCGCCGGGACGCTTTCCGCGCGGACCAAGTAACCGTAGATCAAGCCAAAGCAAACCCCAAAATAAATTTGGTGCTTAACAGCGTGGTGGAGGAAATTTTAGGGGAGGATAGCGTAGAAGGCGTAAAAGTAAAAAACGTCAAAACGGGGGAGATAAGCCAAATCCCGTGCAGCGGTTTGTTTGTGGCGGTGGGGGCGGTTCCCCAAACGGAATTTTTAAAAAACTCTTTGGTGGCTCTTGCCGATAACGGGCTGGTGCTGGCCGACGAGCGTACCCACACCACCTTGCCCGGCATTTTTGCCGCCGGGGACTGCGCAGACAAATATTACCGCCAGGCCATTATTGCGGCGGGTTCCGGCGCCAAGGCCGGCATAGAAGCGGCGGCTTTTGTGAACTTGCACCGCAAATAGACGGTTAAAACAGCTGTTTTACGCACCGGGCTTTAGTAGAAAAACGCCCGGTGCTTTTTTGTGCCCGCAGGGAGGAAAAAAACACTAAATTAAAAAATATTAATAAAAACTTATTTATATAAAGGTTTTTTTGTTATAATAATGGGGTAAGCAAATCTTGCTTCAATCTGCCGTTATAAAAGAATACTCTTACGGAACTTTCTAATCGAGGGAGCGCCCAGGCGGGAAGCCAGCGCCGGGAAGTAAAAGTAAGAGCATCTTTTTGCACTCAAAATTAGGAGAATGTATGTTCGCAAAGTTGATTAACTTTATGAAGCCGTTGCCGGACGCTCCCCGCATTACGGACGAGCAACTAATCAAAAAATTATATAAAAGTTGGCGTATCCGCATGTTTTTCGGCATGTATTTTGGATACATCTTCTTTTATTTCTGCCGCAAAAATATTTCCTTCGTGGCTCCGTCTTTGATGGATGAAGGCGGTTTAACCACTATTCAATACGGTATTTTAGGTTCCACCCTGTACGTTACGTACGGTATCGGTAAATTCGTAAGCGGTATGTTGGCTGATAAATGCAACATCCGCGCTTTTATGTCTACGGGTTTGCTGGGTTCCGCTATCGTAAGCTTGTTCTTCCCGTTCTTGCCTTCTTTTTATTTAATGGCTTTTTTCTGGGGTTTAAACGGTGTGTTTCAGTCTGCCGGTTTCCCGCCTGTAGCCAAAGGCTTGGTGTACTGGTTTGCCCCTAAAGAAAGAGCCACCAAATGGACGCTGTGGTCCTCTTCCCACACGGTAGGCACGGCGGCCGTAGGCGTGTTGGCCTGGGCCTGTTTAAAATACGGTACCTGGCAGATGGTGTTTTATGTACCGGGTTTAATTGGTGTGATATTCTCCTTGTGCATGTTCAAAATCTTGACCGACAAACCGGCTGCCGTAGGCTTGCCCCCGATCGAAGATTATATGAACGACGTACTGCCGGTTAAGAAAGAAAGCGGTCTTTCCACCTGGCAGATTTTAAAGAAATACGTGTTTGCCAACCCGTTCTTGTGGTCTTTGGCTATTGCGTATATTTTCATTTACTTCATCCGCTTCGCCACGCTGGACTGGAGCGCCAAGTTTATGGTGGACCGCGGTATCGAAGAAGCTACTTCCGCCGGCTTGCTCACCATTATGCCGCTTATCGGCACCTTGGGCGGTATTTCCTCCGGCTGGTTGGCGGACCGCTTCTTTAACGGCCGCTGCACGCCCATCAACATTGGTTTCTTGACCTTGCTGATTTTCAGCTTGTGGGGTGCTTATCACTTTACCGGCACGGGCAGCTACTGGCTGACGGCTTTCTTCTTGGCTGCGGTAGGTTTCTTTGTGGACGGCCCCCAAAACTTGGTGGGCGGTGTGCAGACTTCCCGCATTACCGTGCAGGAATCCGTTTCCGCTGCTTGCGGTTTTACCGGTATGTTTGGTTATTTAGGCGCCTTCCTCTCCGGTTGGGGCGGCGGCGTTATTTTGCACAACTGGGGCTGGTATGGTATTTATTTAACCTGCGGCATTTGCTGCGTAATTGCCATGTTCTTTGTGGGCATCACCTGGAAGAAAGAAGCTTCCTGCGCTAGCTGCAAAAAATAACTAACCGTATTTTTTTAAAACCCCCGGCTACGCCGGGGGATATTTTTTTGTTTGGGGTAAAAAGTGCCGGGCAGGGGGCGTGGTTCTTGCCTTTGAAAGTTGGTAAAAGTATAATAAACTAAATAGATACAGAGGAAAAAGGGTTATGAAAGAACTAGCTTATAATGCAGATGCCAGCCGCAAGCTGGATATACTTTCCAAGGGGGCATTTTTAACCACCTATTTAAACGGAAAAGTAAACACCATGGTAATTGGATGGGGGAGTATTGGTTATATGTGGCGCCTGCCGGTTTTTACCGCGCTGGTGCGCCAGAACCGCTTTACCCATGATTTATTGGAAAAAACGGGCGAATTTACCGTTACTTTGCCTTATGTGGACTTGCCGGAAGCTATTTCCATCTGCGGCACCAAATCCGGCCGTAAATTGGATAAACTGGCTGAATGCGGGTTAAGGGCGGTGCCCTCTCGTAAAATAGCGGTGCCTCATTTGGGGGTGCCCGGTTTTCATTATGAGTGCAGGGTATTGTATAAAACCACTATGTCTTCGGAAAATTTAGACAAAGCCATTAAAGAGCTTTGGTACGAAAAAGAACCCGGGGACTACCATACCATGTACTTTGGGGAAATTATGGACAGTTACGAAACGCAATAGCCTTTATTGCTTTTTGCGCGCCCCGGGCTTAGCGGCCCGGGGTTTTTTATTTTTTAAGGGGAATGTAACCTGAAAAACCGGGGGCAAAATGCTGTTTTGCTCCTTTGGATTTGGTAAAATATATT
>CALUXF010000042.1 GCA_944324655.1 Candidatus Avelusimicrobium aviculae
AATATGAAGATTTGGGGATACACACTCCATCCCTCGGGCTTACGCCCGGGGTTTATTGTGAGCAGTAGTTATAAAAATCCCCGCCGGGTGGCGGGGATTTGTGCTGTATTAAGCGTCTTGATAATCTTTAAGCATTTTTGTGCGGCTGGGGTGGCGCAGCTTGCGTATGGCCTTTGCTTCTATTTGGCGCACGCGTTCGCGCGTTACGTTAAACATTTTGCCCACTTCTTCCAGCGTGCGGGGATAACCGGAGTCTATCCCAAAACGCAGGCTGATGATTTTGGCCTCACGTTCAGACAAGGTAGCTAGCACTTCCGCCACTTCTTGTTTGCGCAGGAAATCCACCGCCGAGGTAGTGGGGTTGGGCCCCGTCTTATCTTCAATAAAGTCTTCCAGGTTGGAGTCTTCGTCTTCCCCGATAGGGGTGGATAGGGATATAGGGTCTTGCATGATTTTTAATACGCTTTTTACCTTTTCCACAGACAGGCGGAGCGTTTTGGAATAATCTTCCAGCGTAGGCTCGCGCCCGTGTTCCTGGCGGAATTTGTTGGTTACTTTGGTTAGTTTGGAAACCAACTCTTTCATGTGTACCGGGATGCGGATGGTGTTTGCCTGGTCCGCAATGGCGCGGTTAATGCTTTGGCGTATCCACCAAGTGGCGTAGGTGGAAAATTTAAATCCGCGTTTGTATTCAAATTTTTCCACGGCTTTCATTAAGCCTAAACCGCCTTCCTGAATCAGGTCGGACAGTTCCAAATTGGAGTTGACGTGTTTTTTGGCGATAGACACCACCAAGCGCAGGTTGGCTTTAATGAGTTTTAATTTATCCTGCAAAATCATGTCTTCAAAAAAGATAATGCGGTCATTAAACGCCAAAAATTCTTTTTCCGTCATGGGAAGCAAGTCCACCATTTGGGTATGGCGGCGGCGCACACCTTCTATATTTGTCAGTGCGCGCTGCAGTTCTTCCAAAGAAAATTTGGTGGATTTTTTAAATTCTTTTTCCGTTATTTTGCCGGAAGTGAATTTATTTACCAGCTTTTTTACTTCCGCGTACGGGCCAAAGTATTCGTCAAAACGCTGCATATCGTTGCGGGTTTCGGTCAAGCGGTCCGCCAAGTTTTTGATTTTGTTGGTTAAACGTTTGATTTTGTTCTGGTTTAAATTTAATTTGGTAATGGTGGTTACCACTTCTTTTTGTTTGGCTTCCAAAAGTTCAATGTTTTTATTGCGTTTCTTTTCGGTTAAATTACCGTCGCGCAGCTCTTTCATTAATTTGGTGATTTCTTGTTCCCGTTTGCCGATAAACATGGCCGCGTCTTTTAATTTTTTGCGCATATTGTTTAATTCGCGCGTAGTGCGTTTGCCGCGGGGCATGAGTTCTTTGGTGGTCATTTCCTCTTGGTCTACCAATTCTTCCCAGTTGCATATTTCGCGCATGGTGATGGGGGACTCCAGCACCAGTTTGCGCAATTCTTTTTCACGTTCGCGGATGTTGCGGGCCAGCGTAATTTCTTCATCGCGTGACAAAAGCGGCACTTTTCCCATTTCGGACAGATACATGCGGATGGAGTTGGAAATATCCGGGCTGGAGGTCCACTCCTCGCTGTAAGCTTCTTTGTCCGCCATGGAAACTTCTTTAAATTTCTTTTGGTCTAAAATTTGTACGCCTTCTTCACTCAGCGCGTCGCGGATGTCGTCGCTGTCTTCGGCGCTTAGGTCAGCCTCGGCCATGGAGCGGTTCAAATCTTCCAAAGACAGAACCCCGCTCTCTTTCCCCTCTTCAATCAAGTCTTTTAAGGCTTTGTTTGCGTTTGCCATAGTTTCGCTTTCCCTCTAATTAGTTTTTAACTTTTTTTGCAACTGCATATACAACTGCACCATATCCGGCGGCACATTGCCCGCGCCCAGCGTTTTCATTTTATGCTGGAGGGCGGTCAGTTGTTTCTGCAGGCCGGCTTTTGCTATTTTTGCGGCGCACTCCGCAATGTCGCGCTCGGGTGAAAAATCCTGCGGAATTTCCGCCAAGGATAATTTAATTATCTCATTTTTCAGCCCGGGGGCGTTTTGAATTGTTTGCTCTGTCACAGAGCCGGACGCCGGGTTTTCCCGGTAGGCTTTTTGCAGGGCGGCAAAAAGCTCCCACATGCGGGCGTCTTCAAAATCGTTCTTAGTCAAATGTTCGCAGGACTTGGCATATAGCGGGTAATGCAGCAGCCAAGAAATTAAATCCGCCTCCGCCGGGTTGGCGGGTGTTTGCGGTTTTTTTGCGTCGGCTGCGGGTTTTACCCCGTATTTGGGAGGGGTTGTTTTTTGACGCATCCGGTCTATTACCAGTTCCTCATCCACCCCGGTTTGTTCCGCTACGTATTTAATCCATTCCCGCCGGACGATTTCATCCGGCTGTTTGGCTATCGTTTCCACCAATTCCGAAACAACAGCCGTTTTGTCCTGCGGTTTTAACGGCTGCGTATACAAATCCAGCTGCAGCCGGGTATGAAATTCAATTAAATCTTGCGCGCCGTCCAGCACTTTTTCAAACGCTTCTTTGCCGTATTTGGCAATGTATTCGTCCGGGTCCAGCCCTTCGGGCAAGGCGGCCACTTTTACAAAAAGGCCGTTTTCAATCAGTATCAAGGCTCCGCGCAAAGCCGCGCGTATGCCGGCGGCGTCCGGGTCAAACAATACAATTACATTTTCGCTGTAACGTTTAAGCAGTTTGGCGTGGTCAGCCGTTAAACTGGTTCCCAGCGGTGCCACCGTGTTTTGCACGCCCGCCTGGTGGCAGGCTATTACGTCCATATAGCCTTCCAAAAGCACGGCCCGCCCTTGCTGGCGTATGGCCGGCCCGGCAAAGTTAAGCCCGTATAGAATACGGCTTTTAGAAAATAAAATAGTATCCGGGGAATTTAAATATTTGGGTTCCCCGTCCCCTAAAATCCGTCCGCCAAACCCCACCGTTTCCCCGCGTTGGTTGATAATGGGAAACATCAGCCTGCCGCGGTAATAGTCCCGCGCGCCGTAAGCCGTTTGCACGCACAAACCGGCGGTTTTTAAAGCGGCGTCCGTATAGCCGTTGGCGCGGGCGTATTGGCACAGGGCGGACGGTTCGTTTTTGGCGTAGCCCAGTTCAAATTTTTCAGCGGTTTCTTTGGTTAAGTTGCGGGATTTAATATATTCGCGCACCTTTTCCCCGCCGTGTCCCATTAAATTGCGGTGATAGAATTGTTTGGCAAAATCCAGCGTTTTGCGGGCGTCTATGCGGCGTTGTTCCTCGCCGGAAAGTTGCCCGGCGGGCTGATATTCCACCCCGGCTAAATCCGCCAATTTGCGAAGCGCTTCGTTAAAAGTTAAATTTTCTATTTTCATCAGGAAGGCAAAAATATCGCCCCCTTCCTGACAGCCGAAACAATAATAAAGGCCCTTCTCGCTGCTGCAAGTAAAAGAAGGGGTTTTTTCTTTATGAAACGGACAGCAAGCCTTCCATGTTTTGCCGGAGCGTTTAAGCCCCGGAACATACTGGCGGATAAAGTCCGCAATATCCAACCGCTCTTTAATTGTTTCTATTATATTGTTATTCATCAAACGCCTGCGCTTTTGTGATTGGTAAAGCCAAATAAGGCAATAGCTCTTTACATAGTGTATCGAGCTATTGCCTGTTGTGTGTCAATCATTAAAAGCGTCTGCGTTTGGTGCGTCTGGCTCTGCGCTGCGCTTCTTGGGATTTGAGCTTTCTTTTTACGCTCGGGGGCATGTAAGTTTCGCGTCTTTTAATTTCTTTTAAAATGCCGTTTTTCTCACATTCTCTTTTAAAGCGTTTGAGGGCTTCTTCCAAGTGTTCAGCGTCTCTCACTTTAACAAAAACCATTAACTTTTTCACCACCTTCTACGGTTACATAGCTAAAAATGGGCGAGGATTTTTTCCTCCCTTATATTATATAAAATTTAAGGATTTTTTCCACCCCTCAGCCGGCAGGCCAGTTAAAGCGCCGCCCGGCCATCAGGTGGAAGTGCAAATGGTCCACGCTTTGCCCGGCGCCTTTGCCGTTATTGGTTACCAAGCGGAAATCCTTTAAATTAAACTGTTTGGCCAGTTTTTTGGCTGTTAATAATAGTTTGCCCAATAGCAGGGCGTGTTGTTCGTCCGCTTCATCCAACCGGGCGATATGCTGCCGGGGGATGATAAGCAGGTGGGTGGGGGCCTGCGGGTTTAAATCTTTAAAAGCCACCACGTCTTCGTCTTCATAAATAAGTTGGCTTTTGATGGAGCCGTCGGCAATGCCGCAAAATATGCAATTCATGTTTTCATTATACATATTTTTATGCGTAAGGCCACCCTCATTGGATTTTATTTAAAAAAGCAGACTCTTTTGTTTGTTTAAAAGCGGTTTGTGTTTATTGTCGGAAAATGCGTTTGGGCTCAAAAATTGGTATCATATACCTATATTGTATTTTGGAGACCAAATAAACATGGCAAAAAACGACCTGACAACCAGAAACCTGATGTTGGATAGTTTGAAGCAATATGCTAAGAACCGCATCTCGCACGAGTTTATCCGCGAGCATGACGCCAAAAATGAAATTCCCTTAGAAATTTTGAAAGAAATGTACGACCGCGACACCTTGGGCGTACATCTTTTGCTCATTCCGGAAGAATACAACGGCTTGGGCGGCCAGACCACTGAAATTTACCGCGTTTGCGAACAGCTGGCCCGTATTGATTTGGGCATCGCCACGGGCGTGTTTGCCACTTTTTTGGGGAGCGACCCGATTAACGTAGGCGGCACCCCGGAACAAAAAGCCAAATGGTTTAAGAAAATTGCCGATGAAAATAAATTGGTAGCCTACGGCGCTACGGAAGCGGACGCCGGGTCCGACCTGGTATCCCTGCGCACCCGCGCCGAACGTATGGAAAAAGACGGCAAAATAGTAGGTTATAAAATTACCGGCAGCAAGATGTGGATTTCCAACGGCGGCGTGGCCGATATTTACACCGTGCTGGCTTTGGCCCCCGGCGGCCCCAGCTGGTTCATTGTAGAAAAAGGCACCCCCGGTTTTACGCAGGACGCGCATGAAGACAAACACGGCATCCGCCTTTCCAATACGGCGGGTTTGGCGTTTGACGAAGTGTACGTGCCGGCTGAAAACTTAATTGGTTTAGAAGAAGGCAAAGGCTTCTTGCAAGCCCAGGCCGTGTTTGGGTACACCCGTTTGATGGTAGCCGCCTTTGGTTTGGGAGCCGGTGAAGAAGCCGTGGAAACCGCCCTGGTGTATGCCCAACAGCGCATACAGGCCGGCGGCCCGCTTGCTGAAAAACAAGGCTTTATGCTTAAGCTCATCACCCCGCACTATGTACGCTTTGAAGCGGCCCGCGCTTATATTGACTGGACCGCCAAACAGCTGGAAGTAAACAACCACGGGTTGGCTACCGAGGGCGCCATCGCCAAGCTGTATGCTACGGAATCGGGCAATAAAGCGGCCGAAGACGCCATTCAAGCCATGGGCGGGTTCGGCTATACCAAAGAATTTGCCGTAGAAAAAATTAAACGCGACGTGAAAATCACCTGCATTTACGAAGGCACCAGCGAAGTGTTGGAAATGACTATCTTCCGCGGGCGTTGGCAGGAACATTTAAAAAGCCGCGGCCAATACTATATTAAACAGGCGGAAGAATTTGAAGCCATTCACGCCAAGAACCCCAATGTGGGAGCCGACAGCGTGGCGTTGGGTTTCCGCGCGTTGGCCCGCGTGCTGGAAGACTGCCGCGCGCAGAAATTAACCCGCCACCAATACATTACCTTTATGTTGGGTGATTTGATTTCCGAAGCGGAAGTGGCCGCCGTGTTCAGCCGCCAATGCGCCGAAGGCAAAGTAACCGAAGGCAGCCGCTTTGACTTAACCACCCTGTGCACCATGGCCCGCGTGAACGCGCGCTTGAGCGCGTTTAAAATCGCCACGGAAGGGATGAAACTCATCTTGGGCGTTGGCGCGGCCAGCGCGCAAGACCTCTCTGCCGGCGTAAACCTGGTTGGCATTGAAGAAAAAATGACCGGCCTGATAACGGACGAAGACGCCGTTTCCGCTAAACTTAGAGATACTTTCAAAGCATAAGGATTGAACCCCATGAACATTATTGTATGTATTAAACAAGTTCCCGATTCCACCCAAGTAAAGGTGGACCCGAAAACCGGCACCTTAATCCGCGCCGGCGTACCCAGCATTTTAAACCCGTATGACCACTACGCCTTGGAAAAGGCCCTGGCCATTAAAGCCAAAACGGGCGCCAAAGTGACGGTATTATCCATGGGGCCTGCCCAGGCAGTGGCCGTGCTTCGCTTGGCCTTGGCCTTAGGGGCGGACGAAGGCGTGCTGCTTTCCAGCCGCGCTTTTGCCGGTTCCGATACGTGGGCTACCTCTTACGCGCTGGCTATGGCGGTTAAGAAAATCGGCCAGTTTGACATGATTTTGTGCGGTCAAATGGCTATTGACGGCGATACCGCCCAAACCGGCCCCGGCATTGCCTTCCATTTAGGCATTCCGCAAATTACGTTTTGCGAAAGCGTAGACAGCGACGGTTCCCGCGCCGTGGTAAAGAAACTTATTGAAGGCGGCCACCAAATTATGGAGGCGGACCTGCCGGTTCTTATCACCATGACCATGCCTGTGGACTATGCGCCTAAATATCCTTCTTTCATGGCGGCGCATAAAGCGCAGGATAAAAAAGTATATACTTGGACGGAAGTGGATGTAAACGCGGACCCGCATAAACTGGGGCTGGAAGGCTCCCCTACCCGCGTATCGCGCATTTTCCCGCCGGCTGCGCGCCAAAAAGGCGAGATGTTCAGCGGTTCTGCCGAAGAAATGGCGGCTAAATTTGTTGAAATTTTGAAAAAGGAGAGTTTTATCAAATGATTCAAATAGCTTCTAATTGTGTAGGTTGCGGAAAATGCGTAAGCACTTGTCCGTTTGGGGCGCTCTCCTTGGTGAACCGCAAAGCGGTGGCCAATGCCAGCTGCACGATGTGCGGCGCGTG
>CALUXF010000043.1 GCA_944324655.1 Candidatus Avelusimicrobium aviculae
CGTTACTATTATGGCAAAGGGAACTGCTATTGGGACCAGTATTATGATGAAGACTGCTACTGCAGTTCTAGAGCGGGCGCTCCTACTATAAAATATAGTGGGTATACAGAACGTACTCGTAACTGTGAAGATCTCCCTGAATATGGTTCGGACTATGAAGGCACTTTCAAAGACCGTTACAATCACAATACTTGTTCTTGGGAAAATGTTTCCAATACTTGTAAATTAAAATGTTCTAATTCAACGTATAAATCAAGCCATAAGAGTGAATGTTGCCCTGGGGTCTCTACATCAGATTCTGTATGTTATAAGAACTGCAGCAGAACAGTGTCTGCTGGAACGTATTCGTGGAAGGTAATTTCTCAGAATACTGGTACATGTAATGCCCAGAGAGGTTGTTTGAACGCGGATTCTAATACTTGTACCAAATCTTGTGACAAAGTACATGCTGGTATTTCTTGTACCAAATACAGTCCTTCAGGTTCAATCTCCTTAGGTACGCAATGGACTAGTACAACTACGGTTTGTTCTGAAAATACAAAAACGGAAACTTATCGTTGTAAAAATGGTTGGTAATTAGTTTTACGTAGCTTTCGGTTTTTTCATGGCCGAGAGTTTACGCCCCAAGGGAACCCGCACCTGCACAGTGCGGGTTCCCCTTTATAAATCACGCTTGACAAGCGGCCAAAAAAACGTAAACTGTAAACAAGGGATACGATAAACCATTATGATTATTAAAAAAATTGCAGTGGGTTTAGCCGTTTTGTTAGGGTTTTCCGCCCCGGCGTGGGCGCAATTGCAGGATACTTGGCACTTTGGGGTAAAGCCAACTGAAAACATAACCACTTTGGAGGTTAACCCAGCTTTAACCGTTATTGATGATAAAGCCGGGGTTTCTTTGAATACAGTTACGCTAAAAACCTATCGGGTAATTAACGAAAACTACAACTGGGGGGTGGAGTTGCCCCTCGCCCGCTATGAAGCACCGGGCAAATCGGTAAACGGTATTGGGGACGTAAGTTTATCGGCCACCGGGCTTTATCAGGCTAACGATATGCTGGGCCTGGGCGTTAAAATGGAAATGCTGGCCCCTACCGCCACCAAGGACGAACTGGGCACCGGAAAACTGGTTATGAGCCCCACCGCATTTGCGGTTATCACGTTCCCCAACCAGTTTTATATGCATTGGGAATATAAGCATTATGTTTCCGTGGCGGGGGACGGCGCACGCGCCGACGTCAATTACGCCCGCCCTCGGCTTACGCTGGGGTATACGTCGCCTTCCCAGTGGTATGCGTTGACCAACTTGTATTATTATGTGGATTTTGAAAATGACATGCGCAGTGAATTTGCCCCGGAGTTGGAACTGGGTACTTTGGTAAATGAGGGCACGGCTTTTTATGTAAACGTCAGTACGCATGCCGGCGGAAATTGGGACCAGAAAGACTGGGGCGTAAGCATTGGCTTTAAGCTGTTGTATCTGTAAGTTCCCGTAATGGAAACGGGGAATATGCCCCATGGAAAAGTACCACATAAGACGGGAAGCCGCCTGTAATGGCAGGGATTCCCGTCTTGCGTAAGAGACAATTTGATAAAATATAAATACCCCTGTGAGGGGTATTTTTTTAGGTGGGAAAATGATTGCGTTAATTTCTGTTATGTTTTTGGGGATAGCTTTAGGTTACGCTTTGCGCCGCCACGCGTGGACGCTTGCTCTGCCCCGCACGATAAGCGCGGTTATTTTCGTTTTGTTGTTTTTAATGGGTTTTAGCATTGGGGCCAATAAAGGGTTGTTGGGGCAGCTGGCTTCTTTAGGGGGGCAGGCGTTTGTTATTTCTATGGCGGGTACGCTGGGCAGTATTTTTTGCGCCTGGGGGTTGTGGCGCTGGTGGAGGCGCGAGAAATGAAAAACAGTTTACTTGTTTTAGGTTTTTTTGCCTTAGGCTGCGCGGCGGGGGTGTATTTCCCTAATGAGCTTGCGGCGGACAAGGCTGCTTTGTGGGTATTGTACGCGCTCATGCTTTTTGTAGGGATGAGTTTAGGCAGTGACAGACAGTTAAAACAAATCTTGCGTTCTTTGCGCCCCAAAATGCTGCTGTTGCCCTTGGGAACGGCAATTGGCACGTTGGCCGGTGCCGCTTTGGCGGGGTTTATTCTAAAACAATGGGGGTGGGCGGATTATTTGGCCGTTGGCAGCGGGTTTGGGTATTATTCCCTTTCTTCCATTTTGATTACCCAGTTAAAAGAAGCCTCTTTGGGGCCGGCGCTTGCCGGGCAGTTGGGAACGGTTGCCTTGCTTTCTAATATGATTAGGGAAATGTTTACCTTACTTTTTACCCCGCTGCTGGTGAAATATTTTGGAAAACTTTCCCCTATTTGCGCCGGGGGGGTAACTTCCATGGACGCTACTTTGCCCGTAATTGCCCGCTATTGCGGAAAAGATATGGTTTTTTTGGCGGTCTTCCACGGGGTGGTATTGGATGTTTCCGTCCCGTTTTTCGTGTCCTTTTTCTGTTCCTTTTAACTAGGTCCTAAAGTATAGTGAAGATAGGTCTTTTGGCCCTGTTTTTGCAACGCCTAGAAACTTATAATAAAATTATGCTACTTGGATTAAAAAATAAACAGATTTGCGCTCTGGTTTTGCTCGCAGGCATTTTGTTGTCTGCGCGGGCTCCTCTTTGGGCGCAGCGTGGAAATGCTAAAAATTTATATAAGAGAGCGGCGGGAGAAGCCGCCCGGTCTTATCCTGAGAAATCCGTCAGAAAAGCGGCTAAGCTGGTAAAGGGGCTGGCTCCTGCAAAGTTACGCGGGTCTTCGTATTCTATCCAGCGTCAGGCGGCGCCCTCTTTGGAGGAATTGCGCCGTAGTTTGGCGGAATTGGAAAATTTACAAAAGGCTTTATTGCAGGAAAAGCTGTTTTTAGAAGGGCAGGAACGTACGCGTTTGGCTGTTTTCCAGGCTATACCGGACGGCACTTCCCCCGTTAATACCTATTCCGGCACTGTTTTTAAAATCAATTACCTGGGGGAAGAAGAGATTTTTGGCGTTATAGCTTCCCATACGTTGGCCAAACAGCCCGGCTTGCCCGGTTTGTTGGGTAAAGAGTTTCGGGCGGCCGTGCAGAGAGAGGGCCACGTATTTGTAATACCCGTTCAAGTGGTGCAGATTTCTTCCAGTAAAATGTTGGATTTGGCATTGGTGAAGTTCCGTAAGGAGGATGAGGCTTTGTTCCAGCCTTTGGTTATGGGAAATGTCCGTCTGGCGGATAAGGAACTTTATTCCCACGGCTTTGCCTGCGGACTGCCGATGACGCTTTCTTCCCGCACGGTAAAAAGTATATCCCCGGGTTTAATCAAAACCACCATTTCTTTGGATAAACCGGGCCGGGCCGGGCTATGCGGCAGCGCCGTGTTAAACAATCAACATGAATTGGTGGGCATTCACACGGGAAGCTCCTCTGCTTTAAAAAATCCCGCGGATGATACCGGTTATGTTGTATCTTCTAGCATGTTAAGGGTATTGGTGAAGGCGTATCATAATAATGGGCGGGCTGTTTTCCCGGTTCTGCTTAACGCGGTTCGCATTACCCAAATTAATGTGGATGAATTTATTTCCTACGCGGAGCTGATGGATGAACAAGGCCGGGTGCTGTGGCATAGATCTTTTGAGGGGAGGTATTCTTCCCGCCAGATAGAAGCACAGCTTAATTTGTTGCCCAGCGTGCGTTATATCAAGCTAGGGATTGGAAAAACCAGCTGGAGCCAGCCGTTTGGAGCCTTTGGCCCGGCAACTGTTATGAAAGAGAGCCAAAACATTCGTACCGTATGGTTTGACTGGAAACAGGGAAAAGAAATTGAAAAAATACTTTTCTAGCCTTGTTTTTTACACAAAAAAACAATATTCTATTGAAGAGGGCTTTTTATGCGTTATGCGCTTATTTTTCTTGTCTTGTGTATTTCTTATTCTGGCGTTTTTGCCCAGGGTTCCGCGGCCGGGAAAGGACTTTCCCGCCGGTTGTTAGAAAATGCAAAAAATCCTGGCTATCAACAAGCGGCGGAAAGGCTGTTTGCCGTGCCGGCGCGGGCTTCCAAAGCGGCGGACGCGATGACGAAAGAGTTTTCCTCGGATAAAGTCCGCCAGTCTTTAGAACAGCGCATCGCCTCTTTGCAGGAACAAAACCAAGCCTTGCAAGCTCAAATTAATGTGTTAAAAAAATCCGGCCGGTTGGACGGGGCTACTTTCCGCGCGTCTGAAAATGACGACCCGTTTTCCAACGTGTTTTCCGGCACGGTTTTTAAAACCAAATATAACGGACAGGATGAAATTTTTGGTGTAGTGGCCGCCCATACCATCGCGCCGGATATTTCCCACTCTTCAGACGCGTTGCATAAAAATTTTGTTGTGGTTATGCACATCAATGGGGAAAGAAAACGTTTCCCGGTGGAAATTGTGCAAGTGTCTGCTCCCAGTATGCTGGATATGGCGCTTGTTAAATTCCGCCCGCAGGACGAGGCCTTTTTAACCCCGCTTACGGTTCAGCCTAATGTGCGTAAAGGGGAGCCTTTGTACTCCCACGGGTTTGCTTCCGGAACGGAAACGGATATTCCGCGGGAAGTTTTGGCGGAATCTTATTTGTCTTTCCGCACTACTATACCCGTTCCGCGTGATAAACGGCCTGGTTTTTGCGGCAGTCCTGTATTAAATTCCCGTCACGAGCTGGTGGGTATCCATACCGGCAGCGTATATGAAAAAGCCGGGGAAAGCTGCGATATTGGGTTTGCCATGTCTGCCAAATTTTTAAATGTATTGGTGGAAGCTTACCATAATAACGGGCAGGCTCAGTTTCCGCTGGTGGTGGAAGGCCGTACGCTGGCTAATATGAATGTGGATGAGTATGTGTCCGTAGTAACGCTTTATGATGAAAATATGCGCCAATTATGGCAGCAAGGCTTTGATTATAAGTTTTCCCAATCCAAGGTGGCGCAGGCTATACGCGGCCTGCCCCAGGCACGCTATGTACTAACCACAACCCGCCGCGCGTATTGGGAGGATGATGGTAAAATTTTAATGGAAAACCGTTCCCGCTCTGATAAGACTAAAAAACGCTATAAATATGATTTGTGGGAGAATAAAATTGTTAGCGTAAAGTGATTGTTATTTAAGCATTATTTTATTTTCTATATAATTATTTAAAAGCCGCCGGAAAAAGCCGCCGGAAAATTTTTACAAGGGGAGCTTATGAATTTTTTACCTCACGCGTTTGCCCGTTTTTTTATTTTCTTGACGGCTTTTTTATTTTGTGGTTTTTCGGTATGCCGGGGGCAAAGCGCGTACCAAATTCTCCTGATGACGGGCAAACTGTCTGAAAACAAGGCGCCTGTAAGGATAATCACCCGCCAAATGCAGGCCCCTGCCGCTTCGTCAGCCTTAGCCAACCGGGTAGTTTCTTTAAAGGGTCCGATGAGTTTGTGCATATCTTCGGCTTCTCATCTTCTTTCTTATAAAAAATATAAGATAGAGATTCCTTGTGTGAATATTGTGGCAAAGTATAAGGTCCCGCCGCTGCAAAGCCCTTCTTCGCTTTGGGGCAGCTATCACTATTTGCACTTGTTAACGATTATTTCCCGCACAAGCGCGGCGATTGATCCGGCCTATAAAGAACAATGGAAAGTGGTTCCAGACTCCGCTGGTTACCGCGGCGTGCATCATATTGTGAATAAGACCACTTTGCGGCATATTTATAAAGATATGAAAGAAGCTTCGCAAGAAAAAAAAGAATTTTTTACTATTAAGTTTTCTGATTTGCACAATGATTCACCCGGTTCTTTGCATCCTTTTCATGGGAAAAATCAATTTTCTCATATTTTTCATAATTCTTCACGTCAATTGGAATTGTATGAAGAGGGGGGGATTAAGCTAATCGTGTTGGATTATTTTAAGTCCCTCAGGCAGTTGGCTTTGCAATACCCGCAAGAGGCGCCTGCCATCCCTGCGGAAGTGGTTAAAAACACTTTGCTGGAATCTAAATTATGGTGCGAAACCTTTCAGTTGCGCTGGGAATAATGTGGGGGCGTTTTATTTCCCGAATAAAATAAAAAGAGGCCTGAAAAATATTTTTAAAGAAAGTAAAATAAAAAAGAATTTGTATTATTCAAAAATTATTCTATTGTGGTTAATGGAGTTTGAAAATGATTTTTAACGCAGAACAAGTAACTAAGAGCTTAGTGCGCTGGTTAAGCCAGTGTTTTGAAGAAAATGGAAAAGACTGTAAGGCGGTGGTAGGTATTTCCGGGGGAAAAGACAGTACGGTGGTGGCGGCTCTTTGTGTAAAAGCGTTAGGAAAAGACCGTGTGGTGGGCGTGTTGATGCCTAACGGCATACAACGGGATATAGAGGATTCTAAAGCGGTTTGCCGCCATTTAGGAATTGATAATTTTCTGATTAATATAAAAACCGCTTATGATGATATTTTGGCCCAAGCAGCAACACAGGTAAATGTCAGCCGGCAAAGCAGTATTAATTTGGCGCCCCGGCTTAGAATGGCATCTTTGTATGCGGTGGCGCAGTCCGTCAACGGCAGGGTGGTTAATACGTCTAACCTGTCTGAAGCTTGGGTGGGGTATTCAACCCGCTATGGGGACGGCGTGGGGGATTTTGCCCCGCTTTTAAATCTTACGGTAACGGAAGTAATTGCAATTGGAAAAGTTTTGGGCCTGCCTGATTATTTGGTAACAAAGGCCCCTTCGGACGGTCTTACCGGTAAAAGTGATGAAGAAAAACTGGGCTTTACTTACGCCGCCTTGGACAAGTATATCCGCACCGGTGTGTGTGATAACCCTTCTTTTAAAGAAAAAATAGACCTGTTGCATGCAAAAAATTCATTTAAAACGCAATTAATGCCGGCATTTAAATACCAGTAAACCACGCTTTCGCGTGGTTTAAATGGTGTGCCCTAGGCCGTATTGTAAGGATACGGCGGACAAGTTCACTCTGTAGCTACAAATGCGGTGTTCTCCAA
>CALUXF010000044.1 GCA_944324655.1 Candidatus Avelusimicrobium aviculae
ATGAAGATTTGGGGATACACACTCCATCCCTCGGGCTTACGCCCGGGGTTTATTGTGAGCAGTAGTTATAAAAAAACGCCCCGGTTACGGGGCGTTTTGATGTTAAATGATCCGTTTTATTTCTTTTTACCGGCGTCTTTGGCGGCTTGTTTTACCGCTTTTTTAACCTGTGCCTGGGCGCGGCTTTGGGGATTCATACGTTTGGCCGCCCCAATCACTTGCGCCAAAGAAACATCCTCCATATTTACCAACTCGTCCAAGGTTTTAAAAGTGTTTTCCACCCCATACTGTTCCTGCGGGGCGGAGGCCAGCAGTTTTTTAAATTCTTCGTCACGCACCTGCTGCATAGCCACCGGGTTAGACGCGTTTTGAATAGCGGCCCCCATTAAAATCCCCAACGAGCGTTTCTGGGCATAGTCCTGATAAGCCAGTACGGTACTGGATACGGCCAAGGCGTCTTTGGACTTAACGGACATAACAAACGCCAAGCTCAAATCCACCCCCCCTAATTTATCCAAACGCTGGCGCAAGACCTCCAGCTTGGAGGCCACCGCTTTTTGCTGGGCTTTAAACTCCTTGGCGTCCAAAACGGCCGCGGAAGCAAACACCCCGGCCACCGCCATAAAACCCGCCAACAATAAACTTTTAAAACAAATCTTTTTCATAACTCCTCCTTCCTACTTACTATAGTATTTAGAGGATATGCCCCTTTTTCAACTAATAAAACAGATTAGTCTTTCAGGGTGTTTGGAGCATAAAAAACCCGGTAATAAACCGGGTAAATTGTTATTGGATTGCCTCGCCGTATTTTAGTAAATTGGCGGGAAGTATCTTATCCCCTTTTTGTTTGCGCTTTTGGTTGCAGCTGCGGTGCGCAAAGGCCCACAGGCCTTTTTTGGGATAGGACAGACGGACAAAATCCGCCTCTTCTATTTCTTGCCCGCAGACGGCGCATCTATGCGCCTTGTACGCGCCGGCGGAAGGTTTATTTTGCCGGTTTAACGCCTGTTTTAAAACCGCCTGGGCCTGGTTTGCCTGACGGCTCTTCGCCAAAGCTTGTTCTTTGGTCCGCGAGGAAGCGGCCCGCCGCTCCGCCTCGCTAAGCTGCGCCTCTATGGGGCTGTTGCCCTTCCAGCCGTTTTGGGCAAAAGAACGCAAACTTTCCATTTGGGAGGCGGTTATTTGAACAGGCAGCGCGCGGGCATAGGCAACCGTACGCCCCGGGCAAAAGCTAATCCACCCTTTTTCCCGGCGAGAAGAAGGTTTATCCACGGTAAAGAAATCCAGCAAATTAGCCAGTCCGTCAGCGTCGTCACAGGTAAGTTCTTCCTCCCTATTCATCACAGAGGCGGCAGACTGCGCCGGATAAAAAGAGGACAATGTATAAATGGGGCTGTTATCCGGATTATCATCCCCGGCATACAAATCCCCCAAACCCAGTGTATGCCCCACCTCGTGCACGGCTATTTGCAAGGAAGAACGGGCGTTTACAACAAATTGAGGGGTATCGTACGCCGCTATACCCGTGTTTTGAGGCTGAAGCCAAAACGTAAAAGAAGCCCGCACCCCCTGTACGGCGTGGCCGCCGGAGGCCTGCTTAAACAAGGTGGCTCTGATACGCAAGTCTATCTCTTGGGCGGGCAGCTGCTCGCAGCTGGTATAGGGACGCGCGCTTTTAGGGCCGTTGATAAAGGAAAAAGCTATCCTTTTCGGCATAAGAGAAAGCAAATCTTTAAATTCTTTTTTTCGTTTTGTTTGCTGTATTTGTTTTTTTAGGTTATCAAACCAGTTTTGATAAGCGCTCTGCGCCACCCAGGCCGCTTGCTGATAATACGCGGGAAGATTTTCCCCTTTATACGGCACCGTTTGGCGGCGGTGGGAAATGGTGTCTGTTTGCCGGTCCAACACGTCTATACACACCCGCACGGAACGGCCGGAAATGATTTTGGGCAAAATCCAGCCGGAAGCGTTCTGGTTTACAGAATTCAGGAAAACCCACGCTTCTGCAGGAGCAGCCAAAAAAAATACAAACAATCCCAGTATCAGCCGTTTCATAGTTTGTAACCGCGGTTAAAACTCCGCTAATCTTTTGCGGGCCTCACGCAAAGCCGCTTTAAAGTTTTTGTCCGACAAGCCCGCCAACCAATGGGCACGCTCCAAATACAGCTGCGCAAAGTCTTTTTCCTCCTGCGGCGGGGCCGCAATGGGAACAGCGGCAACCACCGTACACGCCTCTCCATACGCCATATCCGCCCAAATAAAGGCGTCTTGGGGTTTATTAGGGTCATAAAGCAGTTTTTTAAGGGCCGCCTGTAACTTTTTGCCCGGGTACAGCACCACCAGCATACGCGGGGAAATTTCGCTTTCTTTTAATTCTTCCAAGCGTTTAGCCAACACATCCATTTTAAAATGTTCTTCGCACGCGCCGGGCATATCAAAAGCATGGTTGATGGCCCCTTTGGTTATTTGTGTACGTGCCCTGTTGCGACCGCCGTAGAGCAGGCGCTCGCGCGCGTCATAATTTTTATCCACCTGTTTTAGTAAAACAGCCATATCGTTAGAAACGGCAACAGGGCCTTCATGGGGCGTTTTTACTTCTATTTGCCCCCATGCGGGAAAAGAACAGCCCATCACGGCACACAATAAATAAAGTTTGTTCATAGTATTATTCTATGCCTATTTTTAAACTTTGCAATAGATGTATTTAAAAAACAGCCCTTAAGGCGGGAACGCTCTGGCGCAAAATATCGCCTTTTTTCTCGGCAAAGCCTTCCACCTGCCATGTACCGGGTTTAAACGAGGCATACCACCCCAACTCCCACGCATACACTAAATTACGCCGCACCTCCCCGTGCGGCAGGGGAGCCCAGGTAATGCCGTCCTTGGTAATCAATACGCGTTTAGCGTCCAACGCAAAACCCTGTTTGTCTAAACGGGCGGCCAGCTTGGGGTGTTCTTTTCGCCAAGCCTGGCGGCGTTTCGCGGCCAAACGGGCCAGCGCGCGGCCTTGGCTTTGGTGCAGGGAAATAATACGCTCGCCTTTAATGTCTAAAATTAAAATATCACGCAATTTTTTACCGGCGTTATCCACCATAACGGCCGCATACCCCGGCATATGCAAACAAGACAATTTATCCAGCTCCTCCATAGCCTGAGGCAAAGAAACGGGTTTCATGCGCACCCCGCGCTCCAACAACAGAACCTCATCAAAAGAAGCCACAAACGCCGCTGAAAACCGCGCGTGGGGATACATAGCCGTTATCTGAGACTGTACATCATCAAAAAATTCAGCGCCGTCATGGCGTTTGGAATAGGCCTCCAGCGCTTTAGGCCAGCTGGAAACAAACCCCGGAATATTCGTTTCTAAATGCTTCCATCCGCCGGCCGTATTAGGATATAATCCCCCCGCCAAATGGCCTTGGTTTTTTTTGCGGGAAGAGCGGGCTTTGTCATCTAAAATTTGGTTTAAACGTTCATCCATGCGTAAATAACGGCGGTGCTGTGGATTTAACAACGCCGCTTTTGCGGCCTTAGGCAAGGCGGCCTCCTGCCGGGCGGCCCTGGCGGACAGTTTCTGCGCTACGCGCTTCATTCCCCCTCCCTGGGCAAACGCCGGTTGAAGTAAAAGCGATGTAAAGAGAAACGCAAAAAAATATTTTTTTAACATGCTGCCTCCTCTAATAATCTGCCGTAAAACCAATAAAGGCCTGCTTTAGACGGCAGGTCTCTATAAAAAAATTTGTCCGCTGAAAGCAAAAACTGCAAGGGGAAGAGGATCTCTCTTTCTTTTCCTTTTCCGATCGTCCCCAAACAGGAAAAGCGCAACAAACATTTGTCTGGGCGGTTTTTGCGGCGCATTTTAACAAACCAAACGCTTAAGAAACTGCGCTTAGGGGTTAACCGCCTCACCGCTCCACAGGCCGTGTTTAAATTTAACCTTATAGCCTTGCTTCCAAGCGTATAAAAGGGCCGATGCGTTGGGCAAATCGTTTAAATTTGTCCAAAACACGCCGTCTTTACTAATTAAGTTTTTCTTCTCGTTAATTACAAAGCCTTGCTGTTTTAAACGCTGGGCGGCCTTTTTATGCCACCAGGCCCAAGCGTTTTGGCGGGAGTTAAACTCCTGCGCTACGCCCCTTCCCTGGCTTTTAAACAAAGAATACACCTTCTCTCGCTCAATATCCAATATCAACACATCTTTGGGGCGGCTCTTATTGCTTTCCACCCGCACCACGGCAAAGCCCGGCAAATGCGCGGGAATATTTTTATCCTGCCAAGCGGCCAAAAACTCTTTTCCCAGCTTTACGCCTTTTTGACTGGGCAAACGGGAAAAAGAAAGCACATCTTCAAAAGATACGGCGTACTGCGGGGTAAAACGTCCGCCCGGATACATACGGGCTAAAACAGGCAGCATATCTTCAAAAAAATTATTTCCGCTATGGCTGTTGGCGTATGACTCTAAAGCAAGCGTCCAATCTTCTTCAAAACCGGGCAGATACGTGTCATTTAATAAAAAAGGCATATCCTGCGTATTGGAGCCGTACCAATTTAACAAACTGCTGCGCGCGCGGCCTTTTAGCACCGCATCCAGGCCATGTAAATCCCGCAAAATATCCCGCTGCATTTTATCATGTACAGCGGCGTAGCCTAATGTGCCGGATACGGCGGGGCGTTCTTTGGGAAAAATTATTTTAACGCCTTTTTTAATAAAAGACCCTTGCCCAAATACCGGCCCGGCACAAACAAATAAAGTAAAAATAAACAAATATATTTTTCTATTCATACACCTTTCCTTAGACAAAAATTAAATAGGGTGTTTGCATAAACAAACGCAAACGCTACGCCCCCGCAACAACCAAGCCGGGCGGCGTTTGTTGCATCTATTTCAGATAGATAAGATAAAAAATCACCGGGCTTGCCTAACATTTTTTACTATACCAATTACGTCGTACAGGCACAAGAGACAAAAGGCCTAAAAACCAAATAGGCCTAAGCAGTAAGGAACAGCCTTTTATAAAAAAAGCCGCCCCGTTATGGGGCGGCTTGCTAACAGCTAAAACAACTTTTATTTAGCCTCAGATACGGCCACTGCAACGGCTACCGTCGCGCCGACCATCGGGTTATTGCCCATGCCGATAAGGCCCATCATTTCCACGTGCGCAGGCACGGAAGAGGAGCCGGCAAACTGGGCGTCGCTGTGCATACGGCCCATGGTGTCGGTCATACCATAAGAGGCAGGGCCGGCGGCCATATTGTCCGGGTGCAAGGTGCGGCCGGTGCCGCCGCCGGAAGCCACGGAGAAATATTTCTTGCCGTTTTCGGTCGCCCATTTCTTATAGGTGCCGGCTACCGGGTGCTGGAAGCGGGTGGGGTTGGTGGAGTTACCGGTAATGGATACATCCACCCCTTCGTGGCGCATAATGGCTACGCCTTCGTTCACGTCGTCAGCGCCGTAGCATTTTACTTTGGCGCGGTCCCCGTCGGAGAAAGCCTTTTCGCTTACGATTTTCAATTCACCCGTTTTATAGTTGTATTCCGTTTCCACGGAGGTGAAACCATTAATGCGGGAAATAATATAAGCGGCGTCTTTGCCCAAGCCGTTTAAAATAACGCGAAGCGGGGTTTTGCGCACTTTGTTGGCGGTGCGGGCGATGCCGATGGCGCCTTCGGCCGCGGCAAAGCTTTCGTGCCCGGCCAAGAAGCAGAAGCATTTGGTATTTTCAGACAAGAGCATAGCGCCCAAGTTGCCATGACCCAAGCCCACGGCGCGCTGATCGGCCACGGAACCGGGGATGCAGAAGCTCTGCAAGCCCACGCCGATTTTCTCGGCCGCTTCCGCCGCGGTTTTTACGCCGGATTTAATGGCAATGGCCGCGCCTACGGTATAGGCCCAAACGGCGTTGTCAAAAGCAATGGGCTGAATGCCGCGGACGATTTTTTCCACGTCAATGCCTTTTTTGGCGCAAATTTCTTTGGCTTCTTCCAAAGAAGCGATGCCGTTTTCTTTCAAAACGGAGTTGATTTTATCAATTCTTCTTTCGTATCCTTCAAACGTAATCATAATTCTATTCTCCTGGGCTTACTCTTTGCGGGGGTCAATTTTCTTGACGGCTTCGTTAAAGCGGCCGTAGGTGTTGACGTTCTTTTCAAACGCGGTTTTCGGGTCTTCGCCTTTCTTAATGGCGTCCATCATTTTGCCCAGGTTGACGAATTTGTAACCGATGATTTCGCTGTTTTTATCCAAACCGATTTCCAACACATACCCTTCGGCCATTTCCAGGTAGCGGGCGCCTTTGGCTTCGGTGCCGTACATGGTGCCGATCTGGCTGCGGTGGCCTTTGCCCAAGTCTTCCATACCGGCGCCTATGGGCAGGCCGTCGTCAGAAAAAGCGCTCTGCGTGCGGCCGTATACAATTTGCAGGAAAAGTTCGCGCATGGCGGTGTTGATGGCGTCGCACACGAGATCAGAGTTTAAGGCTTCCAAAATGGTTTTGCCGGGCAGAATTTCCGCAGCCATGGCGGCGGAGTGCGTCATGCCGGAGCAGCCCAGCGTTTCCACCAACGCTTCTTTAATTACGCCGTTTTTGACGTTAAGCGTCAGTTTGCAGGCGCCCTGTTGCGGGGCACACCAGCCCACACCGTGGGTAAGACCGCTGATATCGGTAATTTGTTTAGCTTTGACCCATTTGCCTTCTTCAGGGATAGGGGCCGGATCATGCTTGGCGCCTTTGCAGACGCAGCACATATTCTGTACTTCAGGGGTGCATTTTTCGCAGCTCATGAGAGTCTCCTATATAAAATTAAATCTTTCAATATATTTTACCAAATCCAAAGGAGCAAAACAGCATTTTGCCCCCGGTTTTTCAGGTTACATTCCCCTTAAAAAATGAAACTCCCCGGGCTTACGCCCGGGGTTTCTTTCTATACGAACAATTTCATTGTTCGCCCCAAATCTTCTTTT
>CALUXF010000045.1 GCA_944324655.1 Candidatus Avelusimicrobium aviculae
ATGAAGATTTGGGGATACACACTCCATCCCTCGGGCTTACGCCCGGGGTTTATTGTGAGCAGTAGTTATAAAAAAACCGGCCCCGCAAAAGGCCGGTTGTTAAAATTAGGCAAGACTACGGCTTAGTACAAGAACTTCCGCTGCAGTTGGAATAACCGGCGCTGATGCAAAAATCCGTATTGCCGGTGCAGGAGTCTTTAAGTATGGCATTGCCTACCCCGCAGTCTATAGGAATATTAATTTGGTAACTTTCCCCGCCTATGCGTCTTACCACAATGCTAGAACCGCTGCGGGTGATATTAAAGCGGCCTTCCAAATTAACGGAATTGGTTCCCATCTGCGAACCGCTGGCGGAACTGCTGGTGTCAATATCCAGCTGCGTCCACGGCGTATCAAAGCTGCCGCAAGTACCATGCCGTTCATAATCCGCACGCGCCAAAGCTTGGGCAATTTGATGGCCCATGTTTAACCCTTCCGCAAATTTAGCTCTTTCCACCGTGCGTTTATAACCGCCCAGCCCGATAGAAGCAATAATGGCCAAAATTACCACCACTGCCATAAGTTCAGCCAATGTAAAACCTTTTTTCATAAAAACCCCTTTCCTAGAATATATAGTTAATTATACTCTTTTTTAGCCTACTTTCAAGCAATGCTTTTTGATGGCCGGGTTATTGAATATTCCCCAAAAAACCGATATACTATACAAAGATTTACAAAGGAGATTTTCTATGAGAAACCATTCAGGGTTTACTTTGATTGAGATGCTAGCCGTGGTACTGATTATCGGCATGCTGGTTTCCGTGGCGCTGCCCCAGTATAAGCGTTCTGTGGTGCGTGCGGAAGCCATGGAGGCGTTGTCCAACGTAAAAACTTTGCAGGATTCCGCCCTGCGCGCTAAAGCCGCCAACCCAAACCGTACCGCGCCTACCACTTTAAACCAGCTGGATATAGACTTTTTTGACGCCAGTTCAAAAGATTCTTCTACTTTTTCCTTCGGCCGCTATAATTATTCTATGGGAACAGACGCAATAACCGTTCAAAAAACAGCCGGAAGCAACACCTATTCTTTCAAAGCGTATTACCCGAATTTAAACGGCATAGGCGGGCAAATTACCTGCTCCGCGGACGCAAAAACCACGTGGCTGTGTGAGTCTATGTGCTTGGAAACCGCCAGCGGCGGATGTACCATGAAAAACGGTGAATACGTTATTAACTAAATTGCTATATTACGAGAATACCCCGCTTTTAGGCGGGGTATTTTTATATATGGCTTCCCTTAAAAAAAACTAAAACCCCGGCATCTTGCCGGGGTTTTTATCTTGACACATTACTTTTTCTTTTTGCGGGCAAACAGTTTTGAAAACGCTTTTTTAACAAAACTTTTTAACCCCTTCTTGGGCTTTTCATTGCCTGTGTTCCGGGCGGCCAGTTCACGCTGTTTTTTAAGCGCGCGCTTGGAAGCCCCCACCCGCGTAACATGATGCCCACCAAAACGGTTTTCCGTTTGGGAAGAACGCCCCGGCTGCGGCTGCTGGCGGCGCGGTTTATGCGGGGTTTGCTTTTTGGCGGAAGGAACCACCAAGGTATCCGTAGCCAAAATAACGCGCGGTTTGTAATTTTCCTGGCGGGAAGGGGCTTCGGCCCGTTCTTCCTCCCGGCGGTGCCCGCCGGATAAACGCCCGCGCGAACGCCCGCGCCCCTCCTCCTGCGCCACAAATTTAGGAGTAGGCAGCGGGTCTATGGTTTTTTCCACCAGTCTAACGGGGGTGGAAAATTGGGCCACTTCGCTGATTTCACGCCATTTGTCTTCGTCCCCGGCTATAAAAGATACGGCGCACCCGACAGACCCCGCGCGGCCCGTACGGCCAATGCGGTGGATGTAATCTTCCGGGCATTGGGGCAAATCATAATTAATTACATGTCCAATGTGGGGCACGTCAATCCCGCGGGCGGCTACGTCCGTAGCCACCAAGACGGGAAGCATGCCGTCCCGGAAAGAGTCCATTACCTGCTGGCGGCGGTTTTGGCGCAAATCCCCATGCAGGGCGTTGGCTTTAATGCCATACATCTTAAGCTGTTTAGCCAAGCGGTCCGCCCCGTGTTTGGTGCGCACAAAAACCAAAATAGATCCTTTGCGGGTTTTTAATTCGTGAATAAGCTGGGGCAGTTTTTCCCGCACGCCCAAGCAGATAATTTCCTGGCTGACCAAATCCACCGTGGACGTAACAGACCCTATCTGCACGCGCACCGGGTCCTTTAAATATTGGGCCGCCAAAGAAGTAATTTCTTTGGGCATCGTGGCGGAAAAGAGCAGGGTTTGTTTGCCGTTTTCGGGCAGGATATAGGCGATGGTTTGGATATCGTCCCGAAAGCCCATATCCAGCATGCGGTCCGTCTCGTCCAGCACAAAATAGCGCACGTCGCTTAAATCAATGGTTTTGCGTTTCATGTGGTCAATCACGCGGCCGGGGGTGGCGATAATAAAGCGCGGGCGTTTGGCCAGTTTGGTTATTTGGCGGTCTATATTATCCCCGCCGATAACCAACACCGCTGTAAAGCGGGGGTCTTTTTCCACCAAATCACGCAAAGCTTCATAGGTTTGCTGGGCCAATTCCCGCGTGGGGGAAAGCACCAGCGCGCTGCCCCCCTCTTCTTTTTCCATACGGGTTAAAATAGGCAGTAAAAACGCGAAAGTTTTACCGGTACCCGTTTGGGCGGTGCCCAGCACGTCGCGCCCGTTGAGGGCGGGCTCAATGGCCTGCGCCTGTATGGGCGTAGGCGTGGTAATGCCCAAGCGGTGCAACGCTTTTTGCAAAAACTCGGGCAAGATGCGAAAGTCTTTCATTCTGTAAATATCCTTTATATATTAATCTGCGTGCAGGAGGGCTTGGCATTGTTCGTTTAAAGAAAGCCATTCCTCCTCACGTTTATTTAGTTCGTCCGTCAGCAGGGCAAGCTCTATGCTGCCGTCTGCCGAGTACTGCGCCACTAACTGTTGTTCCAGCTGGGCTTTGCGGGCGGATAATTTTTCTATCACTTTATCCAATTCCCGTATTTGTTTTTTAAGCGGGGCCGCTTCCGCGCGGCGTTTGGCCGCGTCTTTGCGCTGGCGTTCTTTGCCGGATATTTTATCACTGGCGCCATTGGCCCCTTTATTGCCGTTAAGCAGTTGGTTTTTGTAGTCTTCCAAATCACCGGTGAAGTTTTGGCAGGTGCCGCCGCGCACAATCCAAAGCGTATCACACGCCAATTCTATAACGTGCAAATCGTGCGTGATAAGCACCACGGCGCCCTGGTACTCGTTAAGGGCTTCCAACAGCGCCTGGCGGGATTGAATATCCAGGTGGTTGGTGGGTTCGTCCAAAATAAGCAAGTGAGGGGCGTCTTTGGTAATAAGCGCCAAAAGCAGGCGGGATTTCTCCCCCCCGGACAGTTTGCCAATTTCCGTATCGGACTTGGCTTTATTTAACCCAAACGCCCCCAGCTGCGCGCGGATTTGCGTTTCGCTGGCGCCGGGCATTACTTCGGCCAGTTGCTCAAAGGGGGTTTTGTCCACGTCCAATTCTTCCGTTTGGTGTTGGGAAAAATAGGCAATCTTCATTTTTTTGGCGGTAGTCATGCGCCCGCTCATCAGTAACAACCGGTGGGACAGCACTTTTGCCAAGGTGGATTTACCGTTCCCGTTGGCCCCTAACAGGGCAATGCGGTCATCCTGCTCTATACGCAGGTTTAAGTTGGAAAGGACCGGTTTTTCGTCATAGCCCGCCACGCCGTTTTCTATGGAAATTAAAGACTGGGTCAGCCGGGTAGGAGACGGAAACTGAAAGTGTACTTCCGGGTCTTTGGGGATAGGGGGTACCTCCCCCATTTTTTCAATCATCTTAATGCGGCTTTGCGCCTGCTTGGCCTTGGTGGCCTTATAGCGGAAGCGATCCACAAAAGACTGCAAATGCGCCACCACGCGCTCATGCTTGGCGGCGGCCAGGCGTGCGCCTTCTATGGCGGCGGCACGGGTGCGCTCAAACTGGTCATAATTGCCGTTATAAAGCTTTAGTTTGGCGTCTTCCACGTGGATGATTTTATCGCACAGCAGGTTTAAGATGTGCCGGTCATGGCTGATGATGAAAATGGTTTTATCCAAACGGCTTAAGTAGTTTTCCAGCCAGACGGACGTTTCCAAATCCAGGTGGTTGGTGGGTTCGTCCAGCAGTAAACAGTTACTGGGGGCATATAAGGCGGCCGCCAAACAGGCGCGCACCTGCCACCCGCCGGAAAATTCTTTTAAAGGGCGGTCAAAATCTTTATTTTCAAACCCAAGCCCGCTTAAAATGGCGCTGGCACGCGCGGTGGCACTGTGCGCGCCTAAATTTTCCATACGCTCAAATACTTCGGCCAGGCGTTCCCCCGTAATGGAAGGGTTTTGGGATTCTTTTTCCAGGGCGGTCAGTTCTTTATCGGCCGCCAATACAAAAGGGAGAAGTTGTTGGGAAGGGTCCGCAATGTCCTGCGCTACGGTTACTATTTGGGTGCCGCGGGAAATATCTATCTTTCCCCCATCGGGTGAAAATGCCCCCATAATCAGCTTAAAGAGGGTACTTTTCCCGCAGCCGTTTTGGCCCACCAGGCCCACTTTTTGCCCGTCTTGTATCATTACGGAAGTATCTTCAAACAAAGCGCGGACGCCGAAATGGAAGGAAAGATTTTTTATGTCTATCATACGCAGTATATATATTTTACTAAATTATAAGGAGTGTGGGCGGCACGCCCGGCGCTATAAACGAGAACGGCCTCCCTTTTGGGGAGGCCTTTTCCTCTTTGCGTTAGCTAGAGCAAGGAGGTCTCGTGAAAATTACCAACCGTTCTTTTGGGGTTCATTGGCCACACATTCATGACCGGGCCAGGCGTTAATCGTACATTCACAAGTATCTCCATTCCGCCCGTTAATCACTTTACAACCCCTAAAACCAACGCCACTGCTATATTCATACCCAGTACCTAAAGAATAAAAACACACGGTTTTTTGTGGTCCACTTTCTGTATGTCTAATATAACAGCTTTTACCCTTTACGCTGGCATCGTCATTACCAGGACAACGAACCATACCGGCGGAAGGACCAACTACGTCAGGATAAATGCTTTGATACCGTAATGCAAAGCTCGAGTTACATCTGTCATACCCAGCCGATTGCACATAAAGAGCATTATAGGTTACCGTCGTATCCACCGGGATACTCTTACGAGGCCCCCAAGAATAGCTTTGCGTCCAGCAAATAGCATCTGTCGTGGGCGTACCGGGACAACATTCCGCTTTATGGCTGGCTTTATAGGTAGCATTGGAACAATCTAACCCAGGGCAGGCCTGAACCTCTTCAAACTTACAAGAAGCATTGCAACGTTTAATGCTAAAGCTCTTTCCATCGGAACACTGCGTTTTTTGTTCATATCCGACAGGACATTCCGCACCGGGTTTTAACGCACAATTGACACCTTTCCATTCCCCGTTGATACATTGCTGCAACTCTACACCGCAGCCGTTAAGACAGGGCGTGGTACCATTGCGGGTTTCCCCTTCCGTACAAGTAGAACATTCTTCTTGTGTTTTAGAACATTCACCCAAGCTGGCTACCCATTTGCCGCCTACGCATTTTTGCGTAGTCTGCACGCCGCACCCGTTACACGCTTGGCTGCCTTGCACTTCTCCATCCGCACATTCCGGTTCTACAGGCTCCACCGGCGTGGACTCTTCACCCGGGGGCGTGGGCTCTCCACCCGGGGGCGTGGGCTCTCCACCCGGGGGCGTTGTCCCCCCTTCCGTCCCCACACAGTT
>CALUXF010000046.1 GCA_944324655.1 Candidatus Avelusimicrobium aviculae
GATCCCCAAACCGGAAGTAATATATAAACGGGTGGGTTGGGAGGGGAAGAAATTAAACCGCCCGATGATTAACCCCGTAGCGATACCGGAGGTGTATTTGGCTTGTTGCGTGCCGGCGTTAAATTTATCGCCGCTGGCAAAGCCTGTATAGTTACCGTCTAAACCTAAAGTAAAGAACGGCCCAATGTTGCGCAGAAAAGCCAGCCCGGCGGAAAAACCGGTTTTGCCGATTTCAACTTCTTGCCCGTTATGGGTCCAACTGCTTTGGGGTTCGGCCACGCCGCCATAAAATTCTACGCGGGTGGTGTTATTGCGCAGCCCGTATTCTTCCAGGCCGTAATAATCATGGTAAGCGTCTTTGGCAAAAGCGCCTAAGGGGGCCACCGTTAATACAGCACACAACAAAATGAGTTTTTTCATACCGCTCCTTTACAAGAGATAAGTTAAATTATTGTAACTGTTTTAAAGCATTTTTACAATACGTTATAGCCCGCGTACAATGGCCAGCGGACCCTGCGGGTTTTGAAAAACGCCGCTTTCCACATCTTTTACCACTTGCTGCCATTGGCCCCGCGCTTTGAGTATTTTCTCAGCCAGCTCCCGTACGGCTCCCCGCCCGCCGGTTTTGCTGGTTACGTACAAAGAAGCTTCCTTGGCTTCCGGCACGGCGTTGGGCACGCTTAACGGCAGGCCTACTTGTTTTAAAACGCCTAAATCTATTAAATCGTCTCCCACAAAAGCAATTTCCTGAGGGGAAATGCCGCGGGTTTTTTGTATATGCTCCAACGCGCGGGTTTTGGCGGAAATATTGTAATATAATGTGTCCATTCCCAAGGCTTTGGCCCAAAATTCTAAAGTAGGACTGTTCCCTTTGGATATAATGCCGGTGGAAATGCCGCAATACCTTAAAAACAACAGTCCCATTCCGTCTAAGGATTCAAAACGTTTAATTTCCCTTGCGGTGCCGGTTTGGTCTGTAAAAAAACTGAGGGTGCCGTCCGTCATTACGCCGTCCACATCGGTTAAAAACATTTTAATTTGCTTTGCTTTTTGTTCAAACACGGTATCATTCATAAAAAGTTCCTGATATAAATTATAGCTTTTATTGGTGTGCGCTTTGTTTGAAAATTATATAATGAAATTATGAAGAAATATTGCCTGTCTCTTTTGGCTTTTTGCCTGACGTTTACAGGGTGCACGCCCAAAACAGTCATCAGCCGCACGTATGATTTTAACCAAATGCAACGCATAGGGATTATGTCATTTGAAAGCAGCTGGTCTTCTCTGCAAGGGGTGGAAAACCTGTTTGCCAAGTATTTAATCAGCGCCGGGTTTAAAGTGGTGGAACGCGCGCAGCTGGAAAGCGTTTTGCAGGAGCACAATATTTCCGTATCGGGTTATTTATCCCCTCAAACCACACGGGAAATAGGCAAAATTTTAGGGGTGGACGTATTGCTGGTGGGCGAGGTAACCGCTTACACGCCAACCCGTACGGAATTAACCATGGTAGCCACCCGCCGCACGGAAAGCCGCCCGGTATACACGCAGGATGTCATGCAGCTGCCGGACGGGTCATACGCGGCGTATTCCCGCCGGGTGGGGACGGAATATTCCCATTCCAGCGAAGTTACCCCCCAAGAATACACCATTAATGCCCAAGTAGGCGTGATAGCCAAACTGGTGGACGTGGAAACCGGCGAGGTGGTGTGGATTGGTTCAGATGACGCCGAAGGTTCCAGCGCTTTGTCCGCCGCGGATTATTTGGCCCGCGTGTTGGTAAAAAGTTTCACCAAAGAATTGGCTAAATTACAAAAAGAATGAAACGCAAAAACCAAGGGCTGGAAGGCGGCTACGCCCAAGCTTGTATAGAAGCTATCTTTATTTTTTTTAAAGCAATAACCGTTTTGGCGGTGTTGGCGGTGGCGGCTTTGGTGGCGGCGCAAAGTTCCGTGGCGCCGGTAAGCACCCGTTTGCTTACGGCGCTGACGATTGAATACGCTTCCAAAAACTTAAAGCCTTTCCGCCCGTATTTTCCGCAACCGTATTTAATCCAATTAGAAGAAGAGGAGTAATAAGAGGTATTTTATGTTAGACATTAAGCATATCGTTGCAAACCCAGAAGAAGTAAAAAAGCGCCTTGCGTTGCGCAAGCCGGAACTGGCCGGACAAATTGACTGCGTACTGGAACAATATTCCCATTATAAAACCGTGTTGGCCAAGGTGGAAGAACTGCGCGCCAAACGCAACGAAATGTCTAAAAACATCGGCAAAATTAAGAAAGAACAAGGCGACGAGGCTGCTAAAGAAGCCATGGCCCAGGTGGGCAAACTAAAAGAAGAAATGGCCGCCAAAGAAGCGGAATTGGAACCGCTTAAAAAACAAATAGACGATGCCCTTTTATCCATTCCCAATATACCTAATGAGCATATTCCCGTGGGCGCTTCGGACGCGGATAACCCGGAATATCTGCCTTGCACGATTGCTTTGCCCAAATTTAATTTCAAACCGCTGGACCACCAAAGCATTGGGGAAAAATTAGGCATTTTGGATTTTGCCGCCGCTTCTTCTTTATCCGGCAGCCGGTTTGCTTTGTATAAAGGGGACGGCGCCCGCTTGGAACGCGCCATTATTTCTTTTATGCTGGACATGCACGCCAAAAAAGGTTATACGGAAATTTTACCTCCGGTCATTGTTAATGAAGAAATTTTGGTGGGCACCGGCCAGCTGCCTAAATTCCGCGAAGACATGTACGAGCTGGTTGGCGAACCCAAACAATTTTTAATTTCCACGGCGGAAATTCCGCTTACCAATTTAAACCGCACCCGCACTATTGCCGAAGCGGAACTTCCTATTAAATTAACCGCTTACACGCCGTGCTTTCGCAAAGAGTCCGGCACTTACGGCAAAGATACCCGCGGTTTAATCCGCAACCATCAGTTTAATAAGGTGGAACTGGTGATGCTTTCCCATCCGCAGCATTCTTATCAAATGTTGGAAATTATGGTTTCTGACGCGCAGGAAGTGTTAAAAGAATTGGGGCTGCCGTATCATGTGGTGGAGTTGTGCAGCGGGGACATCGGCTTTTCTTCCGCCAAGACCTATGATATTGAAGTATGGATGCCCAGTGAAAACCGCTTTAGAGAAATTTCCTCCTGCTCCAACTGTTTAGACTTCCAGGCCCGCCGCATGGGCATGCGTTTTAAAAACGCCCAAGGCAAACTGGAGTATGTTCACACGTTAAACGGCAGCGGCTTAGCCGTAGGACGCACGTTTGCCGCCATATTGGAAAACTTCCAGCAGGAAGACGGGTCTGTCATTATTCCGCAGGCCTTGCGCCCGTATTTCGGCAAAGATAAAATTGAGGCCCAGAAATAATGCGTAAATGGCTGGCAGGTTTTATAGGGGCGGCGTTGCTGGCCGCCCCGTCTTATGCGGAGATACAGCTCCCCGCGGAAGTAATGGCCCAAGCGCGCGAAGGCATTAACGGCGTATACAGCTTGGATTTTGACGTTGCCCAACAAAACATTCAAAAAGTATTTTCCCAATATCCGGATCATCCTTTCGCTCATTTTGGCAACGCCATGATTGCCTGGTCCCGCTATGAATACGAGTTTGAAAAAAGCGACGAAAAACAACAAAAAGTTTTTGAGCAGATTCTAGACGATTCTATTTCCGGCATTAAACGCTGGATGAAACAGCACCCCGATGACCCCAACGCCTATATGGGTATTGGTGCTTTATACGGTTTGCGCGCCATGTTCAGCATGCGCAACCGCAGTTGGATTACGGCCTATTTTTCCGGGCGCAAAGCTATTTCTAATTTGGAAAAATCCCTAGAGTTGGACCCTACCTATTACGACGCTTACTTCGGCTTGGGTATTTACCAATACTATGCGGGGACGCTCCCTTCCGTTATTAAAATTTTAGCCAAAATCGTTGCCATTAAAGGCAACCCGGACGAAGGGGTAAAACAGCTAAACCTGTCCCGGGAGAAGGCCATGTTTACGGCGGACAGCTCCAAACTGATTTTGATTGAAATACAAAATGTAAGAGGGAGCAAATATTATAATCCGCAAAAGTCGTTGGAATATATCCGCCAGTTACGCGCCAAATATCCCAAAAACCCTTTAATGCATTATGTGGAAATTATCTGCCTGTATGAAACCGGTAATTTAGATGAAGTAACCCGGCAGGCAAACCAATTTTTAGAGCTGATAGGCAAAGACCCTTTTTATAAAGATATCTACATATCGCGCGCTTATACGGCGCTGGGTACGGCGGCTATGGCGCGCGGAGACATACTAGGAGCCCGCGCTGTGTTTGAACAGGGCAAACTTGCTTTAAAAGACCAAGCGGTAAGCCGCTGGGGGCTGTGGAATGAGCTGCGCCTGGGGCAGGTATATGACTTGCTGGGAGAAAGGGATTTAGCTGTAAAACAATATAAATATGTATTGTCTTTCAAAGATAAATGGGGCTTTGATGATTTAGCCAAATCTTTACTGAAAAAGCCTTATGTGTTGCCGGAAGGGAATGACCCGGGGCCGCTTCCGCCGCTGTAAAAATTTAATCCCGCCGTTTGGCGGGATTTTTGTTAATTGCCAAAGGGTTTTGAGTTTGGTAGGATAATAACATCTATGAAAAAAGATAAAAATTTTTATATTGTAATTGTTTGTTTGTTTTTAAGTTTGGGATTTGGCTGCGGAAAAACGGATACTCCTATGCAGAAAAATCCGAAAGCGGCCTCTGCGTCCGAAGAGAAAAAAGTCGTGCTGTCTTTGCATGAGGCCGCCATAGACGGAAATACCCTTTCTATGCAAATGTTGCTGGAACAAGGAGCGGACCCGCGCGGGCTTAATGAGGATGGCTACTCCCCGTTGGAAGTGGCTTTACAGGTAAATAATGACCGCAGTGTGAAATTCCTGTTGCAAAACGGCGCCAGCGGTAAAGATTTAGGGAAAGACGGGCGCCCGCTGTGGGTAGCTTATGCCGGAAGTATGACTCCGGAGTTGGTGCGTTTTATGATGCCGGGAGATGCTTCCGCCGAGGAAGTTTATCAGGCTTTGTCCGGCGCTATTGCATATAATCCAAAAAGTTTGGCCATAGAATATATCTTAAGCAAAGCACAAAGTTTTCCGGATTTTTCTTCCCGGTGTTTTTGGCCTGCGGCCTTGGTCAGCAAAAACCAAACGGAGGTGGATTCTTTGCTTATCCGCAATATTTTGCCTATTGACGGCTGCCCAGGTACAGAGCAAGACGCGCCTTTATTGGCGGCCGTAAAGCAAGGGAATGAAAAACTGGCCGCCAGCCTGCTTTTATTAGGGGCAAATGTCACCACGCGGGATAAAGCTGGATACACCGCTTCTTATTATGCTTTAAAGGCCGGATTTAAAGAATTGGCGGAAAAACTGGTGGCGGAAGAAGAAAGAATCCGGGTAGAGGAATATGCCGCGGTGCTGGCTCGTAAAAAAGCGGCGGCAAAGCGGCGCGCCGGAAGAGGGGATTGTTTTATCCGCAGGGAAGACGGCTCAGTGGAGCCCTGCCCCTCCTTGTGATTTTAAACCCGTCTATGAAGACGGGTTTTTGTTTGTGTTTTTGAAACCCCCGGCTATGCCGGGGGTGCTACTCAGGTTTACCGTTGGGAAATAAAAACTCCTT
>CALUXF010000047.1 GCA_944324655.1 Candidatus Avelusimicrobium aviculae
AAGAAGATTTGGGGCGAACAATGAAATTGTTCGTATAGAAAGAAACCCCGGGCGTAAGCCCGGGGAGTTTCATTTGCGAAAAGTATGTATTTGAAAACCTAAAATTTTGCCAATTAGCATAAGCGGCAGTATTACGCATACGGTAAAAATACCCACAAGCAGTGTCATTAAAAAACCAAAAGCCAGCACCAGCAAGCCGCCAAAAAAGCCGCCGTTGTCCCCTTTGGGGCGGGCGTGGTCGGCCGGTTTATGGATTACTTGGCCTTTTTCGTCCAAAATTTCCGGCTCAATAACGGTTGTTTCTTTGGTGGTATTTTTAACCATATATATATTTTTACATAATTGGCTGTGTTTGCAAAGTGTTATAAATAATTAGTCTGCCTTGTTAAAAACTTTTTTTTTACTATACTTAATAATATAAAGCGTACATGTTATAAGGAAACAGACCTATGAAAATTTTATTTACATTGGTTTTTTTATTGGGGGTATTCCCTGTGCAGGCGGCCGGGTTGAGTGAGGTGCTTTCCGGCCGTGTGCAGCAGGCCCAGCAAGATGGGGCGGCCGCGGCACAGGAAGAGTTTGTCGCTCTGATTAACAGCAACAAGGCTTTTAGCTGGCAAGAGTTGGAGGCGCTTATCCGGCGCGGGGCGGACATCAACGCTTTTAGTTTTGAGGGCGGACGTACGGCGTTAATGGTGGCGGTGGAAAATGTGGGCGCCAAATTTATTTTATTGGACGGCGGAAGCGCTGATCGCCAATCTGAGCGCGAAGCCCAGGCCAATCAACGCCGCGCGGGTTTTGCGCGCATAGCTTACCTGATTAAAGCCGGGGCCAATGTAAACCCGCGGGTAAAAGACGGCAAAAATTCCCCTTATTTATTGTTAGCCACTGTGGGAGACAGCAATGTGCTTTCCATGCTTTTGGAAGGCCTTGCCTTGCAAAAAGGCAACCCGGATTTGGCTGACGACAACGGCCTTCGCCCCATTGATTTAGCCGCCAAACAGCAAAAGGCCTCCGCCTATCAGTTATTGGTTAAAGCCGGGGCCAACGCCCAACAGCCCTCTGCCGCCTTGGGCGGAAAATCTCCCAAAGCGTATTTGGAAGAGCAGGCCCGCCAAGCCAGCGGCGGGGACGAGGCTTCCTACCGCCGCTTCTTAGAACCATTTGGTTATTAGCAATATTGCCGCTTAATTTCCCGGGGTTGAACGCCCCGGGTTCTTAGCGGAAAAGTTTGGTTTTGCAAGGGCCTGCTGGGTCTTTTACGCGGGGCTGCAAAATGTTATAGTAATTAGGAAGGAAGTCGCATATTTTTAGGAGGGTTTATATGTGGGAAAAAGACATTAATATTAACGAAGTACGCGAAATCCGCAGCCGCACCACCGTTTATTTTGGCGTGGGGGCCATAGCCAAAATAGGGGATATTTGTAAAGATTTAAAAGCGCGCGGATTGGATAAACTGATTGTAATGACGGGCCGCGGCGCCTATAAAAAAACCGGCGCGTGGGATCATGTAACCAAAGCCTTTGCCGATAACGGCATTACTTATGTCCATTATGACAAAGTAACCCCCAACCCCAATACGCACCATGTAAACGAAGCGGCCAAAATGGCGGCTGATTTTGGCGCCAAGGCCATGTTGGCCATTGGCGGCGGATCGGCTATTGACGCGGGCAAAAGCGTGGCCATTTTGATGAAGAACCCGGGCAAAACGGCGGAAGAACTCTACGAGTTTACTTTCACTCCTACCGAAGCCGCCCCGATTATCGCCATCAACCTGACCCACGGAACCGGCTCTGAAGCCAACCGCTTTGCCGTGGTAAGCATTGAAGAAAAGAACTTCAAACCGGCCATTGCTTACGATTGCATTTACCCGCTCTATTCCATTGACGACCCGGCTTTGATGACCGGCCTGTCTGAGGACCAAACCCGCTACGTGTCTATTGACGCGGTAAACCACGTGGTGGAAGCGTCCACCACACTGGTGGCTTCCCCGTATGCTATTGACCTGGCTATTTCCGTGGTGAAATTGGTGCATGAATATTTGCCGGTGGCTTTGAAAGATCCGTCCAACTTGGAAGCCCGCTATTTCTTGGCGTATGCGGCTTTAATTGCCGGTATCAGCTTTGATAACGGCCTCTTGCACTATACGCACGCGTTGGAGCACCCGCTTTCCGGCGTAAACCCGAACCTGACCCACGGCTTGGGGTTGGCCATGTTGCTGCCGGCTGTGCTTAAAAATATTTACGCGGCCCGTCCGGCCACTTTGGCGGACGTATTGGCTCCCATCGTGCCCGGTTTGAAAGGAGACGCGGCGGAAGCGCAGACCGTAGCCAAAGGCGTGGAAAAATGGCTGTTCTCCGTGGGTTCCACGCATAAGCTGGAAGATGAAGGTTTCAAAGCTTCCGATGTGGACAAATTGGTAGACTTGGCTTTCAATACGCCTTCCTTAGGCGGGTTGTTGGGCATTGCCCCCACCAAGGCGGATAAAGAAGCCGTGCGCGCCATTTATACGGAATCGCTCACCCCGTACAACAAATAATTGTTTGTTTATGCTAAAAAAACCCCGGCTGTTAAGCCGGGGTTTTATTTTATTGCTATCTCGTTTTATGATTTTTAGTATAATAAATCCATATAATTAGATTAGGAGGAAATTCATGTCCCCCAATAAAGGGTTTACCTTAATAGAGTTGTTGGTTGTGGTATTGATTATAGGTATATTAGCTGCTATGGCGATTCCGCAATATTTTAAAGCAGTGGAAAGATCCCGCATGACGGAAGCGGTGAATATGATAAATACGCTAGTACAGGCCCAACAACGTAAATATATGCAAACAAACAGGTATGCCTCTTCTTTGGAAGGATTGGATATCGCTCTTAAAAATGTGAGTGGGAACAGTTTTTATACGAAAGGGGATGCTGTTGCCGGAACCAGTGAAAACGGATTTTATATTGTATTGGGGGAGCCCGGCGTTTCTGCTGACCGTGTTTCCGCCGGGGAAGATTTGCAGTATAAATATTATTTATATCGGCATTACACCCAAAGACACATTATATGTCACGCCGTAAATGATGCGGGAAAAGATTTGTGCGCTGATTTTTGCGGCATAGATACACCGGTATCTGCCTGCTGTAGTGATGGAACTGCCGGTTGGTGCGCTAATTAGTTGTAAGGCCGCTTTTATGATAAAAACCCCGTACATACGGGGTTTTTATTTTAAGTTACAGCGGACGGTTGGTATGCACGTAGTGAAAGAAGGCTTTTACGCGCGGGTCGCAATATACATCTTGCACGGTAATATCTTTTTTTAAATGTACTCCTTCCAGCGTGCGGCAGCGGCTCAGAGCCACATAGGTTTGCCCGGGGGCAAAAGCGCCGCGGCCGATATCCAAATAAATACTGTCAAACGTAAGCCCTTGGGATTTGTGTATGGTAATGGCCCAGGCCAGCTTTAACGGATATTGTTTAAAAAATCCTTGCACTTTGGGTTCCAGCTTTTGGGTAAAGGGGTTGAACTCATATTTAATGTCTTCCCAAATATGCGGTTCCACCGTGTAAATATTGCCTTTTAATTCCACTTTAATAAAATCCGGCCCCAAAGCGTATACGGTGCCGATGTCTCCGTTCACCCAGTTGTCATCATTAACCAGCATCATAATTTTGGCTCCTTGCTTTAGGCGCAGAGTCTGCTCCGCCGGAGGGGTTTTTGTTTTAAACGCGTCCACTATTTGCGCTTCGTAAGTGAATTCTTGCCCGGGCAGGCTGGATAAATAGAAGTTATTGCGTGTAGAAGCCTCCCGGTTGGTGGGGGCTAAAATAATGCTGCTTTCGGCGTTTTCCGGTTGAGCGGTTGTTTTGCGGGTGTTAAGCAGGGTGTCCAGTTCAGGCTGAGTGATGGTTTCTTCGCGTATTTTGTTAAGCAGTTGAGCAAAGGCCGGGTCAGCCTGTTGGCGGAAGATGTGCTTTAGTTCAAATACGGCGGTAGGCAGGCGTCGGCAGACCCGGGCCTCAAAAAAATAGGGACTCTTATAGACGGAGCGGAAATAATCAAACAACCCGCCGGAAGGTTTTTCTTCCACCGGGGGGAGCTGGTATAAATCCCCAAATAAAATTAATTGCTTCCCGCCAAAGGGTTCATCTAAATGGGTGGAAATGCGCAAAATGTAGTCTACTGCGTCCAGCAAGTCTGCGCGCAGCATGGAAGCTTCATCAATGATAATGGAATCCAGCGCGTCCACTGTTTTGCGCGGAAGGGGCTTTAAATTTTCCACATCCAGCAAATTACCCGGCTTAAGCCTAAAAAAAGAGTGTACCGTTTGCCCGCGCACGTTAATGGCCGCCAGGCCGGTAGTGGCTAGTACCACCAAATTGCGCGTGGTATGGGTGGAAAAATATTTCAGTAACGTGGTTTTTCCGGTACCCGCGCGGCCGGTTATAAAAATAAGCGGCTTAATGGCGGGGCGGTTTTCCAGCAGGGCCAGGGCGTCTTTAAATTCATCGGTTACAATAATATCGGTGTTTGCGGACATACAGGTATTATATCTTTTTGGTAAAAACTTATTTTTAGTATAGTATACGTATGAATAGTCAAGTATTACAGGCTTTATTTTTAAGTTTTTTGGCGGGAGCGGCCACGGCTATCGGCGGGGGGTTGGCGTTTGTCATCAAAAAAGAAAACTTGCGGGTTTTGTCTTTAGGACTAGGCTTTTCCGCCGGGGTAATGATTTATGTTTCTTTTATGGAACTTTTACCCCAAGCCAAAGAAGCACTCTCTGCCTTATATGGCGCGCGCATGGCGGGCTGGACGGGAGTGGGCCTGTTTTTTGCGGGCATTGTGCTGGCATGGCTGATAGACACGCTGCTTCCTTCCCACCATGTAGAGGAGCACACTTTGGATAAATCCGCCAAGTTAAAACATTTGGGAATTTTTACGGCGCTTGCATTGGCGGCGCATAACTTTCCGGAAGGGCTGGCTACGTTTATGGCGTCTATGGAGAATACTTCTTTGGGTATTTCTATTGCCGTGGCGGTGGGAATACACAATATACCGGAAGGGGTGGCTGTCGCACTGCCTGTATATCACGCCACGGGCCGGCGCGGCAAAGCGTTTTGGTATAGTGCCCTTTCCGGGTTGGCGGAGCCGGTGGGGGCGCTAATCGGCTTTTTGCTTTTGCGTTCTTTACTTAACGAAGCCGCTTTTGGCGTGATGTTTGCGCTTATCAGCGGGATTATGGTGTACATTGCGCTGGACGAACTGCTTCCCACCGCCCATGAATATGGGGACGGACACCAAGTGATTTGGGGGGTTGTGGCTGGGATGATGGTGATGGCTGTTTCGCTTGAGTGTTTTTAATATAATAAAAACCCCGCTTTTTAAGCGGGGTTTTTTATAACTACTGCTCACAATAAACCCCGGGCGTAAGCCCGAGGGATGGAGTGTGTATCCCCAAATCT
>CALUXF010000048.1 GCA_944324655.1 Candidatus Avelusimicrobium aviculae
CGATTACAGGCATTTTTACCAAACAGATACTTCTAAAAACCCTAACCTGTTAATCCCCACTGTATCAAAAAAAAAAACAAGTCAAGCAAGTGTTAAAACTACCTTGCTTGACTTGTTATGTAACTAAAAAGTTTAAAAGAAATTAATTAACGATATAGGCATTGGCACAATGTGAGAAATCAAACGGTTCTGTGCCGATTATTTGGCAAAATTCTTCATTGCCGCAACAGTAAATAACGTCTGTCCTATCCGTAGGAGCAACCCCTTGCCTAAATTGGCCGCTGGCGGCAATATAATAGTCTTTAGTTTTATGTTTATAAGCATAACGCCCTGAAACGATTGGCCCCGTTTCCAATACATAATCCCGCAGTTCCGCAGGAACTTCTATATCCAACTGATCCAAACTGCCGGCGTAGGCGCCGTTTGCCATATAATACGCCTCTTGAGCGTCTTTTAAACTTTTTAAAATAGTAACCGCTTCCGCAGCACGGGATCGTTCTACCGCTTTTTCATATTGAGGCAAAGCAATAGAAGCCAAAATACCAATAATAAGCACTACCACCAATAATTCAATCAATGTAAAGCCTCTTTTCATAAACCCACCTTGAATATTATTTTATTTTACTTTAGCATTTATATTAAAAACCACAAAAACCCGGCCCTTTAAGACCGGGTTGTTTTATGTTTTTATTATTTACGTTTTTTGATTTTTTTCGCAATCGGTTTTACTTTTGGTTTAACTGCTTTTTTAACCTTTTTAGAAACGCGTGATTTTACAGGCTTTGCGGACGATTTTTTAACGCTCGCTTTAGCATGAGGGACTTTAGCCCCTTCTTTTTTAACCAGCTTGCCCACGGCGGCTAACGCTTTTGTGAAATCTTTGGCGTGTTTGTCCGCGTATTCCTTCCACCCTTCCAAGGCTAAAGGTAAAACCTCATCCATATGTTTAACAGGAATTAATTTAATTTCTTTTTTTACCTGTTCGGGCAGTTCCGCCACGTCTTTGGCATTGGTATGGGGAAAGAGAATGGTTTTTACCCCTTCGCGGTAAGCCGCCAGGAATTTTTCCTTAATTCCACCTACGGGAAGCACGCGGCCGGTAATGGTTACTTCGCCCGTCATAGCCAGCTTCTTTTTAACGGGCAGACCCGTAAGCAAGCTGGTAATGGCGGTGGTAATCACGCTGCCGGCGGAGGGGCCGTCTTTCGGAACGGCGCCTTCTGGGAAGTGGACGTGGAAATCCGTATGGTCAAAATCCACATCATACCCATAACCGCGGCTGCGGGCATACGTTAACGCGGCGCGCACGGATTCTTTCATCACCGTACCCAACATGCCGGTTAAAATTAACTGGCCTTTGCCGGGCAGTTTGGTGGCTTCTATGGAAAGGGTTTCCCCTCCCACGCTGGTCCATGCCAGGCCGGTGGCAATACCCACGGAGTTTTCTTCCGTAGAGAAATTGGCATACTTCGGCACGCCCAAATACTCGTGCAGGTTTTTGGCGTTAATGACAATTTTCTTGCCGCCGTTTTCCACATATTGTTTGGCGGATTTGCGGCACAGGGTAGCCAGTTCCCGCTCCAAATTGCGTACTCCGGCCTCACGCACGTACTCGCGCATAATAAGGGCCACCGCGTCGCGCGTTACTTCCAGGGCACCTTCCTTCATACCGTGCAGTTTCATCTGCCGCGGAATTAAATATTTGGCGGCGATATCGTGTTTTTCATAATCCGTATAGCCGGAAAATTCTATAATTTCCAGGCGGTCGCGCAACGTGACGGGAATTTCCCCCAGCGAGTTGGCCGTAGTAATAAACATCACTTTAGACACGTCATAAGGAACGTCTAAAAAGTGATCCACAAAGTCTTTATTCTGTTCCGGGTCCAACAATTCCAGCAAAGCGGCGGCGGGGTCACCGCGCCAGTCAGACCCCATTTTGTCTATTTCGTCCAGTAAAAATACGGGGTTGGAGCTTTTGGCTTTGCTGATACCTTGTATAATGCGCCCCGGCATGGAGCCAATATACGTGCGGCGGTGCCCGCGGATTTCGCTTTCATCGCGCACCCCGCCTAAAGACATACGCACGTATTTGCGCCCGATGGCCCGCGCGATAGATTTAGCCAAAGAGGTCTTACCCACCCCCGGCGCGCCCACAAAGCACAGCACCGGCCCGCGCAGGGATTTGATTAATTTGCTGACGGCTAAATATTCCAAAATACGTTCTTTGGGTTTTTCCAAACCGTAGTGGTCTTCGTCCAAAATTTCTTTGGCTTTTTTAAGATCCAGCACGTCTTTGGTGGTAATGTTCCACGGCATATTAAGCAGCCAATCCAAATACGTGCGCGAAACCGTAGCCTCCGGTGAAAAAGGAGCCATTTTAGCCAAGCGTTCCAGTTCTTTTTCCGCCGCTTCTTTGGCGTGGGCGGGCAGGCCGTTCTTTTTGATTTTGGCCTTCATGGCGTCTAATTCTTTTTGGAAATCGTCCTTTTGGCTAAGCTCTTTTTGAATGGCTTTCATTTGCTCGTTCAAATAGTATTCTTTTTGGTTTTTTTCTATTTGAGCGCGCACCTTGGAGTGGATTTTTTCTTCCAAACCCAAAATTTCCACTTCGCTGGTAATGAGTTTTAAAATTTTCTCCAAACGGGTTTTTACATCTACCGCTTCCAAAATGGCTTGGCGGTCCGCCGCTTTTACCATCATGTTGGAGGCTACCGTATCGGCCAGTTTAGACGGGTCATTAATTTGCCTAAGGAAGGAAACCCCCTCCACCGCTATGCGTTTGGAAACCCGGGCGTAATGGTCAAACTCGTCAAGCACTTTGCGCATTAACGCTTGGACAACCGGGGAGTCGTCATCTTTTTCCTCCAAATATTCCACCGCCGCAAACCAGGTGTTTGTTACGGGGTTCATTTCCAGCTTGTTTACGCGGGCGCGGGCCAACCCTTGCAAAAATACTTTAATAGAGCCGTCCGGCATTTTTAAATTTTGCGTAATTTCCGCCAACACGCCAAAATGATAAATGTCGTTTTCGGCGGGATTGTCTATATCTGGATTTTTTTGGGAAACAGCCAAAATGTAGCGGCCTTCGCTTTCCAGGGCCAGCTCAACGGCGATGATAGATTTTTCTCTATCCACGGAAAGAGGCAAACTCATACCGGGGAACATTACCACGTCCCGTATTACCACGGCGGGAACCACCGTAGGCAAAGATAAAGTTTGTTTTTTAATTTCTTCTGTCATGGTTTCTCCTGATAAATCCTTTCATAAACCGCGCGGTTTTACCCCCACGCGCGGAACATTACTGTATTATTTTAACAAATTCCCACAAAATTAGCAAACATAACACATGCTTGCTAATTTTGTTTTAATAAAAACCCGGCCCCATTTATAAGGACCGGGATAAAAATACCGGCTGGCGGATTATTTATCGCGCAGGGTTAATACCTCGTCAATAATGCCGTATTCTTTGGCTTCTTGGGCGGAAAGATAATAGTTGCGCTCGCTGTCTTGGCGGATTTTATCTTTTGGCTGACCCGTGTGTTTGGCTAAAATATCAAGCAAGTGTTCTTTATTATCATGCAATTCGCGGGCCTCGATTTCAATATCCGTTACCTGGCCGGAAATACCGCCACCCCAAATTAAGGGCTGGTGTATCATAATGCGCGAATGAGGCAACGCGTAACGGCGCCCTTTGGATCCGGCCGCCAACAGCACGGCGCCAAAGCTCATGGCTTGGCCCATGCAAATGGTGGTAATGGGGGCTTTAATAAACTGCATGGTATCATAAATAGCCAGCCCGGCGGTTACCATTCCCCCGGGGGAGTTAATATATAAATTAATTTCCCGCTGGGAGTCTTCCGCGTCCAAATACAAAAGCTGGGCGATAATCATATTGGCGCTGGCGGTATCCACCTCGCCCTCGCGCCCGCCTACAAAGATAATACGGTCTTTGAGCAAGCGGGAAAAAATGTCGTAACCGACGTTCTTTTCAATAATAGTAGGTATAATCATATGCATTTATTGTAGTAAATTTTACATCAGAGTATCACACGGACCCATAGGCATTTTGGGCCTTTTGACCCTGGTTTTCGTTTTAAAAAAGTTTTACAGTATGGGTATATTCAGATAAAGGAGAACTGTCCACATGAACGTAAAAAATGCCGTTGTTATCTTATCCGTCGCCGTATGCGTAATGACAGGGCAAGCCGCGTTTGCCCAGAAAGTCCTCGGCCCGGAAGGTTCTAAAATGGAACTGAAATGGCCTGATTTTAAAATACAGAGAAATACGCCTGATTCCTCTTCCAAGAACCCCAACCCTTCTTATATAAAAGGGCGTGAAGGACGCATGATGGACCTGAGCAACTTAACCAAACTCATTTTACAGCGCCGCGCTTTGGAAGCCCAAAAACAGCAGGCAGAAAAACAAAAAAAGCAGGCCGCTTCCAGTTCCAAGAAAAAAGAACAAAAAGTTCCCTTTTATTTAATGGGGCGCGAAGGACACATGATGCAGCTGGGTTCAACGGTAAAAAGTTTGAGAGAAAAATGCCAGCAAAAAGAAGACAAACAAGATACGAACACCAATGAACCGGCTCCCCAGTCTAAGAAAGAAAAATCTACCATAGAAAGACTTTCTGAGCCTGGCCGCCTGCAAGCTTTATAATAAAAACCCGGTTTATACCGGGTTTTTTATTGGAAGGGCCTAGATTTCTTCTAGGTCTAAAACGATATCAAGACTAGGCCCAAAGGCCCTATGCAAAAGTAGAAATATCGTTTATAGTAGTGGTAAGCAGTAGCTATTTAACCGGAGGATATATGAAAACCCGTAAAATTCTGACCACAATATGCTGTTTGTTAGCCCTAGTTGTTTGTGCACAGGCCCAAGGACAAGGGGACGCATCATTTGTACCAGCTAAAAACAAAGAACTCCTTAAAAAAATAAATCAAATCGTATGGAACGCCCGCAAAAACGCAAATAAAAAATTTTCTGAACAGAAATCCGGCAACACCTGCGCCGCCTGCGGTGAGGAAGTACGCCCCGGCCAGCACTGCTCCGCCACCGGTTATAATTCTTTGTGCTCCAGCGCTAAAGAAGAACCGTCCGCCAATAACGCCCGGCAAGACAGCGCCGTCTGCCCCAAATGCGGAAAAGCTTTATCTATTGACGAACGCTACCACGGCGTAGAACACAAATGCCAAAAAGCACAAGAACCCGCCAACACCTGCGCCGCCTGCGGCGAAGAAGTACGCCCCGGCCAGCACTGCTCCGCCACCGGCTACAACACCATGTGCTCCAGCGCTAAAGAAGAACCGTCCGCCAATAACACCCGGCAAGACAGCGGCGTCTGCCCCAAATGCGGAAAAGCTTTATCTATTGACGAACGCTACCACGGCGTAGAACACAAATGCCAAAAAGCGC
>CALUXF010000049.1 GCA_944324655.1 Candidatus Avelusimicrobium aviculae
ATAAAAACCCCGGTTAAGCCGGGGTTTTTTATGGGCAGTTATTACGCTAAAAGCTCGTCCATATCCGGGTAAATGTCTTCTAAGGATTTGTAAATTTTAAACGCGTTTTGCCTGACAAACGTGTCCGGCTGCCTAAGCTGGGGCACCACGCAGGTGCGCATTCCGGCCGAAATAGCCGCCGTGGCCCCGGCTACGGAATCTTCAAACACCAGGCATTGCGATACGTCCGCCCCCAGCTTTTTGGCTGAAACCAAGTAAACCTCGGGGTCCGGTTTGGGGCGGGTAACATCGTTGGACGTGGTAACCGCCATAAAATAGTGGCGTATTCCCCCCACTTTCAAAAAGTGTTCCGCCCAGCGCGTAATGTTGGAAGAAGCCAGCGCCAGTTTTAACCCACGGCGGTGAAAAAACTCCACCGCTTCTTTTGCCCCGGGGCGGAAGTGTATGGGGGCGCCGTCCTGCAGGTATTTTTCAAAATGGGCGTATGTGCGGGCATGCAGGGCTTGGGTGTCAAAATCCGGGCCGAAATGGTGGCGGATTAGGCGCGCCGCGTCCGCCTGGCTGATGCCCACGCAAGCTTCAAACAGTTCTTCCGGAAAAGTAAGGCCTTTTTCCCCCGCCGCTTTTTTGTAACACTCAAAATAAAGCGGCTCTGTATTAAAAAGCAGGCCGTCCATATCAAAAATAACGCTGGTAATCATAATTATATTTTATAAAAAATAGTTATTTTACGCTTACAAGCATTAAGCGCGCCGCCTTTGTATTTTATATAATGTAATTACTTATGAAATACGGTATGAATTTTCAGGATATGATATCCGCTTTAAACGAATATTGGACTAAGCAAGGCTGCGTCCTTGTTCAGCCCTATGACGTGGAAAAAGGAGCCGGCACCTATAACCCGGAAACCTTTTTCGGGTCTTTAACCAAAAAACCCGTACGCCGCTCCTATATAGAACCCTGCCGCCGCCCGGCGGACGGCCGCTACGGCGAAAACCCCAACCGCCTGGGCAAATATTACCAATACCAGGTAATTATGAAACCCGCACCCGAAAACGTGCAGGAATTGTATTTGAATTCTTTAAAAGCCCTGGGCTTAGACCCTAAAGAACACGACGTGCGCTGGATTGAGGATGATTGGCAGTCCCCCACGCTGGGCGCATCGGGCGTAGGCTGGGAAATTTGGCTGGACGGCATGGAAATTACCCAGTTCACCTATTTCCAAAATATGGCCGGATATTCCTTAAATCCCATTACCGTAGAAATTACTTACGGGTTGGAACGCATTGCCATGTACTGCCAAAAAATTGACAATGTGTTTGACATCCGCTGGAATGATGAAATCACCTACCGCGACGTACATTGGGAAGGCGAACGCCAGTTTTCCCACTATTATTTTGAGGAAAGCAATATAGACCACCTGCGCCGCTATATTGAAGAGTGTGAAAACGAATGCTACGCCCTTTGCAAAAAAGGCCTGTACCTGCCCGCTTACGACGACGCCATGAAAGTTTCCAACTATTTTAATATGCTGGAAGCCCGCGGCGCCATCAGCGTGTCGGACCGTACCAACATTATCACCAAAATCCGCAATTTGGCCAAGGCCTGCGCAAAAGCCTATGTGCAAAGCGTAGAGCCCAGCCAGGAAAAGGAGGCCGCCTAATGAACGCGCTTTTAGAAATTGGAACCGAACACCTGCCTTCCCGCTTTGTGGAACCGGCATTAAAACAACTGGAAACTTTGGCGGCGCAAATTTTACAGGAAAAACGCCTGGAGTATAAGTCCGTACAATCTTTCGGCACCTACCGCCGTTTGGTTCTTTTTATAGAATACTTGGCTGAAAAATCGGCCGATGTACAAAAAGAAGTAAAAGGGCCGCCCGCCAAATTATTAAAAGACGCAAACGGGCAGTTTACCCCCCAAAGCGCGGGGTTTGCGCAGAAAAACGGCATCGCTCCGGAAAAATTATCCATTGTGGAAACGGACAAAGGCCCCTTTATTTACGCCAAAATCAAAATAAAAGGAGAGAAAACCCCCAAACTGCTTCCGGAAATTTTCACCCGCATCGTAACCGGGCTGGAATTTGCCAAAAACATGGTGTGGGAAGAAAGCGGCCTGCGCTACGGCCGCCCGATTAGAAGCCTGATTGGTTTATACGGCGATAAAGTAATTAAATTTACCGTAGCGGGCGTACAATCCAACCGCTACACCTACCCGCTTTCTTCTTTTGGGCGCAAACCCATTAAAGTGGAAAGCGCAGACAAACAGGCTTATGTGGACCTGCTTAAGAACCAGCCGCAGCCTATTTTGGTGCTGCCGCAGGAACGGCGGGAAGCGCTGATAAAAACCGTCAGCGCGGAAGCGGCCGTGCGCGGCTACAAGGCGGATTTAGACGAAGACCTGATTAAAGAAACCGTTTATTTTACCGAACACCCGGTAGCCGTTGGCGGAGATTTTGACCTTAAATTTTTAACCCTGCCCAAAGAACTTATTACCACGGTGCTTAAGAAACAAATTAAAATGTTCCCCGTGTTAAATGACAAGGGAGAAATACAGCCGTACTTTATCGCCGTGCGGGACGGAATTTCCGTCAACCAAAACGAAGTGCGCGACGGGTTTAAAAAAGTCATGTCCGCCCGCTTGGCCGACGCCGTATTCTTCTTTGAGAACGATAAAAAGGAAGGCTTGGAACATTTCCAGCAGAAACTATCCCAAGTGCTGTTTTTGGAAGGCCTGGGCTCCATGCTGGACAAAGCCTCTCGCACGGAAAAATTGGCCCTTTGGTTGTGTGACAAAACCCAAAACACAGCCCTGCGCCCGGCGGTGCAATACGCCGCTTTGCACGCGTACGCGGATTTAACCAGCCACGTGGTGTATGAATTCCCGGAATTGCAAGGCTATATGGGCGGAGAATACGCAGCCCTCTTGGGCAAAAAGCAGGAAGCCGCCGCCATGCGGGATTTTTATCTGCCGCTTACGTCTTCTTCCCCCCTGCCCGCCACGCTGGAAGGCAACTTGGTGGCTTTAGCCGGTAAAATAGACACCTTATGCGGCAACTTTTTAATAGGCCAAATTCCCAGCGGCAGCGAAGACCCCTTCGCCCTGCGCCGCCAAGCGTTTGCCGTGGTGCGCATTCTGCTGGAAAAAGGCCTAAACGTAAGCTTAAAAGAATTGGTGGAAGCCGCCGCTAAAGAATATCCGCAAAACACGCCGGATAAAGGCTTAAGCCAACTGCCGGGTTTCTTATTTCAGCGTTTAGCGCTGGTACTGGAACAGCGCGGCCATGCCGCCGGCATCATCAACGCGGTAACCAACTGGTATGAATTGCCGCTTCCCCAAGTGGAAGCTTTGGTAAGCGCGTTGGAAACGGTCAAAAACGGGGAAGAGTTCGCTTCCGTGTTGGAACCCGCCAAACGGGTTTGCAACATCCTTAAAAAATCGCCGGACGTAAGCGAAACCGTAACCGAAAGCCTGCTGGAGCTGCCCGCGGAAAAAGATTTGTACAACCAAATCCACGAGGTAGACTCTTCTTTAGGCTGCCGCGTAAACACCGCCAAAACGACTGACGATTACCTGTCTGTGCTAAAAACCTACGCTTCCTTTAAAGAGCCGTTGGAGCGGTTTTTTACGGACGTAATGGTAAACGCGCCGGAACCGGCCATACGCAACAACCGCTTGGCCTTGTTAGCCCGGGTGCGCCGCTATTTAACGCAAACCGTGGTGGACATTACCAAACTGTAAAAAAGCTTGTATTCTTTAAAACCGCTTGGCTGTTATAGCCAAGCGGTTTTTTATTGTTAAAACGCAAAAGGCCAAAGGACCTATTTATCATATAGGTCTAAGGGCCCTGTCGTCGGGATTTTAAACTTTTTATAATGTATAAATACTACAAAAATTATGAAAAAAATCTTTATCTTTCTAGTGCCGGTTACGGCGCTTTTTTTTCCTTTCGCCCTGCAGGCGGGGCAACAAGAATTGGAGTGGTTCCCCTGGGCCCAATCCATTATGGAAGAAACCCAGTCCGCGGATTTTATATATAAGATAAAATCCGTCTTTAACACGCAGCATAAAAGGCCCTCTTTTGCCGAGGTTTACCGCAAATTGCAAAAACAGGTGTCTATATCTTCGCAGGCGGATTTATTTTTAAACCGCGCCCGGCAGTTAAACGCCGCGTTAAACGAAAACCCGATATTTAAAGATTATGTTTTTACCGTGCAATTCGCGGCGGATTTGGGGCCTAATTTAACGCAAAGCGATTTTGAATATTTGCATCATTTTTTATCTTCACCCCATACGGTAAAAGATTTTAATTCCCATTATTTGCCGCAGGAAGCGCTGCATTATGAAAATGGAACGGTGTTTTTCCGTTTAGTAAACCCGGATTCCAAGGCACAAGATCCTATTTTCCTGATAGTCAATCCAACCTCTAAAACCGTAGAATTTGTTTATTCAGACCCACAGTTTGACCGCCAAGCCCTGCAAGGCCGTTCTTACCGGCTGTGGTAAAACTTCCTACATGCCCGGCTTCAGCCGGGTTTTTTAATATTTTTTACGTCGGAAATTATAAAAATTTACGTCGCAGAAATTTAAATTTGGGCTTTTAAAATACCCCTTGATTTTTTTTCTTTTTTTATTATACTGTAAGTATGAAGTAAAGCCCATGGCGTTTTTCTTGGGCATAAGGCTGTTACAAGCGGAAATGCGAGAAACTGTGAAGTGCTTGGCTGTACGGGACGCATTTCAAGCGGCGAAAGGCAGTTGTTATGGCAGTTACGTGGTTGCAGGTTCGGTGTCGGGAAAGCCGATAGCGGAAGTTGTAAAGCGGAAACTGTAATGATAATAGTTGTTGGACGTTGTGCCCGCCGGGCGGCCGTCCGTACCGGGTGAACGGGAGCTTGAAATACGTAACGGATGTAGTTGGTTGTATCCGTGCTCAGCCGAAGGAGCGGTGGGTTACATATGCTTCACCGTGAAGTAGGCGGCACCGGTAGTAAAGCGGTTGACGGTTATTTGCCTGACAATTGGTTGATGTATTGGTTCGGCCAATGGGGCAAATGAAAAGTAACGGTAAGTCCTTATGTTTAAGAGGCGCTAACCAAAAGAGAAGGAAGGTAATAATGGAGACGTCAAGATGAACCCCTCGGTTTAGTTAAACCGGGGGGTTC
>CALUXF010000050.1 GCA_944324655.1 Candidatus Avelusimicrobium aviculae
ACATTTGTAGGAGCTGGTAAAGAAGGGCTATGCCCGCAAATGCAAAACCCCCGGCTACGCCGGGGGATATTTATTTGGTAATCTTTAGTCCGTCACTTTGGATAATTCTTCCTGAAACTGAACTTCCAAGTCCGGCCCGTACCCGTTCCATACTTTTACTAAACGGTGTTTTTTGTCAAACAACATGATGTGCGGAAATCCGGATACGCCCATATTTTGCGCCGCTTGGCGGGCATTATATAAGGCTTTGGTTTTCATTCCGTGTTCTTTTACCACTTCCAGTACGGCGTCTTCATCCGCGTCCGCAAACGCGCCTACTACTACGGCTTTGCCTTCAAACGCTTGGGCCGCCGCGTCCAGCGCCGGCAAAGAGCGTTTGCACCAAGGGCACCAGGTACCCATGAAAGAAATAAGCACAGGTTTGCCTTCTTGTTCGGAGGCTTTCCATATTTCTTCACTTCCGGCCACGGGCAGTTCTATTTCTAATTTAGGCGCTTGGGGCAGTTCTTGCAGGCAGGCGGCCGCAAACAAAGCCAGCACCAACGGGAAAAAGAATTTTTTCATCGTAAATGTCCTTACAGGTAAACTTGAAACGGGAAACACACCTCCCGCTCTGTATATGATAGAATACAAAAGATGGATAAAATAATCAATTCGTTGGGGCGTTGGCTGGGTGAGCGGGTGGATATATTAATCATGCCGCGCTTTGGCTCGTCCAAAAAATTTAAAGTGCGCGTCATTACCGTTGTGTTTGCGTTTGCTTTGTGGGTAACGGTAACGGGGATTGGCATATTCTTTTTCATCCGCGCCTACGACTATAACATTACTAAGGCGGACAACCGCCTCATGCGCGTAAAAATGCAGCTTATTTCCGACGAATTGGAACGCGGACGCAAATATTTGGATTTAACCCGTAAAACGGAATCCCAAATGCGGCAAATGTTAGGTATGCCGGGCGGAAAATTTGTTAATATGCCTAAAGGGTGGGAAGAAAAGCAAGAAAAAGCGGATGCCCGCGCCCACGCCATGTTCGGCAAAGATTTGAAAGATTTTGACACGGCGGAATTTGAACAGTATATAGACGAGATTGAAGACACCGCCCAAACCCGTTTGGCCGCCTTTCAGGAAATTGCCTGGTATTACGCCAACGCGCGCGAAGGGCTTCACTCCACGCCGTCTATACGCCCGTCTACGGCGCGTATCAGTTCCGGCTTTGGGTATCGGTTGGATCCGTTTGGCCGCCGCAGCACCAAACGCCACAACGGGTTGGATTTTGCCGGCAAGCCGGACAGCCCCATCATGGTCACCGCGGACGGCGTGGTGCGCCATACGGGCTGGGTAAACGGTTATGGGCAGGCCGTGTTGGTGGACCATGGGTTTGGTTATTCCACTTTGTATGCGCATACAACGGGTATTCGCGTAAAAGCGGGTGACGTGGTAAAACGCGGGCAGACCATTGCCACCATGGGTTCCAGCGGGCGTTCCACGGGGACGCACCTGCATTATGAGGTGTGGAAAGACGGGCAGCCTGTCAATCCGCGCAACTATTTTAAATAATTTTAGGAGGATTATATGGGTTTTTTAAAGAAAGATTCCGATTTTGAATCCGGCGAACATTTTTCCATCGTCAGCGCCGAATGTTATTTCCAGGGTACGCTTAGCGTGCAGGGTTCCCTGCGCGTGGACGGACGCCTGGAAGGCGCGGTGGATAACGCCCGCCACGTCATTGTGGGTGACGGCGGACGCATTGCCGGGGACGTTACCGCCCAAGTGGTAGTATGCGGCGGGGAAATTGAAGGAAACATTTGCGCGGATATGTTGGAAGTGTTGGCCAAATCCCGCATTAAGGGAGACATCCGCGCCAAAAAAATGATTGTGGAAGAAGGCGCCCGCATTGAGGGACATTGCGCCATTGGCGGGGAAGAGGAAATTTCCGAAACGGACTCCTTGCCTAAAAAATAAATACCGGAGCGTGCAAAAACATGATATCTTTTCTAATCAAGTATAAAAAAAGCATTTTAATTATCACCTTGGCCTTTTTTATAGGAAGTATTGTTTATTTAGGGCTGGATTCTTACCGCCAGGGCGCTTTTAGCACCACGGCCGCCAGCGTGGGCGGAACGGATATTTCTTACCGCACCCTTTATAAAATGTCGGAAGACCGCGCCAGCATGCTGCGCAACCAAGGGGTGGACGTAGATGAAAACCTGATGAAGTTCATTACGCAACAGACGCTGTCCGCCTTGATTAGCGAAGAAGTATTAAACCAAGCCGCGCAGAACATCGGCCTGCACGTGGCGGATTATGAAATCGCTTACGATATCCAAACCGCCCCGCAATTTAACGCCGGCGGGCAGTTTAACCGCATCGCGTATGAATATGCGTTAAAGCATTCTTTGGGCATGACGCCTGCCGAGTTTGAGTCCCAGCTGCGCAAAACCAAACTGGCGGACCGTTTCCGCGGGGTATTGTATTCCCATTATAAACTGACTCCGGAAGAAATAAAATATTCCTATAAAATACAAAACGGGAATATGAAAGATTTTGAAAAAAATAAAGAGGAATTTGCTTCCGCCTTGTTGGATACCAAAATGGAAACGGCCCAACAAGCGTTTTTTGACCAGTTCAATAATGAAGTGGAAATTAAAACTTATTTGAAATAGGATTTCTTGTGAATAACGATGTATTGGTTGTAGGTTCTGTTGCTTTTGACACAGTGGAAAATGCCAACGGCCACGCCCGGTGCGTGCTGGGCGGAGCGGCCAGTTATTCCTCCCTGTGCGCCAGTTATTTTGCCAAGCCCTCTATTGTGGCCGTGGTAGGTACGGATTTTACTTCCGAGTACCGCCAGCCTTTTGTGCGCCGGAAGGTGGATTTGTCTGGCCTGCAGGTAAAAGAAGGCAAAACTTTCCACTGGGGCGGGGAGTATGATAAAGACTTTAATACCGCCATTACCAAATTTACGGATTTGAACGTCTTTCAAGATTTTGAGCCCCGTTTAACGGAAAAACAAAAAAACGCTTCCGCCGTGTTTTTGGCTAATATTGACCCGGTGCAGCAGCTTTCCGTATTAAAACAGGTAAAAAAACCCCGTTTTATTGCGTGCGACACCATGAATTATTGGATCTCTTCCAAAAAGAAGGACTTGCTTAAAGTAGTAAAGAAGATAGATATTTTGTTTTTAAACGAGACGGAAGCCCGGCTGCTTACCGGGGAATATAACTTGCTTCAAGCCGGCAAATGGCTTTTAAAACAAGGCGTAAAGTACGTCATTATTAAGCTGGGGTCCAACGGTTCCATGCTGGTAAGCAAAAAATGCACGGCGCAGCTGCCCCCGTTTATTTTGCAGCACGTGCATGACACCACCGGCGCGGGAGACACCTTTGGCGGCGGGTTTACCGGCTATTTGGCCAGCGTAAAAAATTGGGATAACCCGCTTGAAATAAAACGGGCCATGATGATTGGCAACGTGATGGCCTCTTTTACGATAGAATCCTTCAGCGTTACGCGGCTTGCCTCCCTGACTAAGCGGGAGATTAACAAACGCTTAAAAGATTATGTAAAAATGCTGCAGTTCTGAAGTAATTTTTGATGTATGTTTTTATGTGGCCCGCCGGAAATGGCGGGCCATATTTTTACCAGAGAATAAGGGGGCAGAAAACTGGCTCAAAATAAGAAAAATCTTAATAATACTTTTCATAAAGGATGTGTTTTGTTACAATATATATCCGCGCCGCTTGCGGGGCGGATACTCAAATAAGGAGAAAAGCATGTATAAAAAAATACTGTTAAGCATGATGGGGGTTGTGTTGGCCGCGGCTGTGGTTTTTGCGTCCGATACGTTAAAAATACGCGCTAGCCAGGATTATATTTCCACGGAAGCGGAAATTGCGCAACCTTTTAATACATTAGTGGTAAACGGAGATATTGATGTGGTTTTTGATCAGCAGGAAGAGGTATCTGCCCGGATTTACGGTTCCGAAAACTTGGTGAAATTAGTGCGCGTCAATGTGAATAAAGGGGCCCTTTATATTGGTTTTGACCAGCCGGTTATTATCCGCGGGCGTAAAGATTTGCAGGTGCGGGTAACCGGGCCGGAGCTTTCCAAAATTGTAGCGTCAGATAAAGGGGAAGTGGAAATTCCCCGCGGGCTCATAACGCAAGACTTGGAAATAGAAGCTTCTGACCGCGCGGAAGTAAGCTTAAAACGGGTGGAGGCTGGAAACATTTTAGTGAACGCTTCCGGACGGGCTGACGTGTCTGTGGAGCGCATTTTAAAAGCCAATACGTTAATTGCCCGCTCCAGCGGACATGCCGAGTTGGAATTTAGCGGTGTAGCCGATAAAGTGGAACTGGAAAACCGCAGCCGTGAAGATATTGACGCGGGTGATTTGCGTGCCCAGTTTGTTACCGCTTCGGCTTATGGGTGGGGCGATATTTCTTGCCGCGCCTCGGAAGAATTAACCGCCAGCGCCCACAGCTGGGGGAAAGTGGAATACGAAGGCTTCCCCAGAGAGTTGCATAAATCCGGTAAAACCAACCGCATTGTGCGGGAAGACTAGTTTCTTTTATATTGTCTTATATGGGCGCCCCCGCCTGTTTAGGCGGGGGTTTTTGTATGTTGTGAAAACCCCCAGCTAGGCTGGGGGTTCGGTAAAGGTTTCACCGGTAAGGAAGATAAAAA
>CALUXF010000051.1 GCA_944324655.1 Candidatus Avelusimicrobium aviculae
ATGTAGCTCAGCTGGTTAGAGCGCCGGTCTGTGGAACCGGAGGTCGCGGGTTCAAATCTCGTCATCCACCCCATATTTACTCCCATCGAACTTTGGATGGGATTTTTTAATGCCTTTTTAGCTTATTTATCCCCGGCTATCGTCGGGGATTTTTTGTTTTGGGCCTTTCTGAGGCAAACGGATACTTTTTCCTACGGCGCATTTTGGGGCCAAAAGCAAGGGCAAAAGGTATCTTTGTCTCCTTTTGCCCTTCATTTAACTGCCCAGAATTTAATTTTGTATGATGAGGAATATGATTAACTTAATTAAAACTCTTTTTACTACTGGGCAAGGCTGGAGCGAAATTATTATTCCAGCCTGCGGTGCCATTATCATTCCACTATTAATTTTATGGTTAACTTGGTTTTTTGGGTCATACCGAGCAGAGAAAATAGCCGAAAAGAAACAGAACGAAAGCAAACTAATTTATCTGCGGTCTTTATTTATTTACGCCATAAAAGATTTCCTAATGTTTCGCAACAATGTTATATCCAAAAGAAAGCATATGCAAAATTATAACAACATCACTAGCGAAGACAAAAAACACCTTTTTGCAGGAATTGCCTTTTATGACACTTATTCCAAATTTGAACCACAAGACTATGCTCTATTAAGTGAGACCCGTCATACTTTTATAGCTAATATCTTGCAAGCAAAAACTTATATACTCCATGTGTATGCAAAACTTAATTTCTTCAATGAAAGCTTGAAAGAAGGGCCCAAAAATTTGCAGGGGTTGTTATCTGTTCTTCCAAATAATTTGTGCAATTTACAACTGGATATTGATGATGCTATTAACAGCATGTTAATAGTACTGGATGATATTGCGTTTTTGGAACAACATTTAAATTTAAAACTAATCAATATAAATCTAGAAGGTTTTGAAAAAGAAGAATTAAGACAATCCTTAGCTGAGCATCAAATATTCTGTATTCCTCCACAAGTCAAACCTAATTCAAAGTAAAGCGAGAATCTGGCTCACGCGGGCAGGGCTCATACCAAGGGCCGTGGCACATTCCCGCTGAGAAAGGTTATTCACGCGCATATATTCCCGTATCTGCAAGGCAAGTGCTTTATAATACGTCTTTTTGTCTATTTTGGGTGTTTGGGAGTTGGTGTTTACCCGTTTGGTGCGCCGCACATAATTGGGTTTTACCGCCGCGTGGAATGCAAAACTTACCCCGTTGGGGAGCAAAACCTCTATATTTTCCCCTTGGTATGTGTAAGTAATCCGCCGCACCACTTGGGACAGCGTTTCCGTTTGTTGCTCTAATTCCTGCTGTTCCAGTTCCGCCCTATTGATTAACCCGCGTTCTACCAACTGTTTCAAAACCGCCTCATTAAACTCGGGCTGGCGCACCGTTCTGGTAGGGCAAGAGCCATACCCCTCCTTCTGGCAACGGTGGCAGATATAATAAAAATGTTTTATTCCATTTTTCTTAGCATACACCGGGACCATATCTGAGCCACACTCCTTACAGTAGAGGAGGCCCCGTAAAAGCCCGGGTATACGTTTGCGGGTAAAACCGTGGTTGATGAGACGGGAACGCAACAACTCCTGTACCTTATCATATGTTTCCCGCGAAATAATACCTTCGTGTTCGCCTTCGTATATTTTCCCTTTATAAAGCACTTGGCCGATATAGGTGGGGTTATGGATAATGCGGTATAAATGGGCACGGGATATGGGGCGGGCCTGCCATACTCCTCCATGGCGCAGCTTGCGTTCCGGAAGTCCGATACCTTTTGCATTCAAAACATTCAATACTTTGGAAACATTTTCCTCCCGCAAAACACTTTCAAAAATAAACCGTACCTGCTCGTCATACGGTGGATTTGGCACTAGCAAATGCCGTTCTCTATCCAACCGATAACCAAACGGGATGAGGCCTCCCACAAATTTCCCTTTCATGCGGGAGGCCGCCATTTTGTCCCGCGTACGCTCCCCGATAATTTCCCGTTCAAACTGGGCAAAGGACAGCAATATATTAAGCGTCAAACGGCCCATAGAGGTTTTGGTATTAAAGTTCTGCGTAACGGATACAAACGATACGGAATGTTTATCAAAAAATTCCAGAATCTGGGAAAAATCCAGGAGGGAGCGGGACAGGCGGTCCACTTTATACACTACTACACAGTTCACTAATCCTTGTTTAATATCCCGGATTAACTGCTGAAGGCCGGGCCTGTCCGTGTTGGCACCGGTAAAGCCGCCGTCATCATAATGGGTATTAAGGGGGTGCCACCCCTCCCCGCGTTGGCTGGCGATATAGGCCATGCAGGCCTCGCGCTGGGCATCCAAGGAGTTAAAGTCCTGCTCCAGCCCCTCACTGGTGGATTTGCGCGTATAGACGGCACAATACAGCGGGCGGATAATTTCACTCATAAACCAAAGAAGTGATACCCGCTGATATGCTGCCCGGTAATAGCACAGGCGACCGCGGAAAGGCTTTTATAGTATTTGCCGTTATACTCAAATCCAATTTCCAAGACCTTGACGGCTATTTCCCGCCCTTTATATTTCTTTTCCAACACGGCCCCTGCCAGTGGCAGGCGGACATCTCGTAGGGACTTTTTGTTCTCTGCGGAGCGCTTTTCGGCCCGATACTTATTTTTACGCATGAGCTGAGCCAAGGGGTTTACGGTATTGGCAATTTCTCGCAGGTCATTTGTGGAAGGGACTATTAGTTTTTGCACCGGGGTGGGAGCAAGGGCAGGCTGATTATCCGGAAGGGGTTTTGCGTGCAAAATGGATTGACCGGCTTTGGTTTCCGTTCCCAAATCGTGCGGAACGGGATTTTTCTTGTTCTTAGACAAGAATATGGTTGCTTTTTTCTTTAAGGCAGTGGCTTTTTGAGAAGCCTTTTTAGTGTTATGTTTGGTCATACTTCCTCCCTATAGTTTTAACGTACCTACATATACGCTTACTATAGGGAGAGAAGTCAAGACATATTCAAACGTTCTCTTTGCTAGGCGCTAGGCAGTTGCAATAACAAATTATCACAATATATACAAGGAATTTATTAATTATAGGGAGGACTTATGAACACTTCTTTTGCACAATATCTCACTAATAAAAACCTAGCATTTAACACGATCAATTCGTATTTATATACGTTAAAATTATTTAACAAAATATATCACAAACGTTTTAATAAACAAAATTTACAAAAATTTAAAAGTTTCCTTTTAGACAAGTATACTGCCAACACTATTAATTTAAGAATCCGTGGGATTAATTGCTACCTCGAGTTTATAAATAAAAAACAGCTAAAACTAAGCTGCGTAAAAGTACAAACGAAAAACTTTTTGGAAAATGTTATTAGCGAAGCAGATTATGAATACTTCAAGAAGAAACTTAAAAAATATAATCTATTTTGGTATTTCGTAATACGTTTTTTAGCCGCGACAGGAGCCCGCGTCAGCGAGTTAATTCAAATCAAAGCTGAACACATACAATTAGGATATTTAGATTTGTATTCTAAAGGAGGGAAAATAAGACGAATTTATATTCCTATCAGACTACAACAAGAGGCCCTCTTATGGCTAAAGGAACAAGCTCTCTCTTCTGGATTTATTTTTCGAAATCGATTTGGAGACAGAATTACTCCCAGAGGAATATCTAGCCAACTAAAACAACTAGCCTTAAGATATAAAATTAATACAAAAGTAGTTTATCCTCATTCTTTTAGACATCGTTTTGCCAAAAATTTTTTAGCAAAATATAATGATATCTCCCTACTTGCAGATCTTATGGGACATGAAAGCATCGAAACTACACGCATTTATCTTCGAAAAACAAGTCTAGAACAAAGAGCCATTGTGGATAGTATTATAGATTGGTAGCCTACGATATAACAACTATTATGAGAAGAT
>CALUXF010000052.1 GCA_944324655.1 Candidatus Avelusimicrobium aviculae
TATGAAGATTTGGGGATACACACTCCATCCCTCGGGCTTACGCCCGGGGTTTATTGTGAGCAGTAGTTATAAAAACACCCCGGTAAAATTTACCGGGGTGTTGAAATGTAACTGAAAATTTATTCTACTACAACCACGCTGCGTCCGTCTTCTTCCGGGCTGTACGGATCCGGCGTGTTTACGCCGTCCACAATATACAAGAAGCGGTAACGGCCGGGCGCAATGGAAAGGGTGGTTTCCCAATAATCTTTTTTCTTACGCAAAGCTTGGGGTTTTGCCATTGTAAATCCGCTTACAATAGATACTTTTTTCCCTTCCCCGTAATAACGGAACGTCACCCGGCGGTATTTGCTGCTTTTGGGATTGGGCCGCACAATAACGCTTTCTTTCTTTGCTTTTTCCGGGGTTTGCGCTGCGGCAGGCTTCTCAACCGCAACCGGTTCTTCTTCAACCGGTTCTTTGGCAGGATTATTGACGGGAGCTTCCTGCTCTTTTACGGAAGAGACCACTTCTTCTTCCAAGGTTAAAACTTTCCCATCATCAGCCGCGGCTTGTTCTTCTTGGGCGGGCAAAGAGGCCAAAGTTCCGTCCGCCGGAGAGAAAAAACGGGCAGACAAATTTTTATATAAGAAAAATCCGAACACACACAAACAAACAATATCTATAATGATAAGGAAAAGCCACAAATCTTTATTAGCGGCAGCAGGTTTTTGATCTAAATCAAAGTTTTCGTTTTCCATAAAATCCTTTAAAAGCGGGCGAAGGGAATCGAACCCTCGTCTAAAGCTTGGGAAGCTTCCGTTCTACCATTGAACCACGCCCGCATAACAGTGGCGTACATTTATTTTACAAAAGTTTTGAGTAACGTGCAAAAATTTCTTGTCTTATTTTGACAATTTGCCAAATACTATTTCTTCGCTTCTTTGGCTTTTTGCTGTAAAATATTATTTTTACTGTTTAAAGCGTCAACAGCGCCTTGTATTTTAGACATGGCGTCCGCCTCCATGGCTTTTTGATCCCGCGCCTTATCCAAAGCGGCGGCGGCTTCAGAATTTTTTGCCACCTTTTCACGCTCGGCCTGCTGGGCCGCCGTCATACCGCCCATGCCTTCTTCCCCTCCACCTAATTTTGCGGCTTGTATTCCCCCGGCAGAGGCGCCTTCGGCCGGTTTCACGGCGGAGGCAGGCTCGGACGTGGTCGATTTGTTAGAGGGTTCAGGGGCTAAGCTAAAAGCTTCCTGCATGGCGCTGGCCGCGGAATCCAGCCCCGGGCGCACCGGCCCGGTAGGCGGAGTAAAACGCTGCGAGCTTAATCCTTCCGGAGTAGTGGGGCGGACGGGCCCGGTGGGTTCGGTAAAACGGCCCATACTGTTACCCGGCTGGGTGGTGGGGCGGATTTCCCCCGTAGAAGAGGTGGACGGGCGAGCCGCACCGGAAGGCTGCGTACCCGGGCGAACATTTCCCTGCGGGGCAGTATCAAACGTGGGGCGGTTCATTCCGCCCACCGTATAAGCTCCCGCGCAAACAGAAATCGCCAACAATATCAAAACCCCGCCCAAACGTGATAAATACATAAAATTCTCCTTGAAAAATACTATTTTATTTATAGTATATACTTATGCTTTGGGGTGTCAAGACGTGCCTGATTCGGGAGATTTTTGCTAAACTGTATAATCATGAACAATTTGCCTATTTACGACGTAATTATTGTGGGAGCGGGCGCCAGCGGCCTTATTTGCGCGCTGGAATGCGCGCGCGCCGGTAAAAAAGCGCTTCTGCTGGAAAAAGACGCCCAACCCGGGCGTAAAATTTTAGCCAGCGGAAACGGCCGCTGCAATATAACCAACCGCTTTGTTTCCCCAAAGCACTACCACGCCCCGCAAAAGTTAATAGAGCAAGCGTTAACGGTTTTTCCGTTTGAAAAATGCAAAAATTATTTTGAGGCGTTGGGAATTGCCTTAAGAGAAGAGGAAAACGGACGTTTCTTCCCCGCCACCGGCAAATCCACCGCCGTTTTAGAGCCGCTGAAACTGGCCGTTTCAGAAGCCGGGGCGGAACTTTTAACCGGGCAGGAAGTTACCCGCATAAAAAAAGGAAAACCATTTATTTTATATACCCAAAAGGGAGATTTATTTAAAGCAAACAAAGTGGTTCTGGCATGCGGTTCCTGCGCCTATCCGCAATTAACCGGAACGCAAAGCGGGTATCAATTGGCCCAAAATTTAGGGCACAGCATTATCCCGCCCGCGGCGGCGCTATGCGCTTTAAATGTACAAGAAAAAGCCATCGCCCGCTTGCAGGGCATCCGTGCGCAGGCGGCCCTCACCGCGCGCCGGCAAAACCAAGCGCTGGCCCACAGCCAAGGGGAAATATTGTTTACCAACTACGGCGTAAGCGGCCCGGCCGTTATTAATATAAGCTCAGAAGTAAGCCGCAATTTACCCAAAGGCCCCGTAGAGCTGGATATTAATTTTTTTGCCGGTTATGCCGATTTCAGCGCCTTTATGCAGCGGCGCAAGGAAACGTTTGGAAAACGCCGCGCCAAAGATTTTTTTGCCGGTTTACTACATGAGAACATTGCCAATTTGCTGATTGATTTTGCCGGCATACGTAAAAATATTCCAGTAAAAGACTGGACGCCCGGAACATGGCAAAATGCGGTAAATACTTTGCAAAAATGGACGTTTCATATTGCGTCCGCCCGGCCTTGGCAGGAAGCCATGGCCGCAAGCGGGGGTGTAAATACAAGCGAAATAAACTATAATACATTTGAGTCACTTAAATGCCCGGGAGTATTCATTACCGGGGAATTGCTGGATGTAGACGGCGCCAGCGGTGGATTTAATTTACATTTTGCCTGGAGCAGCGGTTTTGCCGCCGCGAGGAAACTGTCGGAGGTTTAAACTATGGTAGACATTATCAGAAAAACAAGCAGCATTAATGACCCGCTTCACGTGGGGTTTATACGTACTTATTCCATTGACGGTAAAGAAGTATACCGTGAAACCTTGGATAAAAATTTAGATATTCAAAAACACGAAGGCACCATGCCGGACGGCACCGTAAAAGAATTTTTTGAAAACGGTAAGTTATATTTTGAATGTGAATTTAAAAACGGCCAACGCAACGGCAAATGTAAAATTTACTTTGATAACGGCAAAGTAAATATTGAAAAATATTACGAAAACGGCCTCCTGCAAGGAAAAGCCCGCGTATACAATCCCACCGGTAAATTATATAAAGAATTTTCTTACGTCAATGATATTCAAGACGGCAAACAAATTAAATATTATCCTACCGGCAAAATTTTGGAAGTATCCGAATACCAAAAAGGTTATTTAAACGGCATCAGCAAAATTTATACGCAAGACGGGGATTTGCGCTCTGAGTGTACCTATAAAAACGATAAAATCATTGGGGATAAAATTGTCTACCACCCCAATGGCACCATTGCGTTAATTTCCCCCCACAAAGACGGAAAACCGCACGGCGTTACCAAGAAATTCGGCGAAAACGGTGATTTAATAGAAGAATGGTTTTTTGAGGACGGCGTATTGACGCTTAAAAAAGTTTACTAAAACCCAAAACCCGCCGCCTTTAGCGGCGGGTTTTTATAACTACTGCTCACAATAAACCCCGGGCGTAAGCCCGAGGGATGGAGTGTGTATCCCCAAATCTTCAT
>CALUXF010000053.1 GCA_944324655.1 Candidatus Avelusimicrobium aviculae
AAAAGAAGATTTGGGGCGAACAATGAAATTGTTCGTATAGAAAGAAACCCCGGGCGTAAGCCCGGGGAGTTTCATAATGGAAACTTATTTTTCCAAAGAAAAATATTCGTGCTTGGGAAATTCCAACGCTTGGGCAAGCAAGTTTAACGGAATGGTGCTGGTTAGCGTGTTATACTGCTGTACGGCGCTGTTATAGCGTGTTTTGGCTTTTTTTAAGCGGGCTTGTGCCCGGGTGACGGCGGTTTGAAGTTTTAAAAAATGTTCGTCTTGCTGCAGCTGCGGATATTTGCGGGCGGCGGAAAATACGGTTTTGAATTTTTGGGTGACTTCCGTTTCATACGCCGCGCGGCGCGCGATAGCGGTTGAGTGTTGGCATTCGTCTTTTAAAGCCTGCAGATGGTATACAAAAGGACGCTGTATGTCCGGCATATTGGCGGCCTGCAGGGCAACGGGGGAAATATATTGCGCGCGGTCTTTTAGCCTGCCGTCTAAACGAAGCCAAGCGGTTTTTACTGCTTTATCCAACGATTTAAATTTAAGATAGGCTACCGCAAAGGCGGCAATAACAGCCAGCATAATTCCCATTAAGCACCCGCTGATCATAGTTACTCCCTGATTTTAGTTGACGTTCTTTGCTTTTATATTTACAATATTTTTTAGACACACCGATATAAAAAGAGTATAGCCGTTAAGAAGCGTTTTATCAAGAGGTGTTACGCCGGCCTTGGGTAGAGCGCGCAGCAAAAGCCGTTCGGCGTTGTAAAATCACTAAATTATTAAATGCTGGTTGTTTAAGCGGAGGAAACCATGTTGTTGACCGTCTCTTCTTTCGTAGGGTTTACCGCGTTGGTGTTAGGGTTGTCTTATTACCTGACGCGTAAAAATGATACCTCTTCTTCCGAAGGGTATTTTTTGGCAGGAAGAGGTTTAACCGGGTGGGTTATTGCGGCGTCTTTGCTGCTTACTAACCTGTCTACCGAGCAGATGGTGGGGTTGAACGGACAGGGATATATGTTCAACATTTCCGGCATCGGCTATGAGCTGGGCGCTTCTTTGGCGCTTGTTATTGTGGCGTTTTTCTTTCTGCCTCGCTACCTTAAAAAAGGGTATGCCACGATACCGGACTTTATTGGGGAACGCTATGACGCGGTTACCAAACAGTTTGTCAATTTTCTGTTTTTAGCGGGATATGTGCTTATTTTGCTTCCCACTGTTTTGTATTCCGGCGCTATTGGTATGGGCGGTATTTTCAACATTATGGATACGTTCCATATTTCGGCCATGCAGTCCATTATCGTAGTGGTGGTGGCTATTGGCGTGCTGGGGTGTTTGTATACGGTGTTTGGCGGGCTGCGCATTATGGCCATTGCCGATACGCTTAACGGGGTCGGTTTGATTTTCGGCGGTTTAATGGTGCCAATATTTGCCCTTATGTACGTGGGTGACGGCAATATGTTTACCGGGCTAACCACTGTGGTGCAGGCTCACCCGGAAAAATTCAACGCCATCGGCGGGCCGAATGACCCGGTTCCCTTTGCCACCATGTTTACGGGTATGTTTTTGGTAAACCTGTTCTACTGGGGTTGCAACCAAACCATTATCCAGCGCGCGCTGGCCGCTAAAAACTTAAAAGAAGGACAAAAGGGTTTGCTCTTGGCCGCTGTGTTTAAGTTGATCGGCCCCATCTATTTAATTTTACCGGGCGTAGTGGCTTTCCATATTTTTATGGATAAACCCTTGGCGGTAGGGGATATGGCTTACCCCATGTTGGTCAATACGGTATTGCCTACGTATTTAATAGGTTTCTTTGCCGCGGTATTGTTTGGGGCTATATTAAGCTCTTTCAACGCGGCGCTGAATTCCACTTCCACCCTGTTTATGCTTAACGTATATAAACCTTTTAAACCCAATGCCACGGATGCGGAACTGGTAAGCAAAGGCAAATGGGTGGGGATTGGTTTGGCGGTGTTTTCTATGTGCGTGGCGCCGCTTATTGCCAAGGCTCCCAGCGGTTTATTTAACTATTTGCAAATGGTGAACGGTTTTTATAACGTGCCTATATTTACGCTGATGATTTTTGGTATGTTAAACAAACGGGCGCCGGCTTGGGCGGCCAAGGTAACGCTGGTTTTCTTTATTATTGCTTATGGTATTACCCAGCTGCCTGCTAAGCTTAGCTTTATGGCGTGGAAAGAACATATCTCTTGGCTGAGCGCGTTTTGCAGCCTGCATTTCCTGCATATTATGGCTATTTTGTTTGTCATCAGCATTGTATTTATGTACGTGACGGGCATCTTTTGGCCCTCCTCCAATAAATATGATGACAGCAAAGACCTGCAGGTGGTGGATATTACCCCCTGGAAACACGGGGTGGTGATGAGCGTGGCTATTGTGGTGTGCGTGTTCTTGCTGTATGTATTGTTCTCCTCGTTGGGGATAGCCGCGTAAACATACTTCAGTAAAATTTATAAAAGGCGCCTTTCGGGCGCCTTTTTTCTGTGCGTACGGATAAAAACTTGTTATAATAAATAAAACTTAAAAGGTTTTTATAAAGGGGTGTTTATGCCTGATAATATACCAGAAACCAGAATTAATATTTTCGCGCAGGAAGACGCTTCCTCAGCGCCTATTCCTACGGTGCGGGCGGAATCTTCAGGCGTAGAATATGCCTCTTTTTCTGAACGCTTTATCGCTTTGTTGGTGGATGTTTCCATCATTATGATACCGGGGCAATTCATTTTAATGAATACGCTGGGCCGTAATATGGAAACGTTTTCCCAGTTGCTGGTAATAGAGGCTTTACTGTTGGCTGTATTTGTTTTGTATGAGGGAATTTTTTCCTGCGGAGGGCGGGTTACGCTGGGGAAAAAATTAATGGGGATAGCGGTTGCCTCGGCCAGTGACCCGGAGAGCCCTATCGGTTTCTTTCGGGCGATTGTGCGCGCAATAGGATACATCATCAGCGCGGCTATTTTGTTTTTAGGCTTTTTCCTTGCCTTTTTTGAAGAAAGAAAACGCACCTTGCATGATTTTATGGCTCACAGCGTGGTGGTGCGCCTGCGCCCTAAAGGAACGGGAGAAACGGTAGCCATTGGTATGGTGGGGGCGGGGCTGGTTTGTTTGTTGGGTTGGATGGTATACCATCAACTGTTTGCCCAAGGGTCTTTGTTGCAGCGTTCTTATGTGTACCGCGCGGAAAAGACATTGGAAGATTTGTCTTTACTGCAGGAAATTCATCACGGGCTGTATGGTTATTTTACCAATGATTTGCAGCGTTTGGTGCTTTTGTCCGGCGATCCGGTGCAGTTTCAGCGGGATATCCAATCCACGCTGGACCGCCGGGGTTTTCGTATAGGCGTATCCCAAGACACCTATAAAATTGTAGCCAATGCCCGGGATTTGCGCCGCACTCAGGTGGTTTTTATCCCATATAGGGATAGATAGCTTTGCTGGCTGTATTTAAACCCCGGCTTTCAGCCGGGGTTTTTGTATGTTGTGAAAACCCCCAGCTAGGCTGGGGGTTCGGTAAAGGTTTCACCGGTAAGGAAGATAA